>JALSHZ010000055.1 GCA_026981985.1 Gammaproteobacteria bacterium | reverse complement strand
ATAGAATGATGATGCTTCTGAGGCAGGGGTTTGAAGCTAATCCCTGGATTGCCGAAAAAGCAGGAAAAATACGCAAAAACCCTGTCAAGCTTTTTTTATGGTTTTTTTGCGCTGAGTAGTTACGTTTGTTTTTTTATTTTCAGATAAGGGATCAGTTCAGCCAGAATGATATCGTTGGTGGTAATCAAATTTTCATCGATCAAAACATCAAGCTCGTTTGACTTAGCACCACCCCTGAAATAATCGATCCATATTGAGGTATCAACTAACACTTCCATCTAACGGCGATCTCTAAGCTCGTCTAGATCAATGTCCAAGTCGATTTTCCCTTTGTATCTCTTTATTTCCGAGATCTTTGATTTTCTGACTATTTCTTCCAGTGCTTTAATAATTACTGCCGTTTTTGTGGTGGTATGGGTAAGTTTCATCGCTTCTTCGAGGAGCTTCTCAGGTAGATCAAGGGTGGTTCTCATGGTCGCCTCCTAAGCGTACGCATACGATTGTAATGTGATATGCATAAGGTATCAAGAGCCCAGCAAGCTGATCTGTAGCTTCTTGCTAACCGCCTTTGTGCCGCTCGTTGGGGGAGGTGGGCAGTGGCTCATTTATAGCAGGGATGGTTCTAACGAGACAACGTGTCGCCGTCAGGGGGGGCGCTATTGTAGTAGTAGGTTAGTATGTGCGTTCAAGACCTGACCTCGTCGTTAGCAGATCTCGCAACGTTCACGAAATATCGCTATGGAAAAGGGAAGAAGTGAGGCATAAGCACCGCTACGCACACGCCCTTGGGACCGCCGGCATCCTGCCGGCCAATCGTCGCTACAAGGTCGCCCGTCTAGCCGACTATCTCACATCAACCATCTCGACCGGTTGCGGTGCCTCTGTGAGCGTCGGCATCAGGCTGACACTATTGTATTAGAGAGGAGGGGTGGTGTATTAATTCAAGACCTGACCCCCTCTGTGTGTGTCTGAGCCAGCAAATTTACGTCATGTGATTGGCTATTTACCACAACATACTGTTCCCACGGCGCCGCAAATGCTTTTCCGGGAAAGTTGCCTAGCCCATATTTTCTCGCATTTTTAGTACTGCCGGTTATAACAATAATAGGAAAGGTAGTGAATGAGCCATATTTGTTTCTTATCCTTTCTTTTGATTCATTTAGCAAATCGAGAATAGCTTTATATTCACTTTCTTCGAGCGCCGGATCAATATAGAGGTTTTTTGATATATTATTGAAATCAGAATACTCAATTGTTGACAGCCAAAAAACGTGCGAATACGCGAATGCCGTTCCCGCGAATACAAATATAGCAATTCCTGTTACGATTTTTGCTAATTTCTTCACTCAACCGCTCCTACCATATCGAATGCTTCTTACACGCATAACGCTTCAAATCAGCCGACCGAAAACCGCTTAGCGGTTTTCGGGTCAGC
Organism: Gammaproteobacteria bacterium; assembly: GCA_026981985.1. GTDB lineage: Bacteria > Pseudomonadota > Gammaproteobacteria > UWMA-0217 > UWMA-0217 > JALSHZ01. Next base: position 2,003 of record JALSHZ010000055.1, on the reverse strand, counting down.
TGGATTTGCTTGTTGAACGAAGCCGCTAACGCGGCAGATCCATACTCTCAATACACCTGATCCCCAGGTGTCCGTGCCAGCCACGGTAACGCTATTGAGGGTATGACCATGAACAAGCGTGAACAAAACCGTTTCAACAAGCTCTATGAGCAACACCTGACCGAACTCAAACTCCAGGGAATGGCGCCCAAGACCATCTCGGCCTACAGCCGGGCAGTACGACGAATTGCCGACTACTTCGACTGTTGTCCTGACCGGCTGACCGCTGCGCATTTGAAGCGCTACTTCTCCGCCCTGGTGGATTCCCATTCCTGGAGCACCGTCAAACTCGACCGCTGCGGCCTCCAGTTCTTCTACCGCCATGTCCTCGACAAGCAGTGGGAGTGGGTCGAGATCTTCAGGCCGCCAAAGGTGCATTCTCTGCCCGACATCCTGACGATAGAGGAAACCTGGCGCCTGATCAACACCGTGCGCAAGCTGCGCTACCGGGTATTCTTTCTCACCGTCTACAGCATGGGATTGCGTCTGGGCGAGGGGTTGCAACTGGAGGTCGGCGATATCGACGCTGCCCGGCATCGAGTTCATGTGCGCCTGGGTAAAGGCAAGAAGGACCGATACGCTCCCTTGCCCGAGGTGACGCTCCAGGCGTTGCGCGGTTACTGGAGGACGCACCGCCATCCCCGCCTGCTGTTCCCAAACCAGAACGGGACACCTGCACAGATCCGTCGTGCCGCCTCATTCATGGATCGTGGCGGGGTGCAGTTGGCGATCAAGGCGGCGGTGGCAGATTGCGGTATCCACCGCAAGATCTCCACTCATTCGCTACGCCACAGCTATGCCACGCATCTGCTGGAGGCCGGGGTGGATCTGCGGGAGATCCAGCGGATTCTGGGGCATGCCGATCCGAAGACGACGGCTCGATATGCTCATCTGACCGAAGTGACCCAAAACCATGCCAGCGCCGTCATCGAGCAGATGCTGCAGGGCTTTACCCTGCGCTGGGAGGCGCAGCCATGATCTTGCTGTCCGATATCATCGAGGCCTTCGAGCCCGCACTCCTCGAACAGTATGGTCCACGCTTGCTGCCCGGTCATCATCGCGCCTTGAGCGCGATGCGCCAATGCCGCACCGGGCAAAGCCCGGCGCTGCTGGCACGTTGCCCGGCCTGCGCGCAAACGGCCCGGTTACCGCACGCCTGTGGCCACCGCAGTTGCCCACATTGTCAGCATCATCAAAGCCAGTGCTATCTCGAACGCCAGTTACAGAAGTTGCTGCCGGTCGATTACTTCATGATCACGTTTACTTTACCGGCCCAGATGCGCGCCCTGGCGTGGCATCATCAACGGCTGATCTACGATCTACTGATGAAAATCGCCTGGGAAACGCTGGCTCAGTTCGGCCTCAATGACGCGAAACTCAAGGGACAGTTGGGTGCAACTGCCGTACTGCACACCCATTCGAGGAAACTCGACTACCATCCCCATGTCCATCTAGTGGCGCCTGCCGGGGCGCTCGACAGGCAACATCGCCTGTGGCGTCATAAGGCGGGAAAGTACCTGTTCAACCAGCACAATCTGGGCAAGGTCTATCGCGCCAAGTGGTTGCAGGCACTGAAGGATCATGATCTGACGGTCAACGCCCGGCTTCCCCGCAAGTGGGTGGTCCACTGCAAACGGGTGGGCAGCGGTGAACAGGCCATCACCTATCTGGGCAGGTACCTGTACCGGGGTGTGCTCAGTGAGCACAATATCCTCGCCATGGACAATGGCAAGGTTACCTTCCGCTATACGGACAATCGTGGCGCGATCCAGACCCGTACCCTGCCGGGCGCGGATTTTCTCTGGCTGCTCTTACAGCATGTCCTGCCCAAGGGCTTTCGACGTTCACGCGATTATGGCTTCCTGCATGGCAACTGCAAGGCGATGATTCGGTTGTTGCAGTTGATTTTCCATGTTGCGGTACCTGTTCTGAAGCAAACCGTGCGAGCCCCCATTATTTGTCCG
>JALSHZ010000054.1 GCA_026981985.1 Gammaproteobacteria bacterium | reverse complement strand
TTTGCCTATATCCGCCATGTGCTGCGGCATATTACTGGGGCTGATACGGCGGAGAAACTGGACGCCTTGTTGCCATGGAATGCAAGTCAGGGGATTTTGCAAGGGGGCTGATTCTTTGGCGCTTACACCGCAGCCACGCGTCCGACCGGCGACGCCACCCAATCGTAGCCCTGGCGTAAAGCCTGGCGCGCCGCTCCCCGACCTTCGGCAGTCCCGGCTGCACACAGCGATGGGGTCAAGCAAAAGTCCAGCATATGCCCAGCGCCAGCTATCGCATGAAACTGGCTGCCGCGCTGATCGCAGTCGACGCGAATGCTCGCATCCTCATCATCCAACGCCATTGGCGCAGGCCCCGTATCGGGGTTTCCAGCAAGGGCATTGCACAGCCGTGCCGACTGGCGCATCGGCACAACGTCATCGGCGGAGCCATGGATCAGGAACATCGGAGGAAACTCGGCCGGCGCCTGGACGACGATCTGCGGCAGGCTGTTGTCCTGCACCAGCGGCATCGATAGGTCGATTTCCTCCGGCCCTGCCAGCTTCAAGAAAGTGCGCAGCGCATCCACACCATCGGGGCTGACGCCCGGCCCGCCTTGCTGCCACTGCTGCAAGTAATCCGCCATATCGGTCGGTGGGTAGAGCAGCAGTGCGCGTGCGATCTGCTGCGGATAGTGCGTAGCAAGCCAGGCCGCGAGATGCGCACCGGCGGACTGCCAGGTGACGACGACCTTGCCATTGTCCGCGCCATACGCTGCCGCCTGTTCGTTGACCCAGGCCAATGCGTCACCTACATCAGCCAGAATCTCCTCACCACGCGCATTGCGGCAGGCTTCGGTGCCTTCGGCATCCCCCGCCAAGCGATAGAACGGCGCGAAGATGACGAAACCACGCGCGGTAAACTGCGTAACGGTCGCCTCGATACCCAGCATGCCCCGGCTGCGATACTGCCAATTGCCCCCATGCAGCGCCAACATGGGCCGCAGCCCGGTGGCAGCAATATCGTTCTTGTAGATGCGCATTTCGAGTACGCAAGTGCCCGCGTCGGTCTCGACTGTCTTGTACCGGCGCGCGTTGACCCAGGGCTGCACCAGGCCCGCCGTCGAGACGAGCGCAAAATCACTGCGCGTACCCGGCGACAAATACCACGCCGAGGAACCCACCGGTAGCAAAGCGCCATTGCCAACACGCCGGCCATCGAACTGGTTACGGCAGAACTGCTGTTGCGACATCGCCGTGACGTTGATGCTCTGGCGACAGTCGCCGTCAGCAAAATAGCGCTGCACCCCCTGCAACCGGCTGATTTCAGCAGGCGCCACGCGGCGGCAATCATTCCCAACCAAGGTAAACAAGGGCTTGGCATTGAGCGGCAACAGTTTCCGCGCTGTCACCTCGCAAGATAGCGCAGCCGTGAACACCCCTGCTCCCGGCTTTCGATCGCCGGTGATCAGTGAGTACCACAGCGCAATCATATGATCCTTGAGGTAACGATCAGCCACCGGGAAAGTCGAGCTGCGTCGCAGCTGCTCCTGCAGATCAGCAAACTGGGCATCATCCAGCGCCGGCAACGCAATCGTCATAGAGTCACCACCCCAGGCTTCGAGCATGCGCTGGCGAAACTTCTGCTCAAGCTGCCGGGCGGTTGCTGCGGCTTGTTCCGACGAGAACAACGTGTCGATTTGGCTCCGCAGGAGGTTTTCGATCACCCCAGCCGCCACCGTGTGATCAACATCCACATCGTAGTCGAGATCCCGCCACGCAAACTCGACGGCGAAGCGGGGTGTCACTGTCAATGCCGTCCTTGTCAGCGCAACGCCCGGTTCCAGCGTGATCCGCACCTGCAGCCGACCACTGCCTTGCAAACCGATATCGAAACTGTCTTTCCCGTACCGGCGGCACCGACCGAAGGCCGACACACCAAAACGCTGAGTGACTTCTCCTTGTCCGCCAAGCAGGAACGGCGCGTCGATCTCAAGCACCAGCGGTGCCTGCAAAGAGGTCATCTGCAACGACAGCAAGGTCTGATCCTGCAGCAGCAATACCGCATCCATGCGGTCAAGTTCCGCGCTCAAACTACAATCTGACACCAGCGACTGCGGCGGCACGGGCAGCGTTAATGACAATCCGCCCGTCTCCCAATGCAACCCACGCTCAGCGTAGCTCGCTTGCAACTGCGACAGCATCTCCGGACCCAGCGATGCCTGCAACCGATTGTCATCCGCCACGCCAAACCGAAGCTCCTGCAACGACCAGGTAAGCCGCTCCGCAGAAGCAACGCCTTGAAACAGCAGCAGAAATAACAAGATATAGCGGACAAACCAATCCATTGACTCAGCTCCAGCAACAGCACAAAACGCTGATTGTATGCTGAATACCATCGTGCAGCTCGTCTGACGCAATAGTTAACCTGCTGCCCCAAGCGTGCCCAACCTCACAGAATTCCATCAGGATCAACAAGGAATGCTTGCAATCACCTAGGGACACCACTACTGTATACGCATATTCTTATATTCTGGAGTTCTTATGAAGAAGCTAATCATTGTTGCCCTGGCAGCCCTCTCGCTCTCAACCCTCGCCGTTCAAGCCGAGGAAAAGCAGGCCACCTATAGCGACTACAACAAAGCACTGCTGCAAGTCGGCGTCGACCCTGAAATCGCTGCCGTCGTCTCCCAGATCACGCTGACTAAAGTCCACGAGATGGAACAAGAAAAGCAGCAAAGCGGCGGCCAGTAAGCCGCATGCCACGGCTTCGGACGAAAAAAGCCCGGCCATAGTGGCTCGGGCTTTTTTTATGGTGCCTGTCTGAAGGACTGCACAGGGTGCTTCCAGAGCACCGACAAGCAGTATCGCGAACCTCTTAAAACAGCATGGTTGTTGCAAGAAAGTGTGCCTTGCAACGGCCGCCTGAAAGCAAACAAGCCAAACGATGGCTAGTCGCTGAATTTTACCAGGCGCGTCACCTGAATATCCGAGATAAACACCACGCCCGAATGCTCATTGTAGAATGGGGCCAATCCTTGCAATATGGGCGATACTAACGACTCAGGCACAGCCGCAATAATCATTATCAGCACATCGTCTTCGTTAAACATCAAGTGGCCGTCGTGAAACCCATGACTGCCCTTACCAGATAGGTTATTGATAATCGTATAACCTTTCACTTCGATGCGGTCGAGCAAATCGGTTGCGAATTCCTGATATTCGCCTTCTAAAATAATCTCAAGCTTTTTTAGTGGGCTGAATCTTAGATTCTTCATACTGGCATTGCCTCCTTATGAACAGACTGGTCACTGATCGCTTGCGGGGTTACTTGTTGCCAGTCGCCTGCCTGATAAACATGGGTACGACCCGCCTCGGGATCTATCACCATCATACGAATCCAACCATTATTGAGTAACCGGCGGATGATAGCGACTTGGGCTATCGCCGATTGCACATGCGCCAATGGTGCTTCAACTACAGTGACCAGCCGCATCGGCTCGTGATAAGGAACCCCTTCCGCAAGTACCGTCTGCGCTGGCAGCCCGGTGCGTAAATCACTGATATTTCCGGTCATTACACCAAACCTGCCCGCAACATTATGATAGACCTTACTCCCGCTTCCGTAGTGTTCGTTGTCTACGGCTGAAAAATAATGCTCCATATTGATCCACTGACCGACGACCAACGGCCCCGTCATGATATTCTCCAGCAGCCGTTGCTTACGATCCAAACGATAATCGTACGAGTGCAGGAAGGCACGTCCATTGAGCGGGCAGTCTTCAGTAAGCTCCCGTCTGCCAATAATAAAATAGGCGTTTCGGGCCAAGCCCCACTCAGGCCTCACCTGCGACCAGTCCATTGCATTACGGACTGCCTGTTTGTCTGCATTCTCACTTGCTTGCTGCGCCGCAATAAAATTCAATTCAGGCATACGTTCCTGTGTGCAAAGCCGGCACGCAGCAACCAGACCGTTTTGCAAGCGATCCAGATAAACGGGATGCGTCGATGGCAACAGATCCAGGTCATACAGCGTCACCTCATCGGTCGTGGTGTTGTGCATGGCAGGCACAAACCAGGCATCATCGGGAATATCGATACCTTGTGCCTTCAATCTCGTACGAACTGCTGGTTTATTAGCCATGTGTGCGAATATGCGTGCATTGGCCAAACCAGGATTTCCACCGCAAGCGCCACAATCGAGTGCCGATTCATAAGGGTTGTTTTCTGATTGGCTACCATGACCAACACACAGAACGAACCGCGAAAAGTTGCGGGTCAAACCAATGGAACGCAACGCCTGCGAAACGAACCCCACTTGTTCTTCGAGCGTAAACCCGATTCGACCAAGACGTTCCATTTGTGATCGTGTATCGGCGGGACTGAGCCGATAAGTGCTTCGCAACCGCTCAATAAATCGGCTGCACTGTTCGTCATCCAGACGCAGTTGCTGCTGCAATAACGGCGTTTTCTCGCTATGACCCAACGCGACCTCACGTAATTCCCGGATGAGATCATCCGTTACGGACTCGGGGGGCACCTCAAACTCGTGCTCTACCGCTTTCGCGATCACCCCTCGCTGTACCGCACGAATAATGGAATCGGCTTGTTCTCTGGTGAGTTTGTCGATTAACAAATGAGTATGTGAATGTGACTGATTATCGTGCAGACGTGACCGCCAACGATTGTAAGCACGTGGCGCTAACGTTTTACCCACCATGTCGAAACCAAACAGCAAGCCAATCGCTTCTACCGTGACAAACGGCGCAAATACCGATTCCTTTAGCTCATGCACCACCTTTTCAAACACCGACAATGCCGTGGTGTCTTGAACCTCGTTAACCGACATTTCCATGACGAGATTTTTAGGCGAAAGCAGTACAGGACATAGATGGGTTTCGTTACCTTTACCCAACGACATAAAGCTAACCGGCACACCAAAAAAACCAGCAATCCCAAACGTCTGGTAATCACCAACACTTTCGAGGTGACGGCGCAACCGCTCTGAACGTGTGTCGATACAAAACAACGCTTGGGCAAAAGGGCGTTTATAGCTTTCATCAGGTACTCTGCGAGCGGGCTTGTTCAAACAGCTCATAAGCCGCTGGATCGCGCCGTCTTCTATCGCCTCGAGCCACAACATGCCTTCACTCTTCTCGAAGCTCTGGAGGCTTTTCATCAAGGACAGCAAGCCCTCGTCATCGAGGCTTTGTAAAGCTTTCTCGGCTCCCGCTAGTGACGCAAGACGCCTTACACCGTCCGCCTGGTTTTTCGCGCTACGCTGCACCCAATACTCGATATATTCCCTGGCCAACTTATGAACCTGGGTGTGCTTACCCACCAGCAACACCTGCTGAACACGTTGCGCCCAGGCCGGATGGATCGTTTTACGATAAAATGCCTGCCTCAGCCATGCTTCCAAAGGCCTTTCGGCGACAAACTCCGCAAGCGCTGCCATTGTCGATGGATAGCGATTAGCAGCACGTTCGTGTATCAGCGCCGCTGAAAGCGTCAAACGAATCGCCAAAAAGTCAACAAGATCACCAGGGAAACGCTGGCCATGGAAATAGTGACGTGCACCTGAACGCCATCTAATAAAGCCCGCCCAACCATGCAAACGCGAAAGTTCACGGCTGAAATAGCCTACCCACTGCGATTCGGGAACGCCAAGCTGATCCAAGACATGAACGATAATACCTTCGGGTTCACTCGCAGCGTCGAGAGTTTTGCGAATGTAGCGACCCCGCCGGAACAACCCAAAACCTCTCCGGGCGACCTCACGCCACGCTGAAAACAGCCCATCTCCACGACCGGGCATGCTCCAGACAGCCTGCCCTTCATCAAAAAAGCTCAGGCAACTCTTCACCACGAGTTCATCGAGCTCTTCTGAGATATCCGTACCAAACAGCGCATCCAGGGCTTCATAGACCGTACCCTCATCAAGCAGATCCTCCCTCAGTACCTTCTCTAGTCTTTCCGGCCTGGTCTCCGCTTCCAGCATAGCTTTAGACAACTGACCAGTGGAGCCAATCGCTTTGGCAATAACACGAGCACTCAATTTGTTATCGTGTACGGTTATCGGCGACTCAACCTCCGTCAGTAACGCCAGAAGCATAGCGTGCAAATCTATCCCTTCGGGCCCGGGAGTCTCGTCAAGAAAGCGTTTTACCCCTGTGACCAACGCATCATGGCTGACCTCACCCTCACGGTAATAGCGCTGATACATTGACCTTGGTAAAAACCCTTTACCATGAAAAAGGCGCTCCCCCTTGCAAACTGCCTGTGCAAATGGAAGCTTCTCAAGGCCATGAAGGGGGTTATGATGAATAAACCCACGCATAGGCCAGAAAGATGGTATTGGTTCGCCAGCGACAAATACCATCGAACGTATTTGCGCCTTCATACCCAAGGAAAGGCTCATAACATCCTCCCGAGAAAATACACGCCCGCGGCTATGATCAGCACCAAAAAGAATGCGTAGAGGGCCACCATAGCAATAGTGATGTCTTGCTTAGCACCCACCTCACCAGCACCGACCAACAACTCCTGCAGCAAACGAACCCCAGACCAGCTCCATAATAGCCACACGACACCGATTCCAATGGTTACGACTGGTAGAAATGCCATCGACTGCGCGACATGAATCAACATAGAAAAGAACGCTGGGAACAGGGGTGTACCGATAGCCGCAAGCACGCTGATGGCAATGAGCCCTGCAACGCGAGGATGATTTTGAGCAACCCCACTCACAACGCCTGCAAAAACAGACCCGTGAAATCTCTCGAGCTGCATTACCAGAGATATCAAAAGCACTAGCGGCAAGCTAAAAGCCATTACGTGTAGAACCATCGTCGCAGCGGAACTGCTCTCGCTGTATGACAGCCAGACGAGTCCCCAGCCAGCAGTTGCAAGGAATCCCACCCAAATGCCGACCTCCCGTACCACCAGCATCCGCACACTGTAAAGCAGCACACTCGCCAACGCCCAATACATCACCCATTGTGGAACTTGTTTGACTACGTTATCCAAAAGCCAAAGACCCACCATTGGCCAAAGTAGCAATAGCGCTACCCGCAAGACGCTATTGTGCGCACGCTGAAACACAAAATTGAAAACCATTGCCAATGGGAACAAAGGCAGGAAAAGCGTGGCGAACAACCAACCGTACTCAGTCATTTATACCCACCTCATCCATACGTTCAATCTGACGGACAACCTTTCCAGGTGTCGCGCCAACCACGCATAAATATCGCCGACATAGAACTCACGAGAAATGGCAACATAGAGGCTGAAGCGTAGATGACTGAAGATTTTTCCCGTTCTGCGGCCATTGCGTTCATGGTAGTAAGTATGCAGCCAACCGGCGACTATTATAACGGTGACTACCATGACCAGAAGATCAAACCACAGTACATCTATTTCAGCCGCAGCATAAATACTTGCTCTAAACACCTCATCCGGGAACAGGAAGGTATCAAACGCGTGGCCAATCATGCTGTAACCCAGGATCACAATAGCAAAGGAAATAACCACCTGAGCGAACAAACGACCTAGCTTTGCATTACCCATGCGGTAGGCTGAAAAAATCAACTGGGCACCCGTAACCCACCCAAAAAACAAAAGGACCACAGCACCCTGTTTTTGATAGAAATCTTGCGCAACCAACCAATGCGCCCCTAGCAGAATCGCCGCAGGTACGATGAGCGTCAACCCAGCCATCAGTAACCATGGCTTGCGACTCGGCGCAGTGTTTTTCTCGACAATAAACCCATACATAGGGTCTTTGGGCACCCCATCGCTTTTTCGCGCCTCGTGTATCACGCCACCCGCGCCAAGAAACAGTGTTCCCTTAAAAAGGCCATGGGCGATCAAGTGATAGATTGCGAGTGAAAATGCTCCGAGCCCGCACTCCATAATCATGAACCCCATCTGCCCCATCGTCGAGTAGCCCAGGGCTTTCTTGATATCACTTTGTGCCAACATCAGCACAGACCCTATTACCGCGGTAGCAAGGCCAACAACAAACATCCAGTGCATCACACCGCTGGTCTCTACGAACACTGGCGCGAATCGATTAACAAGGAAGCCCCCCGCATTGACAATACCCGCATGCATCAGCGCCGACACAGGCGTCGGGCCACTCATAGTGTAGGGCAACCAAGTATGCAAGAAGAACTGCGCAGACCTCGCAAAGGCTGCCACCGCAATTAACCCACCCGCTACATCAACCAACCTGAGATCGAATATTGTTCGCGTATCCGGTGCCGCTGCCAGCTGCCGAAATATCTCAACAAACGACCAACTATCGAAAGCCTGATATAGAAGAACAGCGGCGAGTATCAGAGGAAGATCGCCGAAACGAAAGGTCATCCACGTCCACAGCGCGTAACGTGATGCCGATTTGCTCCGCGTATCGAACGCAAGGAGGAAGTAAAGGAGCACCCCAACAAGGTGCCAAGCCACCAGCAAGGTTAAAAGGTCACCGGCCGATACCATGAGCAACAAGACGCCAGTCATTGCTGACAGCAGTGCAAAGAACCGTCGGTAACCTGGCTCCTCCACCATATAGCGCACTGAATAATGACTGACAATCAAACTGATTGCAGAAATAACCAAGATCATTACCGCAGCCAACGGATCAATACGAAGGACCGCAACATCGTCGTACAATCGCGCTTCAATGGCTTGATTCCCTTCAAGCGCTAGCGATAGCCCGACAGCAGCCAACAACAAAACCAGCCAACCCACCACTAGACTGACTGTTGCTGCACGCCTCCCCAAACGATGAGGAAGCACCTGTATAATCAACGCTGCAAAAAATGGCAGTGCCACAATTAGAAGTATCAACTGCTGCATGTTTAGGCTCCCCTCTTTTTGGGCACCAGCGGCGATAAACCAGCCTTATCCCAAATAGCGACATGCTTTGTGGAACGTGATATGGCAGGTTATACGCAGAGGTAATATGTGATTTCAGCCATGCCAGCAGAGTATCGATAAAACATGGCTAAGGGACTACTCAATTTTTTTTACAAAATTAGTCATCCAAAGGTTATAGGTTACCAAGAAGCTAGAGACGATAACGAACGAAGTACTGTGGCGCCAACACGGGTTTGCGCCCATATAATGATAGATAGATGATCATCTATATAATCAATCAGTAACTTTTCTTTTTACTGAGGGGTAAAAAGGGCTATAAAGAGCGCTGGTCACAACCGCCTCGCTCTCGGCCCGACCTAACCGCAAGTACTTCCCCATATTTGACAACAGACGGGATGATCACACTTAGAACCTACGTCTATATAGACGCACTTCAGCCCCAGTTAGCGGCATATATGGCAACCGTCTCACAAGGATTCCTTCCGGTTCCGGGTGATGCTTGCCTATGGGTAGAAGTATCGCCAGGTATGGCAGTGCACCGCCTGACGGATATTGCCTTGAAAGCCACCCGGGTACACCTCGCACAGCAGGTGGTGGAACGCGCCTACGGTTCTATGGTAATCCATCAACGCGACCAAAGCGACGTGCGTGAGGCGGGCAATATAATGCTTCGCCACTTGCGGGCTCAAGCAGAGGATCGTCAAAGCTGTCGGGTCGCATGGAGTGAAACCATCCGCGGCATGACGCCTGACCATTGCGTGTTAATTAACCGGCAAGATCGCCGCGGATCGATGATCCTCCCCGGACAAAGTATGTTTATTCTGGAGACCGAGCCAGCGGGATATATTGTGTACGCAGCCAATCAGGCAGAAAAAGCTGCCAGTATCACATTAATCGATGTCCGCGCCGTGGGCGCTTTTGGCCGTCTCGTAATATCCGGCCGCGAGGGTGACGTCGATGAAGCTGCCGCTGCGGCTATTGCGGCGGTTGAAAGACCTGCGGTTACGTGACAAGCCAAAGACCATCATGCATCGAAACGAATTACTCTCTTTACTCGAACAATATCGTACACCGTTCGTGTATGAAGCCGGCTATGTCATGCATACCCGCCGCTTCATTCAGCAACATGAGAACTGTTTCGACAGTACGCTATGGGAAGGGCATGTCACAGGCTCGGCATGGGTTGTCAACCCTACATGCAGCCATGCCCTATTGTTACACCACCGTAAACACGACCAGTGGTTCCAACCCGGCGGCCATGCCGATGGCGATGCCGATATCCTACGCGTGTCGCTAAGGGAAACACGCGAAGAAACCGGCCTGCCGTTGGATCGAATCAAGCTTGTCAGCGAAACCATTTTTGACGTTGATATCCATCACATACCAGCAAGCCGCTTTGGGCCAGCCCACCAGCACTACGACATCCGTTTTCTCCTCGAAATAGATGACACACTTCCGGTACCCGGAAATGACGAGTCTCACGAGATACTATGGGTTCCGATCGATCAGGTGAAATATTTTAATAACAATCTATCGACATACCGCATGGTGCAGAAAACACGCAGCCTACGTTGTTGCCGCTGAGCATTGCGCACTCCAAAACAGTATCCAACGCCCTAGCGCCAACCATTCAGCAGCCCATTCCCTTGCATACTAAGGCGTCTTTCTGCTCAGACTTGCTCTTTCTCTGCCTTTTGTGCTCGCCTTATTACAGTTTTTTAGTTTTCCAGCGGGTTCGGCCAGTGACAAGGGTTTCGCCAAGTCAGGCCAAAGCGCCATCATCTTTTCACGCAAACGCGGCTCAACATCCAATGAAAACTCTAGAAATGTGTCCGCAACAAGGGAGAGCCCTTTGCCTTTAGGAAACACCAAGTGCCATTGCCGCATAATCGGAAAACCCTTAACATCTAGCAGCGCCACCGGACCTCGCGGCCCTTCCAAAGATAACGTGTGTAAAGACAGCACAGCCAAGCCCAGTCCACCAACGACCGCATGCTTAATGGCCTCATTACTGCCTAGCTCCATCCGAACCTTTGGCTGCAGCCCCTCCTGTTGAAATGCACGTAACGCCGCATCTCGTATGCCTGAACCAGGTTCGCGCAATATCAATGGTTCTGCGGCGATGCGCGTTAGTGAAATATTTTTTTGACCAATCAAGGGATGGCCGCGTGGCGCCAAAATCACCAAAGGGTTTGGTGCGAAAGGGTAGGATGTTATCTCCATACCATCGGTCGGTGCCTCCCCCATAATGTAAAGGTCGTCGTCATAATTGTGAAGCCGCTCAATGAGGCGGTCCCGATTAGACACTTTCAAAGCCACATCGATACCCGGATAAAGGCGACAAAACTCACCCAACACCTCCGGGACAAAATACTTGGCCGTCGTCACTACGCCTAAACGCAATCGACCACGCTTCATCCCTTTCATGTCGGATATCTTCATCTCGAGGTGCGCAAGATTCTGAAAAATCTCACGACATGACTGATAGAGCTCTTTACCAGCCTCGGTTGGACGAACGTTGCGACCCACCTGCTCAAACAACGGCAGGCCTAATGCATCGGCCAATTTTTTAATTTGCATCGAGACCGTGGGTTGTGTGACAAACAGCTCTTCGGCCGCACGCGAAAAACTGCCTAGACGAACGCTTGCTTCGAAAACCTGCAACTGACGCAAGGTTGCATAACGGATAAGATAATCCGGCATTGCCGCCGGTGGGGTGTAACCAGGTTCGCTGTGGGGGGGAGTCACTGCAGCCTCACTGTTTTAGGGAAAGTGAACAGACATTCGGCGCTCTCGACCTGTTTACAGCATGGACGTTGCCATTGCTCTACGACAGCGACACCGGTCAATCGGGCCACACACGGCCCCCAATGCTATAAGGATCGACATGTAACGACGCCGATCGGGAGTCAGCGTTCTTCTTAGCGCGCGCTCTCCGTTTGACGGTCGTACCAGGCTGTTTTGCTTGGCGCTTCTTGACGCTGGTTTTACCTGCCACGGCACCTGATTTACTCTTTCGGATTGAGGCAACCAGTTGATCGCCAGTTTTATCTGTAGTCGTCACGGTCCATCCACCAATTCATCAATAAGCTGTTGAATTTCCGCCGCCGCATCTTTAGCGGCAGCACCCTCATCCAGAATGCTGCGGCCCTGGAGTATCGCGTTCCGGTATGCCACACGGCGCTTTATCACCGTATTAGCTACTGGCAAGCCAACTTCAGACACCACACTGCCCACCAATTTCGACAACCGGGTGCGTGGTTCGAGCTGATTTATCACCAACAAGACACGCAGATCGGCGTTTGGGTCACGCCCAGCGTCGAGTTTTTTCTCTATATGAGCGGTTGCCCAAAGATCAAGCGGAGAAGGCAGCACAGGTATCAGCGCTGTATCACAGCTTACAAGCGCCTGTCGTGTCTGTTTGGCGTCGATTGATGGCGGGCAATCGATAACGACCACCTCATATTGATCTCTATATCGAGCCACTATTTGCGCCGATTGATCTACTGCGTCAAATACCTCCACAAGCTCATACGCTGCCCCTTCACCTGCAATCTCGCGCCATTGCAGGGCCGAACGTTGCGGATCAGCATCGAGCAACACGGTCGGCTGCCGTCTATTTAATCCGCATGCCAAGTTAATAGCCAGCGTCGTTTTACCCGCTCCGCCTTTATTCCCAAGCAGTGCTATGACCGGCATAACCTACTTTTTACGCTTTGCTGTGAACATTTAAGGAGTCGAGCAACCTTGCAAACTCTCGTTGTGTTTCGCTCAAGACCTCTGAATCTTCTTCAGCATGGATCGTAAAATTCGCATACGACCTGCCGAATCCGATGTCGGGATATAATCCTTTTTCCTCCGATAGGTCTGCCGCCCGCTCGAGAAACTCACGCAGGGCATCATAACCTTCAAATTCATAGCGCTTCTCAAGTCGTGCCGGACGATTTCGTTCCCGCCACTGTTGCGCGGTCATATTAGATTCCTCCACACACGCTTACCTCTTCAAGTCGATACAAACAGAAATCCTACTCGTCATTCAGTAGCGATAATGCATCAACGTTTTCAAACCTACGTCATCGGGCTAAAACTGGTCGAAAAGTTTATCACCTAGGACTATTTTAGCTTCTTTCACTAGCATAGCCCTGTGCTTCTTTACTACCTACAAACCCACTATGCCTGTAAGTGTAAGAAATGCGACCGCAATCATTTTCGCATAGGCTCCGCCGCACTCTGTTGCAGACGCTGTAGCCACAGCTCAAGCTCTAACAGATGGGTTTGTTCTTCCTTGAGTAACGCTTCAAAAAACAGCCGATTATCATGGTCGCCGGCCCTCGCACAATGACGTGTTGCAGCGTCATATAGCGCGATCACTTCCAGCTCGAACTGCTGATCAGCACGTAACAGACCTGATAAATCAGTGGCCAGCTTGACAGCTCGCAGTTGTGATGCCGCAGGCGCAACCCCAACAGCAAGCATACGCTCGATAATACGCTCCACATGCTGTTGCTCTTCGGCGACTTCCTTTTGGAAATTCGCTGCCACTTCACTCAAGCCCCAGGACGCGACGAGCCGCGCCTGAGTACTATATTGTTGCACTGCTGAGAGCTCCAAACTCAAGGCCCTGCCGAGATAGCCCAAAACAGCTTGGTCCGCTCTAGACGCTAGCATTTCACTGTCCGCCTACGCAGCCGTCTGCTTACGCTGCCGCTTTGGATGCTTCACCGCCTGTTGGCAGAACAGGCTCAACTTCACGATGAGGACGCGCAATGATATGTGCAGCCACCAATCCATCACCTACCCGCTCGCAGGCATCAGCGCCAGCTCGTACAGCAGCATTAACTGCACCAGTCTCACCACGGACCAATACAGTCACATAGCCGCCACCAACAAATTCACGCCCAACGAGGCGTACCTCGGCTGCCTTGGTCATGGCATCTGCCGCTTCAATTGCAGGTACCAACCCGCGTGTTTCGATCATACCCAACGCAATACCGTAACTTTCACTTGCCATTGTCTTATCTCCAAATATAGATAAATAGAATCAATCTAGCTGTCTATCACTAGCGTAGCTGCTTAAATTACCCCCGTTTTGCACCAACTCAAGGCGTAAGCGCGCACCGTTCCAAGGATGGAGGTGGTCGGGTGACGCGGGGTTGGCGCAAATACGGCGCTAAGCCGCGCAGCTACCCAATAGCCAGCTTTTTATTTGACGCTGTTCCCACTGTTATCCAGTACAGGCTCAACCTCACGATGCGGGCGCGCAATAATATGTGCGGCCACCAGACCGTCACCAACGCGTTCGCAGGCATCGGCTCCAGCGCGCACCGCCGCGTTAACGGCCCCAGTTTCACCGCGAACCATAACAGTGACATATCCGCCACCCACAAATTCACGACTGATCAGTCGCACCTCCGCAGCCTTTGTCATGGCATCAGCTGCTTCTATGGCGGGCACCAACCCGCGCGTTTCTATCATACCCAGTGCGATGCCGTAGTTTTCACTTGCCATCTTCATGTCTCCTATTGAGTGCATTGATTGCTTAGTTGCATGTCTGAAAAGTCGTTAAACCTGACTCTTGTCTGATCCGTCTTCGGGTTTCCATTGGTCAATAATGCCGCCAATCGTCAGATCGGTGAGTACTTCAAAGTCTCCAGCGGCATAGCGTGCCGCCGAACCACTGACAGTAAATACCCAGTTACCCTCACGGGCGCCCACGGGGTCTACCGCAACCTGGCGTTTTCCGCCTACCGAGCGCAACACCCGCAAACTCATCGTTTTCAACCCATCTACCCGCCGTGTACATACCAACACGGATTCGACTTGTAGGATTTCCATCAGTCATCCTCAGCTTCGGGCGGCCAGTGATCAATAATGCCGACAATCGTCAGATCGCTAGGATATTCTTTACTACCCGCTGCTTCGCGTGCTGCAGAGCTGCCAACACAGAGAACCCAGTCTCCGGGGATACAGCCAACGGCGTCGACCGCAACAGCCAGCACGCTACCATCCCGGACCACCTGCAAATACTTATGCTCTAGCGTCGCTATTCGATTTGTAGATACCAGGGGCCGTTCTACTTGGCAGATTTTCATCAGTGCCCTCCTGCTTCATCTTGCTCAGCTGTGCACATTAAAACCTGCAACGACTCATTGCTATCGCAATCACGGACCACCTGCATAATATGAAGCAACCCTTTCTCATACAGCGATGAATACCGTTGGGCAAGCGCATTCGCGACCCGCTCACAACGCTGCGCTGCACGCTGCTGCCCCCCCGGTATGTGGCCGTGATAATCGAACCGCACTACCACCGGCACCGGCAACCCATGCTTCACATTCAGGCCTGTGAAAATCTTTATACCCACATCCAGATCGGCCGCCCCCTCCTCGACTGTATCCAGATATGAAAAGTACATTAAATTCCGGATCTGGATGTCTTCGAAGCCAATGCCAGCACCAACGAATCGTTCAGCGTGACCAATATCGGGATATGTTTTCCCATAGTTTTCCTTGACATAATCGATTTGCGAGATATTGTTTTCTATCAGCTTAGCCACCAGGCGGCACATACCATCGGCCACATCAGGTTCAACAACACGAATGGCCGTATCAATCGTCTTGAGCGCTTGATCGCGCCCCATATCGAAAGTCTTGCTATAAAGCTCAGCCGATTCGATAAACCTTTCCAATACGATCTCCCCAGCAGCATTTGGCACATGAATGCGAATTGCATCGGTATCGGTATCCAATCCAATCAGCAACAGGTCTATTGATGCGCCGCAACAAAAACCGTTTTCAATCGCTTCCCTAAAACTAACCAGCTTTTCCAAACCCGCCTGAGCCGCTTTTTCTGTATTGGAGCCATGCGCCGCACAACCCTGATGCTCCGGATCGCTCGAACTGAAGTGATACACCACCACCTTCAAATAACGTGTTGCGCTATCGGCAGCGTTGGGTTTACCTTCCCGGTACCGACGCAGCTCTGTTTGCACCCATTTCTGAACACTGTCCTCAACATCGAACAAAGCACCCGCATACGACTTTCGACGCACCGCACGCGGCGACAGCCTTAGCACGTATCGAACCACGTGAGCCAAACGCCCATCGGCGCAGGGCGAAATATCTAAACTGTGAAACCCACAGCTCTGTAAAAACCCTGCTAGCTCTTCTGCAGCTCCGGTAGGTGCGGTGCTATAAAAATCGTCACAGAACCGCACATACACCTGAAAGACACACCACGCGAACAAGCGCCGCATATCAAGCTGATCGACCCACGCATTTTTCAGGACATCTTCAGGCATTGGGAAGCCAAGACTATCCCGTGCGATTTTCTGCGCATGCCCTTCAAAATCAGGCTCATGCTGGATTGCTGAAATCCGCTTTAAGGTTGGGACAATGTCATCAAATGACTGCTTGATTTTCCTTTCATAGTGTCCCAGATACGTATTCTCGTCAGCCCGGCTCAGCACATGGCCTCCGCGCGTAGTCGCACTACCTAACCGATGCTGTGGCGCTACCGCAGTCGGGCGGCGCAATTGCGGACGCCGTGCGCGCCGCGTACCACATGATTTTGATTGACGAATCGTAGGCAACATTCGATTATCTGCTTAACTGATATAGGCGTTTACGGTGGATTCAGCCACGTGCGCCACCCGAATAGGTGACCAACGACCCTTTATCGGTATTCCCACTCCCACCTGTCACCATACTCACTGGCTCAGGTACACCTTCCGGGCGCGTCATGCTGGCAGCCGGCATTGGCACCGTTGTCGGCTGGCGCAATGTCGGGTTACGGCGCCGGGCTGACGGACCCTCGGTACCCGTAACGCGGTCACCTCGATCCCAGTCGTCGCCTGTGATGCGCGAGCCTGCGTCGATGCCCTCACCGGTCACACGCGACTTCACGCGCCCGTGGATGGTTTCCGCTGTTACGATACTTTCCACGGGTTCGACTTGAGGGCGGTCAAATCTCGCTTCTTCGGTACCAGTCACCTTCCCATCAGCCATGCCGAACGGACCTGTAATCGCGCCGCTTTCATAGTGCGATCCCGTCACATTTTGAGGGCCTACTTTAGAATGCGCCGCATGTGCAGGTGATTCAGGCGTAAAATCTCCCCAAAGCGCCTTATCCAGTGACTGAGGGAAATCGGGACTGGCGGTTTCCGCAGCC
The DNA here is from genome assembly GCA_026981985.1 of Gammaproteobacteria bacterium. GTDB lineage: Bacteria > Pseudomonadota > Gammaproteobacteria > UWMA-0217 > UWMA-0217 > JALSHZ01. The sequence goes on along the minus strand of JALSHZ010000054.1, from coordinate 4,224 downwards.
ATCGAGGGACAGGTGTCAGCAATCTGATCAGCGCCGACATACGGTGTGCCACTAACTGGCTCACATGCTCCTTTGTCAGCGCCAGTCATCACACCCCTGACGCCCGGCTGTTGCCCAGTCATCGATTTACCCCAAACACTGGCCATAGGCCGCATACGTGCGATTGCTTCACGCTGCTGCTCAGGTGAGCAGTAATGAGAATACTGCTCGCCACCCGAATAGGGTGTGCCGGTAACCGCCTTACAAGTCCCTGGTTCATTTCCCGTCACTCGCTCGGAACGATCCGCCAAACTACCCGTTACATTACGACCGCCCAGTGTTGTTGATTCATTGACTTTACGATCGCGCGGCTGAGGCGGCGTGCTATTACAAATTTCGCTGTACTGCTCCTTCCCGACATAGTCATCGCCTGTGACATTCCGACAGCTACCCGCCTCATCCCCTGTCATTTGTTCGCGACGCCCAACCTGCGTTCCCGTCACAGTTTCGCCCCGCAAAGTGGTACTCACACCAACCTTGGACGGCGCCCGACCAATCTCAGCAGGTTTCGTATATTGGGTGCCCGTCAGCGACTGGCGCATCCCATACTCATCCCCGGTGACCGCTTCCGAGCGCCCCACATTCACCCCGGTAACTACTTTGCCTTTCATTGTTTCCGCCATGGAAACCTTGGGGGGTGATTTTGGCGCCAGCTCACCACAGTAGCTTTGCACCTGCTCGGCACTCACATATTCGTCACCCGTAACACGCTTACAGGTTCCCGGCTCATTCCCAGTAACATTTGGCGCGCGACCGAGACGATCACCTGACACGGCATTGCCGTGTGAAGTCGACGTAACAGCAACTTTACGCGGCGCTGTTTCCGGTACGGCTTCGGTCTGACAGAATTCACGAAAGATTTCGGCACCTAGGTATTCGGTACCCGTGATCGTGCGGCAAATGCTTTGCTCATCTCCGGTCATGCTGGCCTTGCGACCGACCATCGTCCCGGTAACGACCTGGCCAATCGCTGTCTCACTCGCACCCACTTTCCATGATGCATCCCTGGCACCCTCTGGCGTCTCGGACTGGCTTTTCGCTTTGCGTCGGCGACCACAAGGCGCAGACTTCTTTTGGCCGGCATTGCCACGTCGGCTACGCTGCTCACGGACAACCTGAGCTAACTCGCGGCTACTCATTTTGGGGTTACTCGCTCTAATTGCTTGCGCCTCACTGACCTTACCACTCAACGCTGCCTTGCCGCGGCTCGACAATGCATTGCGACGCGCGAGCGCCAACGCCCTACCGCTATTGCTTGTGCTCGCCGAGCGATTTCGGACTGGGGATCGACGCACAGCCGAGCCACTCCCCGGCAGGGCCGAGGACTTGCTTTTGCAGCCGCAATGGCAACCCTCTTTCTTGAGGCTGTCGGATGAGGTCGATGCGACCAAACCCGACTTTTTACTCGCGCTCCTGACGTTGCGTTCATCACCTGCACCACGTGTGCGGTCGCGACTCATATCGGCCGCCTTACCACGTGTCGACAAGGCCTTGCGACGCGCCAGCGACACAGCACGCGCACCACCCGACAACTCCGCTGGCGCGCCACGCCGGGGCTGAGGCGCAGCCACCATCCCTTCACTCGCACCAGCGTCGGGAACCACACCACTGTTAACCTGCCCACGCTTATCACCACCTTTCAAGGCAGCTTTACCACTACTGGACAGCGCTTTTCGCCGCGCCAACGCAATCTCTCGACTACTGCGCGCCTTTGCAACTTGTGACATCATGAACCCTGCCTGTTGTCGTTATTCGCAGATAAATTTCGTTTTAAAGCCTCACGCCAAATAGAGGCTTTTTACGCACCCAACCGGTTAGTCAACACCGAAAAACACACCCAACTCTAGCGCGCCTCATACACAACAAAGCACACGCCCTGGCTCTGCGTATAGTTGTCGTAACCGATCAAACGGACATGGTGATCAGGGTAGCTGCGATGACACGCTTCCAACTCCTCCATAATCCGAACCGGATCGGTTTCACCAAACATAGGCAACTTCCACATCGTCCAATAATGATCGGCCGCATCATCAGGATGCTCGTGCTCGATTGCCGGCGTCAGACCCAGTGACACCATATAATCAATCTGCGCAAAAACCTCTTCTTGACTGAACTTCGGCAAAAACCCGAAAGTTTCCAATGTGTACTTGGTCTGATAGTCACCCACTTGTGGATTAGTCATGCTCATAACGTTGTCCTCACAATTACTCTATTTGGATAGATACCTGGCGCAGGCAATACCTTTTAACCAACATCCAACTTATCTACGGTATCAAATTCAAACTTGATTTCTTTCCAGGTCTCCATAGCGATAGCAAGCTCCGGGCTGGTCTTGGCCGCCTCAGTAAGAATATCGCGAGCCTCTTTTTCAATTTCACGACCTTCATTACGCGCCTTGACGGAGGCCTCAAGCGCTACCCGGTTCGCAGCCGCACCTGCCGCATTACCCCATGGATGACCTTGCGTACCACCACCAAACTGAAGTACAGAATCATCGCCAAAGATAGTGACTAGCGCGGGCATATGCCATACATGGATACCACCGGACGCAACTGCGAACACACCCGGCATCGAACCCCAGTCCTGATCGAAAAATACACCCCGCGAACGATCTTCAGGAACAAACGATTCACGCAACTGATCGACAAAACCGAGCGTAGAGTTTCGATCACCTTCGAGCTTACCAACGACAGTACCAGTATGCAGATGATCCCCACCTGACAAACGCAGACATTTCGCCAACACCCGAAAATGGATACCGTGCTTGGGATGGCGATCAATGACCGCGTGCATCGCCCGATGAATATGCAGCAACATCCCGTTCTTGCGACACCAATTTGCTAGCCCGGTATTGGCGGTAAATCCACCAGTCAAGAAGTCATGCATAATGATTGGACAACCAACCTCTTTAGCAAACTCGGCGCGCTCATACATCTCTTCAGGCGTAGCAGCGGTTACATTCAGATAATGCCCCTTGCGCTCACCCGTTATCCTCTGAGCTTTATCAATGGCTTCAGCAACGAACTCGAAGCGATCACGCCAGCGCATAAATGGCTGAGAGTTGACGTTCTCGTCGTCCTTGGTCAAATCAAGCCCACCGCGCAGGCATTCATATACCGCCCGCCCATAATTTTTAGCAGACAAACCCAGCTTAGGCTTAATGGTGGCACCCAACATAGGACGACCATATTTATTCAAGCGGTCACGCTCCACCTGAATACCTGCTGGCGGACCACCACAGGTCTTGATATATGCAATAGGGAAACGAATATCTTCCAGTCGTAAGTGGCGCAAAGCTTTAAAGCCAAACACGTTACCAACCAGAGATGTCAGCACATTGACGACGGAACCTTCTTCAAACAAATCAATGGGGTAGGCAATAAAAGCGTAAAAAGACTCGGAATCACCCGGCACATCTTCGATGCGATAAGCACGTCCTTTATAGTACTCCAGATCAGTCAAGAGCTCTGACCAAACAGTACTCCAGGTGCCCGTCGAAGACTCGGCCGCGACAGCTGCGGCAACCTCTTCACGCGGCACGCCAGGCTGCCCTGTACATTTAAAACACGCAAGCAAATCTGTATCCAGCGGCACGTAGTCTGGGGTCCAATACATGTCGCGGTATTCTTTTACGCCAGCATCATATTGCTTATTGGCCATGGTCAACTCCTAACGTCTATTAGATTGAGCGAATAACTAAACCTTTCTGCATTGGCGAAGAAGTTTAGGAACCAGGGCCACTCATTACTAATCGATTTTTCTTACGATTCACATAGAGCAAGGATTATGCGTAACCTCAAGACCAAAGACCCCGCAAAGCGTTGATATATGAAGACTTTTTATATTTCTCCGATCAAATAGCCTGCAACTTATAGTGTTTTTTATAACCCCAACATTAGAAACCCTTAGGAATATCGGAGATTTATCAGGACAACCGAATTGGGTCAGGGCATTTGCTAGACGAATAATTAGAGCACCTAACGTCACCCCTCAACGTTCAGGGCACCGTCGAGTAGAAACACCCTCTGATGAGAAGGGATTTGGGTATTTTTCAGATTATTTACTAACCCGGCAAAAACCTACCAGACATCAAGTTATTACATATTGCACATGTGACTCATGAAAAAACCGCTTGATCAAATCGGTACTTTTCTGCAGCGAACGCAGTGCAGAACGCGCACGGGT
>JALSHZ010000053.1 GCA_026981985.1 Gammaproteobacteria bacterium | reverse complement strand
CCAGACGATAACGATATGGCATTACTGCGATTGCAAAATATTCACCTCAGCTACGGCATGCCGCCGCTGCTCGATGGCGTCGAATTCACGCTCGAACGTGGTGAGCGGGTGGCGCTGGTCGGGCGTAACGGTGAAGGAAAATCCACACTGATGAAAATCATCGCCGGCGAGGTCACAGCGGACGACGGTGATATTTTTCTGCAACAAGGCACGAAAATCGCACGGCTCGAACAGGATGTCCCGCGCGAGATCGAAGGCAGTGTTTATGATGTCGTCGCCGCCGGTCTGGGAGACCTTGGTGCCACAATCGCAGCTTACCATCACGTGATCATGGCGTTGGACGAGCCGGGTGCAATGGAGGAAATGTCGCGCCTGCAACAGCAGATCGAAGAGGTCGATGGCTGGAGTATGGAACAGCGTGTCAGCGCCACGATATCACGTCTGCAACTGCCGCCAGATGCCGCAGTCGCCAGCCTTTCCGGTGGGCTCAAACGCCGTGTACTGTTGGCCCGCGCACTGGTCGGTGATCCGGATATTCTATTGCTCGATGAGCCGAGCAACCATCTCGATGTGGCTTCGATAGAGTGGCTGGAATCATTTCTGTTAGGAGCCGGGCTGACACTGATATTCATCACCCATGATCGCGCCTTCCTGCGCAAGCTCGCAACGCGCATTGTCGAGATCGATCGCGGCAAGCTCAGTAGCTGGCCCGGCAATTATGATGCTTATCTCAAAGGCAAGGCGGCGGCGCTGGATGCCGAGGAAAAACAGCAAGCCGTGTTTGACAAGAAACTGGCGCAGGAGGAAGTCTGGATTCGTCAGGGTATCAAGGCACGCCGCACACGCAACGAAGGGCGTGTGCGCGCATTACAGAAAATGCGGCAGGAGCGCGACGAGCGCCGCAGTCGGGTCGGTAAGGCGAATATCCAGGCGAATGCTGCCGAACGATCCGGCAAGATCGTTATCGAAGCGGAAAACATCAGCTTTGAATACGATGGCAAGCCGATTGTTCGTGATTTCAGTACCACCATCATGCGTGGTGACAAAATCGGCATTCTCGGTCCTAACGGCGTAGGCAAATCAACATTGATCAACCTGCTGCTCGGCAAGCTGCAACCGCAGCGCGGGCAGATCAAAATCGGCACCAACCTCGAAATCGCCTATTTCGATCAGCTCAGAGAATCGCTGAACCCGAACCAGACGGCGCAGGAAAATGTTGGCGGCGGCTCGGATCGCATTATCGTCAACGGTCAGCCAAAGCATATTATTTCCTATCTGCAAGATTTCCTCTTTTCGCCGGAACGCGCGCGGGCGCCGATCACCAAGCTCTCAGGCGGCGAAAAAAACCGGCTGTTGCTGGCGAAACTGTTCGCGTGTCCGGCGAATATGCTGGTGCTTGACGAACCCACTAACGATCTCGATGTCGAAACCCTCGAATTGCTGGAAGAACTTCTGGTGAATTTCGATGGCACCGTACTACTTGTCAGTCACGACCGTGAATTTCTCGACAATGTCGTCACCTCGACGCTGGTCTTCGAAGGCAATGGTGTCATCAACGAGTATGTCGGTGGCTATCAGGATTGGTTGCGACAGCGACCGGAGGTTGAAAAGGCAAACCAAGGCAAGGCAGAAAAGCCCAAGCCGGCAGACAAACCAAAAACCGAGAAAAAGAAACTGAGCTACAAGGACCAGCGCGAACTGGAATCCTTGCCGAAAAAAATCGAAGAACTGGAAACAAGGCTTGTACAGCTGCAGGAAACACTGGCTAACCCCGATTTCTACCGGGACAACGCCGATGAAGTCGCCAGCGTAACGGCCGAACAGGAAATTGTCGAACAAGCATTGGAAGCGGCATTCCGACGCTGGGAAACACTGGAGGAGATGCAATGACTGGTGAAACACCCAGCGTACCGGATGCGCTGATGCTGCTAGGCACGCACTGCCCGCACTGCCCGGCAGTATTGGCGGCATTATCCGAGATGGTCAAGGCCGGTGACATCGGCAAACTCGAAGCCGTCAATGTAGAAGCACGACCGGATATCGCCGCAGCGTTACGGGTACGCTCAGTACCGTGGATTCGTATCGGCGGCTTCACCCTCACCGGCGTACACAGCAAAGCCGAATTGCAGCAATGGGCCAAGCGTGCCGGCAGCGTAGAAGGGCAGATGGCCTACCTCGAAGAAATGCTTGGCAGCGGTCAACTTGCCGAAGCTGTCGAGTTTGTACGCAATACAGTAGGCAGCATGGAAGCCGTGATTCGCCTGCTGGCTGATTCGCAGCAGAAAATAAACGTCAAAGCCGGGATTGGCGTAATCTTCGAAGAACTTGAAGGCACGGAAATGCTCGCCGCAGCCGTCGATGAACTCGGCAAACTGCTATCCAGCGAATCACCCGAAGTCCGCGCAGATGCCTGTTACTACCTTGGCCTGACGCATGCAGAATCAGCAAGGCCGTATCTTGAACGCTGTCTTAAAGACGAAGCCCCCGAAGTCCGGGACATCGCCGCGGAAAGTCTCGAGTCATTGCTGCCCAATAAATAACCACGTCGTTACAGCTCAGGTATCCGGCTCCACAGAGCCGGGATCGAAAAATTCCCGCCGCGAAAAACGCTCCCATTGAAAAACATGAACAGCCCGCTCACAACCAACCCAAACATCCCTTCTCCCCCGGGGGGAGGGTTAGGGAGCGGCCGCAGGCTGCACTACACCCCCGATCCTCACACCTACCCCACCAGCGGGAATGTGCAACGAAGCCTCACTGGATCCGAACCCCAAGAACCGTTTTCAGCACTGAACCACGCTTGAAGCACAGGGCAAACCCGATCGCTTCAAGCCGATCGAAGTCAGCGGTGCAAAGAATCCACTGGTAAAGGCGTGCAAACAAGACCTGACCCGGATGTGCGTCTCCTGCTGTGGTGATCTGGCTAACCGAAAAACTGATACATCAACACGCCGAGAAAAGGTGCAGTTAAGGCGAATAGCCACTCCACAAAGAATGTAACGATGGTCGGCTTGCGCTCTTGGGCCCCCACCGAATTCAGGAACGAATCATATAGTCCGGCGGACATTATGCCGCCAAATATTCCGACTATGACGAGGATCATAAAAGCAAGCATAATTGTCACAATAGCGGGCTCCCCGAAGCCAAACCCGAGCTCAATGTGGCGATAATAAATAAGGAATAGGGTTAGGGCGACTGATATGGCAGCGGCTTTCCGAAGAATTCGATGAGAGGGGGCAGTAGGATCTCGCAACGACTCCAAAATGTCTTTTAGCAGTTCCATGGTTTAGTCCTAACAAGTCCTAACAAGTCATTCCTAAGTTGTCCCGATAACTGCGTTGGTGTTGCTATAGTGCTTAATTTTCGCCCATATCGGCGTATTTGTAACCGTGGTAGCTATCCTGAGGTCTGATGATGGTATTGTGCTTCTTCATAGCTTTAAATGTTCGCGATTTTACCCGACTTTCTTACCCGGGAATGTGACTCGTAGCGCAGAAAGTCTGG
>JALSHZ010000052.1 GCA_026981985.1 Gammaproteobacteria bacterium | reverse complement strand
GATGAGCGTATTCATGATTTTTTTGTGCAGAGTCTTCAACTTGATACGTTCACGCTACAGTTGGAATACGAATAATCGGAAATTGATGGGGAAATTCGCTATTTTGAACTCCGAAACTTGAGTTATCTACCCTCCACACCCACACAACCCTTCCACCAGCTTCACCGCCCGCTCATGGTGACTGCCGCGCCAATAGATCTGGCCGCAATCAGGGCAGATGAGAAAATCGTCGTAGTACCGGCGGGTTTTAGGTTCCAGGCGTGATGCGATTTCCCTTTTTTCAACCCGTTCCAGCAGGCCGTTACAGCGGGTGCAACGGCTGAAGGGGCGCAGCAGTCGGCACAGGTCGAAACGTGCCACGACTTCGGCGAGCTGTTCACGGGGGTGATCGGCGCGGACGAAATAGCCATGGGTGATGATGCTGCGCCGCAGCAGCGCCCTATCCCGGGTCAGCAAAATGCGACGCTCCTGATGCGAGATCTGCGCCACGGTGGGATCGTCGTAGTCGTTACGGTAGAGGGTGTCGAAACCCAGCAGGCGCAGGTAGCGCGCCAGGCGCCCGAGGTTGGCATCGACCACGAATGCCGGTTCCCGCAACGGTGCCGGGCGCAACCGTATCAGCGGCGATATGTCGAAACTTTCGAATACCGGGTAGACGCTGATGTGGTCACCACCTTCGACACGCGCGGAGAAGTCGACCGATTCACCGTTGACCAACACCAGATCGACTTCGGTATGCGGCACACCAAAGGATTCGATCATGTCTTTGACTGATGCCTGACGCTCGAACTGATGGCAGAACGTCTGCCCACGTCGCTGCGGGGGCAGAAAGTCATTCAGCTCGGCGTAAAAGCGAAAACAGGCACAGGACATGGCGCTATTGTTGCCTCCCGCCACATGTTGAGGCATGTTCTACAGGTATCGTTTTCGGGAAACGCACCGTATGCACCTATTGTTGCTCGCTCTGTTCGTCATCCTGCTGGCCTGGGCACCGCAGTGGTGGGCGCGGACGACGTTCCAGCGTTACAGCAAACCACTGGATCGTATTCCCGGCACTGGCGGGGAACTGGCGCGCCATTTGCTCGACCGTTTCGAGCTGAACCACGTCAAAGTGGAACAGACGGAAAGTGGCGATCACTATGATCCCAGCTCCGAAACCGTGCGGCTCAGCCCGGACAATTTCAACAACCGTTCATTGACTGCGGTCGCGGTTGCGGCGCACGAAGTTGGACATGCGATTCAGCATGCCCGCAACGAACCGCGCTTTCATCTCCGCACCCGGCTGGTGCAGATTTCGCAATCCGCACAGCAGATTGGCGCCATCGCCATGTTTGCCGTGCCGCTGATCATGGCGGTTACCCATCGACCCCAGGCAGGCCTGCTGCTGGTGCTGCTGGGACTGATCAGCATGGGGAGCGCCACGCTTGTCCACCTGGTGACACTGCCCGTTGAACTCGACGCCAGCTTTGGCAAGGCGTTGCCGATTCTGCGCCGCGGCAACTATGTCGACAGCAACGACGAACACGCGGTTCAGCGCATTTTGAAGGCGGCAGCCTATACCTACGTCGCCGCCTCGCTCGCCAGCCTGCTCAATATTGGACGCTGGATTGCAATGCTGCGGCGGAGTTAGCGGCTAACGCATGCGTCTGGGAATAATCAGCTGAATCCAGCCCGGCTTGTCGATCCGGCGTATTTGACTGACATCGCCATCAGGCGGGATGCCAATACGGCTGCTCAATGCCTGACTGGCACTGAAAAACCGCACGCCACCGTTGTCGAACTGCTCGCGCTGTTCCTTCTTCGCTTTATAGCTGATGCTAACACTGCCTCGTTTTGGCACGGTGGTGATATCAGCAGGGTCAGCACCCTGAAACAGCACGTGCACGTAGTAGGCCTGTGGTGTCGCATTACGGCGGATTTCAAAGCGAAACGCATCGCCCTGTGCCAGCACAGGCTGAACCAGCAAAGCAGAAACGATCGAAACGAGAAAAAGAAAAAACGGCCAGCGAAAACATTTTGTGCTCATTGCCTGTCTCCAAATCAGCATGGATGGAAAACCAGAATGACTCCTATGGGATTCCCTGATCTCAGTCTACACTCTGTGACAGTGTCTCCCTATTGACTTATGTAGACTGGTTGGCCGATGACTACCCAACAGCAGTGGCAAAACCAATAACAAATCTGCCACCACCCTTACCACTCACGGAGGATCCAATGCTCAATAAACTCCTGCTTGCCCTGTTTATTCACTTTATCGTGGAGTAGTTCAGTGGTGATTGGTTCGAGGTCGTACGGTGGTTCCACGTCGCCTTGTCGGCGACAGGCCGGCAGGATGCCGGCGGTCCCGGGGACTGCGACTATTCCGTGAACAGCCATGTCGTCCAAGCTTCAAACAACGCGGCATTGATCGCGCCGACTGACGAGCGCGGTTCCAGTGACCAATTGAATACTGGTGCACCGTCGAGGCTACTGGCAAACCCGCCCGCCTCGGTAAACACAAGATGGCCGGCGGCGTAGTCCCAAAGGTTCGACCTGCCATGTAGATAGAGCTGCCCCCGCGCTGCCGCCAACCAGCACCAGTCCAGGGCGACCGATCCGAAGCTGCGCTGTGACGAATAGGGTGGCTCGATCGCCAGCCGTGTCGCCAACGCTTTGTCGAGGCGCTTGAAATCAACAATGGCAGTTGCCTGTGATATCTCGGGCGCAGCATCGGGCAACTGAAGCGGCTGCCGGTTCAGCCAGGCACCTGCCCCACGTTTCGCGCTGAAGCACTCCTCCCTGAGCGGATCATAGACCACCGCCATTTCAACCTGACCATCGCAAAGCAGCGCCAATGACACGGAGAAATAGGGAATGCCCGAGGCAAAGTTGCGCGTGCCATCGAGCGGATCGAGACACCAGACAGGCTCGCCAGATAACAGCAGCGCCTGCTGCTCCGCCGCACTCATCTCCTCGCCAAGAAAGGCCACCTCAGGCGCCAGCTGTTGCAACGAAGCGGCGATACTTGTCTGCATGGCCAGATCAGCCTCGGTGAGGATGCTACCGTCACGCTTGTAGCTGTGGCTGACATGGCGAAAACGCGGCACCAACTCCCGGCTGGCAGCGCTAGTGACGATATCTTCGAGCGAGGAGAGGGCGATAGATTCGATTTCCATTGCTGAATAATGAATGCCACAGCCCGTGCTGGCAAATTGTCCGCTCGATAGCTATGCCCAATCAGCGATCGAAAACCAGCGTTCCATCCAGGCTTTTCAGAAAGGCCACGACATCATCAATTTGCGCCGGCGTAAACGCCCGCCCCAGCTGATACTTGCTCATGATATGAACCGCCTCTTTCAGATCCTCGACCGCGCCGTTATGAAAATATGGCGCGGTTCTGGAGATATTGCGCAATATTGGTACGCGAAAATAACGCCGCTCCCCTCTGCCAAGAAACCCACCTTCGTTCGGGAATGGAAATGGCTCGTTGTCGAACACCTCGACAATAGGCCGGTGGAGTGGAAAACGCTGGATGCTCAACCCACCCAGGCCCGTACCAGCATGGCAGCCTTTGCAACCTTTTTGCATGAACAGGTTCAGGCCCCGCTTGGCGCTGGCCGACAACGCAGCATCATCACCCCGCAGAAACAGGTCGAAGTTGCTTTCGGTCAGTAACGTTCGTTCGTAAGCACCGATCGCCATCTGTACATTCTCAAAACGAAGACCACCCGCCTCTTCGCCGAACACCTGGTAGAAAGCATCGACATAGCGCGGTATTGCGGAGAGCTTCCGCACCACCTCATCGGGTGTCAAGTTCATCTCAAACGGTGCCTGAATCGGTCCCGCTGCCTGAGCCTCTACATCGGGCGCACGACCATCCCAGAACTGACTGCGGGCGAGCGCCGCATTCAATACCGTAGGGGAATTGAGGTGCTGCGGGTTTCTCAGGCCATGAAAACCAACCGCGGTCGGCAGATTATCGTCCCCACCCTCCGCAAGAATATGGCAACTGGCACAACTCACGCTGTCATCGCGCGACAGAATTGGGTCGTTGAAAAGCATTTTGCCAAGCGCGATCTTTTCGGGCGAAAGCCGGTTGTCATCCGTGTCAACCAAACCCCGCAACGCATCGAAGGTCTCGGGAACCGGTTTCAGGCCAACATCCAGCGCCCACGCTCTGAGCTCGCTATCGTCGAGCTGGCGCAATGGCCGCTCCGGCAACGAGAAGACCAGTCCGTACACGACCATGACAACGGAAAAGAAGATCAGTATCGGGTGACGGGCAGCAAACATAGGACTCCCTGCAAAGACTGGCAGCACGCCAAGCCACTAACATGCATAAATAATACATGTTACTCTTTTTCCAACCATTGACCCGAATCAAGCCTGGAACTGGTAAATGAAACGTAGCCAACAACTCCATCCGCTCTCGATGGAGCACCACCTCTCGCTGGCGCTGGCGAACAAGGCGATCAAAGCCGCCCGATCCGGCGATGAGGTCGCAATGCAACAGCTCAGCAAAGAAATCGCCGCCGACTTTCCCACCCGCTGGGACAAGCACTTTCAGAACGAGGAAACGACAATATTCAGCATGCTCGAAGCACAGCACGATGGCCCCGCTAACATGACTGCTGAGCTACGACGCCAGCACGATGAAATGCGGAAAATGGCGACACAACTGGGCGCAGGAGATACCAGTGTGCTGGAAGACTTCGGCATACTGCTGCGGGATCATACCCGCATGGAAGAGCGTGAACTGTTTCCAATTGCGGAAGAAAAACTCACCCGCAGACAGCTTGATGAGGTATTGGAGCAAACCCAATCCGCGGAGGACTGAACATACATCCCGCTCCCGGTTCCGCTCCCTTCGACTCCGCTCAGGGACCACCCCGCCTTGGCAATCCTCTACCGATCCACAGCTCCTTCCAGCCCCTTCAGAAACTCCCCGACTGCTTTGCCAGCCTGTTCTGGTGTCATTTCATCCACACCTTCGAGCGCACCACCCACGCCTTCGAGCTGGCCTCCCATCTGCTCTACTTGCAATTGCATTTGCTGCATCGCGCGCTCTGCCGACAAGTTGAGTAGCAGGATCACCGCAGCGAGCACGCCGAAAACGATTGCCGCCAGTTTCGCAGCAATACCATGCACCTCGGTGCTGGCGACGTACATCAGATAGAACGACCACAGCACTTTGACGATGGAGCCGAGGTAGGGGATGAAAGCCAGCAGCGTGGTAAACGGCATGATCGCGGCGGCATAGGCGACACAACGATAGGCCGTTTCGAAGTTTTTCTCCGATCCCATCAATTTCCAGATCACGAACATGATCGCGGCACCGATAAACGAGCCGATCAGCGCCATGATCGGCAGCATGATCACCGCACCGGCGCCGATGGCCATTCCGGCCCCCGGTCCACCCCATGCGAGTGACAGCAACGCGATGATAATGCCGGATACCACTGCCATGACCAGCATGAAAATCACTGGCGCGGCAAAACCACCACTTTGCGGCATCGATCGATAGAACCCGACCGGATCGAACACTACCCGTTTGGCTGTTTCAAGAATCGCTGGAAGAGATGCATCAGACATTGGCCATACCCCTATTGTTGTGTTTGGTACTCACCCTCATTATAGACCCCATTCGCGACAAGGAATCCATGCCTGCCATCGATGTCCGGACGTACCGCCGGGTGCGGCGATGAATACCACAGCCCGGTGACCACCTATACTTGAAGTATTACCTTCACATAAAGCGGTAAAGCACTGTAGTCAAAAGTGTTGATCTAATTTCACCGCAAACAGATCGGCGCCTGCAGCAACCCGACCCGTCTGTCACCGGATTTCGCTGGCAGGTGCCACCGTGTAGCAACTTGACTTGAAGCCTCGTTGCTGTGCGGATTTTTCAGTACACGCCACAGCCGCGAAACATCTTTTTTCCGTTTGCAATCAAACCGGCGACTAGGGTATTTTTACAGGCCGCACATCATACTTACAGCACTTCGGGAATGTAGCAGTCCACAGATTCAAAAAGCACCCACCCCATGCAAGCAGCAAAATCCGCAGTGGGTCACAAAACATGGCTGCATCGGCTGTCTGATCGTCCCGAAGTCAATATAACGCAAGGGGAATCCAATGGATTTAGCTCGCAAACTCGGTCTCGACGACAATGGCCTGCCGGTCGAGGAAAACCGCAAAAGACTGCATCTCTATATCAATCTGGTGCTCGCCGCTTCTGGCCAACCCCCATGTGGCCTGACCGATGAGACCGAACTGATCGCCACAGCCCAGGACCTGCTTCAGTCCTACCGCGAAAAAACCCGCCTGCTGGCATCACACCTCTGCCCCGCCGATCAGCGCATCCAGGACTTCCTCAATCGCTACCTCGCCGACAGTGGCGCTGAAGCATCCCTGAGCTACCCACACTGACCTTCGTCCTCGACCGCTACGGTATTGCCCGCGAGCTGTCGCTGCCGGTCGATGGTGACGAGTTCAAATCCGACATCGTCTCCAGCTATCGCATCGCCCAAGGCGTACTGCACAACCCCGCCAGCGATCGTCGAACCACCAAGGGTTCATTTCACATTGCCGATGGCGGCCTGCCGATTCCCGGCGACAAGAAAACGGTGCCGCGCAAGGTGTTCGCCTATATGCTGGACAAGGCGCTGCAACCGCCCGAGGAACTGATGCTGCTGCCTTTCAGCGCCAACCAGGCCGAACCCAGCCGGATGTTCGTCTCACTATTGTTACGCCCGATTGTCTGCCCGGAGATCCCCGGTGTCGAGGCGGAAAAGAACATGGAAATCCGTTTCTTCGCACCCGGCAATCTGGTCAGCAATCTCGATTTCGTCGAGAGCATTTTTGGCAACGGCGGCAACCCCAATCTGGCGGAGTTCGACGCCGCCCTCGATGTGGAGCACTGGACCGGCCACACCGGCTGCGTAATTCTGGCGCCGCATCTGGTCAACCTTACGAAAAAGGAAATCGGTCTGCCACACTGGAACGATGCTACCGAGCAGCAACGCGCTGAGGGCATGTGCTGGGTCGAGGAAGACGAACGCTATAACGATGGTCAGGCATTCAAGATCACCGCCCGTGATGAATCGGGCGTGATCGTCACACTGGTGGCCGATAACTATTTTGGCTACTGCAAGAAAGAGGTCAAAACCCAGATCAGCTTCGCCGCCAATCTCTACGGCCTCGCCGAGGAAGAACACGCTGGCGGCGCGTTGGCCTTCAAGCGTCGCAATCATGGCGAAGAATACGGGGTCGACAGTGATACACGCCAGCGAGGCTTCGGCTTCAACGAACTCGCTGCCCGCTATGGCGAGATCATGGACGTGCAGCCCGAAGGCTATGGCATCGACAAGCGCTACCCCAGCATCTACTACGTGCCACAGGATCTGCGCATGGATCTGAACAAGCAAAAGATCACCTGGTGGCGTGACGACGGCACCAAGGCACAGATCCGCCTCCAGCCCGGCATCATCTACATGCAGCCCAACGGCTACAAGATCGAGATGGTGAAACACCCCGGCGCACCCTCCTGGCGGCTGATTGGCACCGAACCGGAAGGCACCTTCTGCCACAAGCCAAGCACCGTCTCCGGTGGTGGCAAGTCGGAAATCTCCAAATCGCTGAACGATGCCGTCATCTATGGCCCAATGTTCGTCGATGATCTGGAGAAGGATCTGGACAAGGTCCAGGAAATCTTCGACTACGATTACAGCAAACGCTTCAAACCCGGCTTCGAGGATTTAGACCGCGACCCAACCCGTCAACCGCTGAGCCCGGATCGCAGCCTCGGCTCATTCATCAAATTGCTGATGCCGTCGGAGCACTGTACCGATGAATACAATGAATGGGTTAACAGCCTGCCACAGCGCATTCATGCATTGGCATTTCTAATCAAGCGGTTCTACCGCCAAGAGTGGGGTGACAACTGGCGCGAACACCTGTCAGTGGACGAAATCGATGGTCACCCGGGCCACGAGCTGAAGCTGAATGACCGCCATATCGTCGGCACCTACCTGCGGGTGGGTTTCGATACCGACCACAAGTGGCGCACTTTCAAGGTACGACAAGACTTCATCGCTGCCGAAAAGATCCAGATGGAGGACGATATCAGTGCCTCGATCGTCGTGCCGGCACGCCTGATCACCCGCTGCGGCCCAACACTCGACCCCGAGGCCAGTGTCAAGCTTGTCACCAACTGCGAGAACCGGCTGTTCCAGCGGCCCGACGACGCCATCATCCCCGGCTACGACAAGCAGACGGAAAAGGACATGGCCGGCAAGGGGAATTTCATCGCCAATTACGAACCACTCAAGGGCGATAAACTGGCCGATGTAGTCGAGGATGTCTTCACTTTCAACAGTTTCACCGAGCCGATGCGCAAGCTGTTGAAAAAAGCGCACAAAAAAGGCAACAAGTACGTCGTGTCTTCGGCACACCCCCGGCTGGTCGATGGCAAGCCATCGAAGAATCCCCGCTACTTGCAGATCCGCCCGGACCTGGTCAATCCGGTGCGTAAATATGCAGCGATGATGGGCGCCAGGCTGCAACGCAAGCTGCCGATGGATCAACTGCTCTGCAACCCCGTCGATGCCGTACTGGCCGGGCGGCGCAACAATCCACCGGAACCGGGCATTCGCCCACTGGCGGTCTATAACCCGATCCACTACCAGGAGTTGCCCGAACTGTTCATGGACTTCGTCTGCTCACTGACAGGCAAGTCACCCAGTACGACCGGTGCCGGCAGCGAAGGGGCGCTCACCAAAGGACCGTTCAATGCACTGCGGCCCACAGCCGACCTCAACAATGCCCTGGTGTCGTTCATTCTGACCGGCTACCCCGGCTTTTCCAGCTCGGCGGGATACATTGGACCCAACGTCAAAGTCGAGCACGACGTGAGTCTGCTGATTCCGGAGATCTGGACCCGGCTCAAGGGCAGGGAGCGGGACCCGGATTTTCTCATCGAAAACGAATATCTCGAACCGCTGGAAGACTTTCAGTACAAAGGCCGCACGGTACTCGCCAGCCGCCTCGGCTATCGCATTACCGAGCGTTTCGTGCGCGATTTCATGGGTAAGATCTTCGACAACCCCAACACCGTGTTCACCGAAGAGATCCTGATGCCGGAAATACAAGACATGGACTGTTTCGTCGATGGCATCGAGAACATTGTCGAAGCACAGCGCAAAGTCGCCCAACGTTACATCGACGACGGCAGCATCGATGATGCCTGCCCACCACTGCGTGCCCTGCTCTACCTCATGGCCGAGGGGCATTTCCAGGGCAAAGACGTGCACGACCCAGAAATCCGCCTGATGTTCAGCCGCGAATACCTGTTGGAATCCGACTGGTATCAGGAGCGTCTGCAGGTCAAGCAGCAGCGGGAGATTGCGCTGTGGCAGCGGCATATTACCAACCTCGAGGCATTCATCGCCCGGCCGCACTACGCCGAAGTCGTCAAACGCATGGATCTCGAAGCAAGGCTGGAATGCGCCCGCGGCAAGCTGCAACAGGTGGAGTCACAGGAGTATCTCGACAGCCTCGTTGGCACGATCGGCGCCGACCCGCTGGCCCCCGCGCGCGAAGGTCAGCAACAGCAGGAGTACCTGGAGCGGCGCATCGCCTGAACCACCCTCCCCTGCCGGATAACAAACAAAAAAGGGCTGATTAATCAGCCCTTTTTCGTTTCGTCAAAAACACTTGGAGCATAGTCAGCGACCGCTGCTTCGCCCATTGTGCTTGATATTCCCGTTCATTCTGCGGTAGTAGTCCTCAGCAACCCGCGTCAGACGCAGGGAATCGCTCAACCCTGTTGGATGCGTAGATTGCAACACTGTCATCAAATAGTCCCAACAGTTACCACCCCACACAGCATCACAGGCTTCTGTTTCTTTCATTTCTCTTCCCCGGCTAAATTCGTAAACGAGTGAAACTGCCACTCTTCTTTGCAAGCTTGCTCCGACGGTAGAACGAGTGCCGAGACCAACACAATAAGACTTTTTCCTGAACAACCACCAGTACGATCGGTAGTTACCCCAGGCCACCTAAAACCATCTGCTGACTAACATCACACCGTCAACCCAGCCGGGTGTCATCAAGCTGTCATATTCAAGCCCGACAATCTCCCCATCGAATTTGTCCAATGAGGAAGTCAATCAATGAAACACGCTACTGCTATCACCGCCGCGTTCGTTACCCTGACCGCGGCTTCGTCCCAGGTATCGGCAGCAGGCCGCGATCACATCGAAATCGTCGGTTCATCCACTGTCTACCCTTTCGCAACGGTAGTCGCCGAGACTTTCGGCAACAAAACCAAATTCAAGACACCGAAAATCGAATCCACCGGTTCCGGCGGCGGCTTCAAGCTGTTCTGTGCAGGCAACGGCATCAAGACACCGGATATTACCAATGCCTCACGCCGCATCAAAAAGAGCGAGTTCGACAAATGTGCGAAGAACGGTGTGAACTCGATCACCGAAGTACAGATCGGCTACGACGGCATTGCCATTGCCAACGCAAAGGAGGGGCCACAGTTCAACTTGAGCCTGCGTGACGTCTTTCTGGCGCTGGCCAAGGAGGTTCCCGGTACTGAGCCAGGCCAGCTCAAACCCAATCCCTACAAGACCTGGAAGGACGTCAACCCAGCGCTTCCGGCTGTGAAGATCGAGGTGCTCGGGCCACCACCCACCTCCGGCACCCGCGATGCTTTCGCAGAACTGGCAATGGAAGGCGGCTGCAAGACATTCGGCTGGATCAAGGATCTCAAGGCAGCCTCGAAAAAAGCCAAGAAAGCCGGTGACAAGGACAAGGCCAAAGCACTGAAGCAGCAATATAAGGGCATCTGCCACACCGTTCGCGAAGATGGCGCCTATATCGAAGCTGGTGAGAACGATAACTTGATCGTGCAAAAGCTGGAAAAGAACCCGAATGCACTGGGCATCTTCGGCTTCAGTTTCCTCGACCAGAACGGTGACAAGGTCAAAGGTGCACAAGTCGATGGCGTCGAAATCAGCTTCGACAACATCGCGGATGGCAAATACCCTGTGTCACGGCCACTGTTCTTCTATGTGAAGAACGACCACGTTGGCAAGGTACCAGGCATCAAGGAGTATATTGTCGAATTCACTGAAGAGGACACCTGGGGACCCGATGGCTACCTG
Organism: Gammaproteobacteria bacterium; assembly: GCA_026981985.1. GTDB lineage: Bacteria > Pseudomonadota > Gammaproteobacteria > UWMA-0217 > UWMA-0217 > JALSHZ01. The sequence goes on along the minus strand of JALSHZ010000052.1, from coordinate 63,578 downwards.
ACCGAAAAGGGGCTGATCCCGCTGGGTGACGAACAGCGCGCACAGATGGCCAAAGATGCACGTGCATTGAAGCCACTGAAGCTGGGTAACGAGTAGGCACTGCGATAAAATCGCAGTTCGAATCGAAACGGAGCGCAATGCGCTCCGTTTCACTGTGTTTAGCCCGGATTTTTCACCAGATGGCGAGAGGCTAGCGAGGGTTCGCCAATCCGGTGAGAAATGCGGGCTAGATTTCCAGCCTCAAGGGTTGTCACAACATGCCAATACAAACCATCCTGATCACACTGGTGGCACTGCTGCTATTCGGCTATTTTCTTGGCCGCAAGCGTGCCTTGCGTGTCTCCGACAAGGCAAAAGGTAACCGCGGTCTGCATTCTTTGCCGGCTTACTATGGCTATATGGTCGCCATCTGGGCTGGCATCCCGGCGGTGATTATCCTGCTGCTGTGGACATCGTTTCAGACCCAGATCATCACTTCTCTGACGGTCGCAAGCCTCCCCGACATCATGCAAGGCCAATCTACCGATCAGCTTGGCCTGACCGTCAACGAAATCGTCAATCTTGCCGAATCAGGCGATATCAGCGCCGAGGAAGACCCGGCGAAACAGGCAGCAGCGCAACACTATCTCCGCCTCAAGGCCATCAGCAGCCAGGCGAAGGCGCTGGTCGTCGTGGTCGCTGCACTCATCGGCATGCTCATTGGCTTGCGCCTGGTAAAAGCCGATACACGTGCCCGCAACAAAGTCGAAACCGTCATACGTTGGGCAATGATCGGCTGCGCCGCCGTTGCCATACTGACAACGATCGGCATCGTGTTTTCGGTGTTGTTCGAGGCGCTGCGGTTTTTTCAGTCAGTATCGCCCTTCGAGTTCCTGTTTGGCCTCAACTGGAGTCCACAGACCGCGATACGTGCCGACCAGGTGGGCAGCTCTGGCGCGTTTGGTGCCGTGCCGCTTTTTGTCGGCACCTTGCTGATTTCCTCCATTGCCCTGCTGATCGCGGTGCCTCTCGGGCTGATGTCGGCAATATTTCTGTCGGAATATGCTACGGCCAGAGTACGTACCATCGCCAAACCGGTGCTGGAAATACTGGCCGGCATTCCAACGGTCGTCTATGGCTTTTTCGCTGCACTGACGGTAGCGCCTTTTATACGCAATCTGGGCGAAGCAATAGGATTGAATGTGGCCTCCGAAAGTGCGCTGGCCGCTGGCCTGGTCATGGGCATCATGCTGATCCCATTTGTCTCGTCCCTGTCGGACGACGCAATCTCAGCAGTGCCCAGAGCAATGCGCGATGGCTCATTGGGCCTTGGTGCAACCCGTTCCGAGACCATCAAGCAGGTGATGATTCCGGCTGCACTGCCGGGTATTGTCGGCGGTATTTTGCTGGCCGCCTCGCGTGCGATCGGCGAAACCATGATCGTCGTAATGGCGGCTGGCCTGTCTGCCAATCTGACGATCAACCCGCTAGAAGCGGTCACCACAGTGACGGTACAAATCGTTACCCTACTGACGGGCGATCAGGAATTCGACAACCCGAAAACGCTGGCGGCCTTTGCGCTCGGCCTGGGGCTGTTCGTCATTACCCTGCTACTCAACATCATTGCACTGCACGTCATTCGCAAGTACCGGGAGCAATACGAATAACATGAGTACCATTTCCAGCAAACAGAAGATCGAAGCGAGCCTGAAAAAACGCTACGCCCGCGAACGCCGCTTCCGGCTCTACGGCGTCGTTTCGATCAGCATCAGCTCCCTTTTTCTGATGGTGTTGCTATTCACCATTATCAGCAAAGGCCTGCCCGCTTTTCAGCAGACATGGATCAACCTCGATGTCACATTGAGTCCGGCGCTGCTTGGCGTCGATGCCAATGCAGACCCTGAAGCATTATTTTCGGCCAAGTACGCAAAGGTCATCAAAGCGAGCCTGAAAGAGATGTTTCCCGGCGTGAAAGGACGCAAGCAGAAACGTGCGCTGAAAAATCTGGTGAGTAACTCCGCCGCCTGGGATCTGCGCGACAAAGTGTTGGAAAATCCGAAGCTGATCGGCACGACACAATCCTTCTGGTTTCTGGCCAAGGACGATATCGATGTTTTCATGAAAGGCGGGATCGACCGCAACCTGCCGGAGTCCGACCGCCGCATCAAGGACTATCAGCTCGAATGGATCGACAAGCTGATTGCCGAAGGGCGGCTGGAGAAACGCTTCAACACCACGCTGTTCACCGCTGGCGACTCCCGTGAGCCCGAACAAGCGGGAATGCTCGGCGCCATCATGGGTTCATTTTTCACCATGCTGGTCACGCTGTTGCTGTCATTTCCGATCGGGGTCGCAGCGGCAGCCTATCTTGAAGAGTTCGCACCGCAAAACAACCGCTGGGTCGATTTTATCGAGATAAACATCAACAACCTCGCCGCCGTGCCATCGATCGTTTTTGGTCTACTCGGGCTGGCCGTGTTCATCAATTTCTTCGGCGTGCCACGTTCGACCCCACTGGTTGGTGGCCTGGTGCTGACACTGATGACCCTGCCAACCATCATCATCGCCAGCCGCGCTGCGATCAAGTCGGTGCCACCTTCCATCAAGGAAGCGGCCATCGGCCTTGGTGCCTCCCGGGTGCAAACCCTGTTTCACCATACCCTGCCGCTGGCGATGCCCGGCATTCTGACCGGCACCATCATAGGCATGGCACAAGCACTCGGTGAAACCGCACCACTGCTGATGATCGGCATGGTCGCCTTCGTCGCCGATGTACCAGGCAGCATCGTCGATCCCGCCACGGTCATGCCGGTACAGGTTTATTTGTGGTCGGACAGCCCGGAGCGCGCCTTTACCGAACGCACCTCAGCGGCCATCATGATCCTGCTCGGGTTTCTTGTCATCATGAACTCGGCCGCCATCTGGCTGCGCAAAAAATTCGAGCGTCGCTGGTGATCGACAGGCGCACAACCATTCAACTAAATTGTGGACACAGACAATGAGTGACGTACTTCCAACCCTGCCCGGCTTGTCAGCAACAGGTGATAACGCTGATACACAGCCATTGCCGGTGGAAACCCGCGATGAATTCGACGTCGAAATTTCCGGTACCGTCGGCAAACCGTTCGTCGACAACCCCAAAATGGCTTCGCGGAACTGCAATGTCTACTACGGTGACAAACAGGCCATTTTCGATGTCAACCTGGATATTGGCAAAAACGAAATCATTGCCATGATCGGGCCATCGGGCTGTGGTAAGTCGACCTATTTGCGGGTGCTCAACCGGATGAATGACACTATTCCCGGCTGCCGCGTCAGCGGCGAGCACACACTCGATGGTGAAGACATCTACAGTCCCGATCAAGACCCGGTACTGCTAAGGGCACGCGTCGGCATGGTATTCCAGAAACCCAATCCGTTTCCCAAATCCATCTACGATAATGTCGCCTACGGACCACGCCTGCACGGGCTTGCACGTAGCCGTACCGAACTCGATGAAATCGTAGAAAAAAGCCTGATGCGCGCTGGCTTGTTCAAGGAAGTGAAGGATGACTTGCAAAAACCGGGCACCGGCCTGTCAGGCGGACAGCAGCAGCGGCTCTGTATCGCCCGCGCAATCGCCGTCGACCCCGAAGTCATTTTAATGGACGAACCCACATCGGCGCTGGACCCGATTGCCACAGCCACCATCGAGGAGCTGATGGACGAGCTGAAAAGCCGCTATACCATCGCCATCGTCACCCATTCGATGCAACAGGCGGCACGCGTCTCCCAACGCACCGCCTATTTTCACCTCGGCAAGCTGGTGGAGGTCAACCCCACCGACCAGGTATTTACCAATCCGGAACACAAGCTCACCGAAAACTACATTACCGGGCGATTCGGCTAGTCTCAGACGAGGATTATATTCATGGAAATCGGACATCATATTTCACAACGCTACAACCAAGAGCTCGAGGATATTCGCACCCGGGTGTTGAAAATGGGTGCACTGGTGGAGTCACAGGCTGAAGAAGCCGTCAAGGCATTGCTCGAACGTGACGGCAAACTGGCCAAAAAAGTCGCCTCTTCAGACTATAAAATCAACCGCCTGGAAGTGGAGATCGACGAGGAATGCACTCAGGTGATTGCCCGCCGCCAACCGGCGGCCAGCGACCTGAGGTTGGTCATCGCTGTCGTCAAAGTCATCACCGATCTTGAGCGGATTGGTGACGAAGCGGAGAAAATCGCCACCTACTCCATCAAATTGGCCAAAAAGCCGCCAATCTCTGCAATGCACAGCACGCTCTTGCACTTGAGTGAGCTGGTGCTGAGCATGCTACACGATGCACTGGATTCGTTCGCCAGAATGGATACCGACAAGGCGCTCGAAGTCATTTCCCGCGGCAGCAATATCAATAGAGAATTCGACGACCTGTCACGACTACTGATCACCTACATGATGGAGGACTCTCACAATATCAAACGCGCATTGCGCGTTATCTGGTGTGCACGATCACTCGAACGCATTGGAGAGCACTCTCGCAATATTTGTGAGTATGTGATATTTCTCGTCAAAGGAAAGGATATTCGCCATACGGATCTCCAGGAAATCCTGGCGGAACATTTTCCCGACGACGATAGCGACTGAAGCTCACCACCATGTTGACCATCCTGATCGTCGAAGACGATGCTGCCATCAGCGAGATGTTGCAACATTTTCTGGCAACAAAAAAGTTTGCCGTGCTGATCGCCGATAGCGGCAAGGCGGCCTTCGACCAGTTGGCGGAACGCAATCCTGATCTGGTGCTGCTGGACTGGATGTTGCCAGACTTCAGTGGCCCCGATCTGCTGAAAATGATGCGAGGGAATGCTGCCCAAAAAGAATTACCGGTCATCATGTTGACGGCGCGCAGCGAAGAGGAAGACAAAATCAAAGGGCTGGAGACCGGCGCCGATGACTACATCACCAAACCATTTTCGCTGCAGGAATTGCTGGCACGCATTCACGCGTTACTGCGCCGCAGCCAGCGCCTCGATGCGAACAAATGCATTCAGGTTGGAACGCTGTCTCTCGACCCTGAGAACAGAAGCGTCACCGTTGCCGGGGAGCCCATCAGTATCGGCCCAACAGAATTTCGTCTGCTGCATTATCTCATGCGAACACCCGGTCGCCTGCACAGCCGCGCCCACCTTCTCGACCATGTCTGGGGACAGGGTAGCTTCATCGAAGAACGCACCGTCGATGTACACATTCTACGCCTGCGAAAACTGCTGAAAAAACACGGCATCGACAACCTCATCGAAACGGTTCGCGGGGGCGGATACCGCCTTAGAGAGACGGATCATGGGGCGTAAGCATGGATAGCAGCTACTGGCGCATCGAACGTTGGCGCCTGTTTCTGGTGCTGTTCCTCGCCCTGCTCGGTGGCTTGGTGAGCGGGCACTGGGCGATCAGCATGGCAATAGCACTGGCCGGCTATATTGGCTGGCTACTATTCAAGTTGCGGGAACTGGTTGCCTGGCTCGAACAGGGTGCTTCCCCGTTGCAGGTTCCCGACAGCAACGGCATCTGGGAACGCATCAGCTTTTATATCCAAGCGCTGCAAAAGAAGAGCGAAAAACGCAAAAAAGCCATGAGCCGGCTGCTCAAGCGCAGCCAGGGTATCGTCGGAGCCTTGCCCTATGCCGCTGTTCTACTCAACAAATCGAATGAAATCGAGTGGGCCAACCAGGCAGCACAGCACTCCCTGAACATCAGCAACAAACGAGACCGCGGCCAGCGGCTCGAAAATCTGTTGCGCCTTCCCGAAGTTTATACATTGTTAAACGAAAACGCGCGACGGGAAATCGAGCTAGTCTATCCACCGGGCAGCGGGTATCACCTCGCGATACAGATTATTCCGATCAAAAAGGGGCCGCGCCTGCTGATCGCACGCGATGTCAGTGAGCATGTACGCCTACAACAGATGCGACGAAATTTTATCGCCAATGCCTCCCATGAGCTGCGCACACCACTAACTGTCGTTAGCGGCTACCTGGAAATGATGCAGCAAGACGAATCCTTGCCCGAGCATTTACATCAACCCGTCGATGCAGCATTGAATCAGGCACACCATATGCAGCAGATTATCGAAGATCTATTGATACTATCGCGTCTGGAAAGCGCCAACCCAAATCTTGATGACATGGAGGTCATCGACATGCCTGCACTGCTGCACAAGCAGTGCCTCGATACAGCAAAACATCTCAGTGCCAGCAGTCATACCATCGACAGCGATATCGACCCTGCACTGCACACCAAAGGCATTCCAGCCGAAATCACCAGTGTCTGCAATAACCTGGTCAGCAACGCAATTCGTCACACACCGCCGGGAACTCACATCAGGATCACATGGCAAAAAAATCCTGAAGGCAATGCCTGCCTGAGCGTCATCGACAACGGCGAGGGCATCGCTGCCGAACACATCCCGCTCCTGAGCGAACGCTTCTACCGTATCGACAAGGGACGTTCACGAGAAACAGGCGGCACCGGCCTGGGTCTTGCCATCGTACAACACATCATGCAACGCCATGCTGGCCGCCTTTTCATCGAAAGCACAGTGGGCAAGGGGTCGCGCTTTTCTGCCTGTTTTCCGGTGGCGATAGTGGATGTGAATGATAGTGACCCTGAATAGCCCGTAAGTACTCAGCGCCCCACTCAAAATGGCGCCGCAACAGTAAACATCCGCCACTCCCTCGATACCGGATGCATGAATCCCAGCTGCTCCGCATGCAGCATCATGCGCGTCGCCGCTGCCCTGCCATAGAGTTCATCGCCCACGATCGGGGCATTCAACCCTTCGGGATGCGCCGCATGCACCCTGAGCTGATGGGTTCGTCCGGTCTCGGGGAAAAAATAAATTCGGACTCTGCCGCGCTCGCGGCTGAGCACCCGCCACCGGGTCACCGCCTTTTTGCCATATTGTCGGCAGACAACCTGCCTTGGCCGGTCGCCGAGATCGACACGAAGCGGCAGGTCGATCACACCTTCCGCGCCTTGCGGAACCCCATCCAGAATGGCGACGTAACGCTTTTCCACCCGACGCTGCATGAATTGCTGCTGCAACGCCTTGTGGATCTCCGAGCGCAGCGCCACCAGCAGCAGCCCGGAGGTCGCCAGATCGAGCCGATGCACCAGCAGCGGGCCAGTGGCATGCGGAAACATTTTCCGCAGCCGCGTCTGCACGGCATCCTCAACCTCTTTGCCCGGGACAGACAATAAACCCGTCGGTTTGTTGATCAGCAACAGATCATCATCCTGGTAGATCACGTCGAGCGCCGCATCGGGCGCTAACAGAAAAGGCTTCGGCTCGGGTTCGAGATCGACACCGCGCAACATGAACGGCAGAATCGGTCGACATTTGCCGCGGCAAGCCGGGTAAAACTGACCATGATGGCGCACACCAGCCGATGGCGGCTTCCCCCACCAGAACTCCGCCATGGCCAGCGGTTTCATTTCCCGGCTGACCGCATAGTGAATCAGCTTGGACCCGGCGCAGTCCCCTGCCCCACCTGGCACCGATCCCTCGGGATAGAACATCCTCAACGGCTGTGTTTCTCCGAGCGCATTTTTCAGTATATAGCCATCAAAAACCTGCTGCTGAAGGTCGTTAGACAGCGCCTTGCGCGCCTGTTCGAGTGTGGTGATTTCCTGCTGTCGCGTATCAAGTTCGGCAGCGACATCGGCAAGCTGACGGTCCCAGTGCTGCTTTAGCTGCTTTTTCCGCTGCTTGTCCTGCTGGCTCTGCCGTGCCAGCACTGCCAATTGCACCTCACGTTCCGCCGCATTTTCCAGCATGACCACTGACTTTCGCTCCCGGTGACGCCTTTGCCGCCTTTCCTGATGCTGCATTCGGCACTGTGCAATTTCCGCCTCGGCAGTTGCACGGATTTGCTCTCGCTGCTGCATCAAGGCCCCCAATTCCGGGGCATTACGCAGTTCCCGAAGACGCCTGTTCAAGGTCTTGAGCGCCTGCTCGCCGGGGTCGAGAAAGGCGCTGCGCGCGGTGACAGAGAAAATGGGGGGAACAAATCCGGGCTGCGCCCATTGCCCACCGAGCATGCCGGAAAACCCGGCCAGATAGCCTATGCGATGGCGCTGAGTAACAACCACCAACACACCAAACATCTTGCCTTCACCAGTCTCAAGCCCGTGATAATCACGCCGCAACCGTTGCTGCAGATCCAGCGCCGCACAACGGGCAAGCGGATGTGGCAGCGCAGCAAACGGCGACGGAAAAACCGGCGGCGCATCCGGCAACGGCATACCCGGCGGAAATTCGTGAAAACGGTTCATGCTGCTATGATTTCGGCACTTTCAATGTGACGGGTCTGGGTCATGGACAATCTGCAACAAACGATCGCACCTTTTCTCGACATGGTATCAAGCCAACCATGGCTCCAGGCGCTGGTAGTGGTTGCCGCTACCCTGCTGCTGGCCCGGCTAGTGACCATTATCGTGCTCGGGTCGTTACGTTTTCTGGTCGGTCGCACACGCTCCAGCCTCGATGATGAAATTCTTGCCGCGCTGAGTACACCACTGGTCTACACGCTGGTGATGATCGGCTTGCTGATCGCGGTTCGCATCATGCCCGTGGACGACAACATAAAAAGCATTCTCGGCGGCCTGCTGCGCAGTCTCGGTATTATCGTCTGGGCGCGATTCCTGATTCAGCTCACCAAACTGCTGATGACTCGCGCCGCCCGCCGCGCCAACGAGAGCCGGTTGCTGCAAACGGCCACGCTGCCACTGTTCGAAAATATTGCTTTCGTTGTCATTATCGCGTTTGCCGTCTATCTGGTCTTCAATACCTGGGGCATCGACATGACAGCATGGCTGGCCTCAGCCGGTATTGTTGGTATTGCCGTCGGTTTCGCCGCCAAGGATACACTCGCAAACCTGTTTTCAGGTGTTTTCATCCTCGCCGACATGCCGTACAAGATCGGCGACTACGTGGTGATGGATTCAGGCGAACGCGGCTGCGTGACCGATATCGGCATCCGCAGCACCCGCCTGCTGACGCGTGACGATGTTGAGCTGACGATCCCGAACTCGATCATGGGCAATTCCAAGATCATCAACCAGTCGGGCGGGCCATACAAGAAATTCAGAATCCGCATTCCGGTCGGCGTTGCCTACGGATCGGATATCGACCAGGTACGCGGGATTTTGCAGGCAATCGGCGAACAGAATGAAATGACCTGCAATCACCCGGAACCGCGGGTGCGTTTTCGCGCGCTGGGAGCATCCAGTCTGGACTTCGAACTGCTTTGCTGGGTCGATGACCCGGCGCTGCGTGGGCTCGCTACGGATGCCTTGCTCACCACGATCTACAAGCGTTTCAATGCGGAGAACATTGAAATTCCGTACAGCAAACAGGATATCTACATCAAGGAGTTGCCTGACACGGGTCAGCCTGGTTAATCCAGAACCACTGGCGCATATCGGTGAGCACCTGATGGCGCATCACCGTATTCGGCGACAAGCCGGCAAGATGCCGGCGGTCCCAGGCGTCAGGTCTGCTCGGCTGTCTTTTTCCGCGTCATATCCAGCATCTCGGGATGGCCGATGTGGAATCCTTGCAAGTAATCGACGCCAATCTCGCGCAGCTTTTCCTCAATGGCATCCGATTCGACATATTCGGCGATTGTCTTGATGTTCATCATGCCGGCAATATCCTGAATCGCCTTGACCAGGCCATAATCGACAGCATCCTCGGTGATGCCGCGAACGAACAATCCGTCCAGTTTGACGTAGTCGACCGGCAGGTTCTTCAAGTGAGCCAACGATGAAAAACCGGTACCGAAATCGTCCAGTGCAAAGCGGCAGCCCAGCCTGCGCATGTCGTTGATGAATTTCATTGCATTGTCGAGATTGCCCATTGCCGTCGATTCGGTAATCTCAAAACAGATATGCGCTGCAACTTCGGGCTGATTTTCGAGCCGTGAATGGACATGCGCCTTGAAATCACGGTCGCAGAGGGAGTCCGCCGAGATATTGACAGAGTAAAACTCACCCGGAATGCCATCTTCCTTGGCGATGCGGCCCAACCATTCAATGACCTTGTTGACGACCCACAGATCGAGAATATTAGCCAATTGGTAGCGGTATACGACGGACATGAATTCTTCTGGCACCACCAGCTTGCCATCACTGCGCATCCTCACCAGCACTTCCCAGGCGCAGCGCGACCCATGCTGGGATAACCTTTTCATCGGCTGCGCAAACAGCACCAGATTGTCTTCATTGACAGCATTGTGAAAACGCTCTAGCCACATCGCATCCCCCACCAGCTTACCGGTGAGGTCTTCGTCGCCAAAGACGTGAATCTGATTACGACCACTGCGTTTTGCGCTGTAACAGGCCTGATCGGCAAAATCGAGCACCTCTTCGACCGTCAGCGATGAGTGGGTGACTTCGACCAGGCCAATGCTGAGCCCGAGTTCGAATGTCCGCCCTTCCCAGAAGAAGCGAAAGGTTCTGATCGAATTGTGCAACTCCTGCACCAGACGCCGTGCCTGATCAAGACCACAATGACGCAGCAGAATGGCGAACTCGTCACCGCCGATCCGTGCCAGAATATCGTTGGCACGCACCTTTTTTCGGAACAGGTCGGCAAGCTGAATGAGCAGCTCATCACCCGCCCGATGACCAACGGTGTCGTTGACCTCTTTGAAAAAATCAAGATCCAGATAGCACAGAATATGTTGCTCATTCTCCTGCAATGATTGCATCGCGTTTTGCAGGGCCGTCTCGAAAGCACGGACATTCAGCAAGCCAGTCAGCGCGTCGTGATGCGCGGCAAAATAGAGTTTTTCCGATCTCAATTGCGCATCGGTAATATCGGCGATCGTGCCACGAAATCCACCGAAAACTCGCGTGGGGAGAAAGAACGGCTGTCCGATAATACGGACGATACGCGGATCACGCTCCCGATTCAGTTCGCAGGTCATATCAAAAGCGGCGCCACGTTTGAGGTGTATTTCCAGCTCCTTCAGGCTCGCCTCACTAAAGTGGATGCTGAAAAAATCGACAAAACTGCGGTTCTCGTAGCTACCAGTCGGCAAAAACAGGCGATTGTCAGGTCCGGAGCTGACAAACTGCAAGCGCATGTCGAAATCGGTTTCCCAAAAGAAGTCAGCGCCACATTCAGCAAAATCCTTGAATCGATTGAGGGCTGTGCTGAGTGCTTGCTGCTCCTTCTTCAACTGGCTGATGGTTTCGCCGAGCTGCCGGGTCAGGTAGTCCGCATAGCCACTGTCACTGCGAACCACTGGCTCCGGCGCCGCCGCCGGGGCATCGAAGCCGCCATTGCCCACCAGGCGGTGCATCTGGTTCGAGGCATAGGCATCTTCCACCAGTTGTATCACCTCCTTGACGGTGGACGGCTTGCAGATGATGCGCTCCGCACCACTCTTGGCGCCCAAACGCTTGTCCTCCAACGTCAGATAGCCCGACTTGTACAAGACCACCGGCGTCCCCTGAAAGCTGGAATGCTGCTTGAGCTCCTGACAGAACGTAACGCCATCCATCTCTGGCAGGTCGACGTCACTGAGCACCACATCGGGGTGCTTGCGGTGCAACACCTCCAGTGCCTCATAGGCATGGCTGGCATGGTAGACGCGACGGAAATAGCCTTCCAACTGCGCCACCCAATATTGCATCAGGTCGGCGTCGTCATCGACGAGGAGTACGGAGATGTTTTTGGTCTGGTGCATAGACGATCACATTCAACAAACTACCTGAACACCCTCTGGCGGGGATATCATTCAAGCAGTCAACAAGCCCTTGATCCGCCGGACACCTTCCTTGAGGCGGTCGATATCCGCAGTATACGCAAAGCGAATATATTTATCAGGTGCATGCTCGCTGAAATCTCGCCCGGGCGTTACCGCCACATGCGCCTCATCCAGCAGGCGCCGCGCCAGGGTGTCACTGTCCATGCCGAAGGCAGAACAATCCATATAGAGATAAAACGCCCCCGCTGGCCGGTAGCCAAGCCGGAAGCCGAGCCCTTCGAGGGCGTCTGCCAGGTAATCCCGCCGCCGTTCGAACTCGCAGCGTCGCCTTTCCAGCTCGGCCTCCGTTTCCGGCTCGAACGCTGCCAGCGCCGCATGCTGCGCCGGCGTCGATGCGGCCAGAAAAAGGTTCTGCGCCAGCTTGTCCAGTGCCGGAATCATCGCTTCTGGTGCCACCAGCCAGCCCAGCCGCCAGCCGGTCATGCCGAAATACTTGGAAAAGCTGTTGATCACGAACAGGTCGTTGCCCAGCTTGAGCGCCGTGGTCGGCGCCTCACCGTAGTTGAGCCCCTGGTAGATCTCGTCGACAACCATCATCCCGCCTTCGTCGCAGACCACCTGGCGCAGCGCTCCCAACGCTTTCAGGGTAAGTACGCTGCCGGTGGGGTTGGATGGCGTGGTGACGATGACCAGCCGCGTGTCATCGCGCCAGGCGGAAACGATCGCCGCCGGCGTCAACTGAAAATTGTCGTCACGGCTTACCGGAACCTGGATCGGCACTGCATCGCTAAGGCGGACAAGATTGCGGTTGCATGGGTATCCAGGATCAGCCATCAAGACGCTGGAATTCTGCTCCGCCAACAGTGCCAGCACCAATTGCAACGCACCCGAGGCACCCGGTGTAATCACGATTCGACCAGGTGATATGCCCACATCAAAACGCTGTAAGTAGTAAGCGGCGATCGCCTCACGCAACGCTGGCAGCCCCAGCGCGGGTGTGTAGTGAGTATTACCCTTTTCCAGAGCCTCGATACCGGCACGAATAATCGCTGCTGGCGTTGGGAAGTCTGGCTCCCCGACTTCCATATGCACGATATCGATACCCTGTGCCTCCATGCGCCGGGCATCCGCCAGTATGCGCATGACATGGAAAGGCGCCACCATCCCGGCTCGTACGGTTGTAACGGTCATGATGCCATCCTTCTTGACGAGTTCGTCACTCTATCCGATTGCTTGAGGAACCAAAAGCAGACGAGCCTACAGCCACAGCAACAACCGCTCATGAATTGATATTTGTCAATTCGTCTGCTCGCATGCAACAACTGCCTAATATAGCGCCAAAAAACCTGACTGTGTCTCATAGGTTTCCAGCATTCTTGTCGATAGTAAATGGTGAACGCGGGACGGTTGCATTGCGAATTGGCACTGCGAGTTCCCTCAACGAAACGCATCCAAAGGAAGAAAGAGATGACCAAATCACTGAAACTGATCGCCATTGCAGCACTGATGGCTCTGTCGACCGCCACGTGGGCAGGCAAGGAAGACGGCCCCACAACTGTCCCTGGCGCAACCACCATCGACGTTGCTGAAGCCAAAAAGCTGTTCGAGGCTGAAACACCGTTTATTGATGTCCGCAAGGACAAGGACTGGGATGCTGGACGGATCCCCGGTGCCTATCATCTAGATGTAAAAAAGGCGCTGACCAAGGAAAGCCTGGCCGATGTCGTCAAACCCGATGAAACCGTTGTCTTCTACTGCAATGGCCCCAAGTGCCTGCGCAGTTCGAAGGCCAGCGCCATGGCAGTCAGTTGGGGCTACAAGGACGTCAAATACTTCCGCAACGGCTTTCCCGGCTGGAAAGCAGCCGGGAACCCTGTCGAATAGCAACAGCAATCACATAGCGGGAAGGCCCATTAAATCGGCTTTCCCGCCCCCTACCTCAAGGAGCGTGTCGTATTGAGACACCCGTCCAAGTCAGGGAAGAACGGATCATGACACTCAAAACACGGATCAATCTTATCGCGATCCTCGTTACCATATTGGTATCCGCGACACTGATCACCACCACGGAACTGTCACTACGAGAGACTGAGCGGCATCTTGAAGCTGAACAAATACGCGGGGCAAACACCCTGTGGAAAAAAATCATCTCGGCTCAGCTTGAACAAATGCTCACTGGCAGCAAAACACTAGCCCGCGACCGGGATACCCTGAAGGCTATCAAGACGTCCAATCACGAAGAACTCAAAGATTCCGGATTGTCCTCCTTCAACCTGTTGAACACACAGGGAATACTCGACCAACTCACCATCGTCGACAAGCAGGGAAAAGTACTCTATTCATCGCGGGACAGCGCAACACCACCAAACCCGGACAGTCTCGTTTTCAAAGCACTCAAGGAGCGGAAAACCCAGCAAGGCATCGAACGATCCACCAACGGCAAACTGATGGCAACAGTGGCCTTTCCGCTCTACTACCGAGGCAAACCACTGGGCGCCGGGATTTATGAAAAATCACTGCAGGACGCCATCGAGGACTTCAAAGCCAACAACGACTCCGAGGTCGCTATCTCCACACCGACAGCGGCCGTTACCTACACAACGAACAGTGACTTGTTTGCATCACTCAGCCCACAACCAAGTCAACACGACCAACCTGAAGCCATCATCACCCCTGTCGAGGAGCAAGTGTATTCCGTGGTGATGACCCCGCTCGAAGATCATCTTGGAATATCCCTCGGCCACCTTGTCAGCGCCCGCGACGTTACCGACGGCCACAACCACATTCAGCAGATCAAATTCGCCTCATTCGCCGTGGCCGGCCTTGTACTGCTCGCAGCCATCATTGGCTTTTCACTATTCCTGCGCAGCGCATTCAAACCCATCAGCAATGTCATCGATATCGTTAATCGCGTCGCCGGCGGCGATCTGAAAGGCAGTCCGAAAATGTGCCACAAGCAAGATGAAACGGGTGAACTTGCACGCGCCGTCGCACGCATGCACCAGATGCTAAACAACATCGTCACCGAAGTACGCACTGGTGCCGCAGAAATCTCGAACGTGTCATCGGAAATGGCCCAAAGCAATACCGCATTGGCCCAACGTACCGAAACCCAGGCATCCAACCTGGAAAAAACATCCGCCAGCATGGAAGAAATCACCTCCAGCGGAAAACAGAATGCAGAAAACGCATCGTTGGCCGCTATCAAAGCAGATGAAGCCTTGAACTTCGCCAAATCCGGCGCAACCAGGCTGACGAAAACCATCGACGCGGTCAAAGAGATCGAGCGCAGTAGCGTCGAAATTGCCGATATCGTCAGCCTCATCGATGAAATCGCGTTTCAGACCAACCTCCTGGCACTCAATGCGTCGGTCGAAGCCGCCCGGGCAGGAGAACAAGGCAAGGGTTTCTCGGTCGTCGCAACCGAGGTGCGAAACCTCGCCGAGCGCTCCGCGAATGCGGCTGCTGAAGTCAAAAGCCTGATCGATGCCAGCATCGACAAAGTCAACCAGGGTGCGCAGCTGGCGTTGGAATCTGGTAAATCGCTGGAAGAAATCGTCAATTCCGTCAATGAGGTGGCGACCATCATTGCTGGCATCGCCGATTCCTCACAGGAACAGGCCACGGGAATCGAACAGATCAACACAGCATTGAGCGAAATCGATTCAGCGGTACAACACAATACCGCCCTCGTCGAGGAAACAGCCGTCTCCAGCGAAGTAATGCTGGAACAAGCGCAACAGCTGAACAAATTGATGGACTTTTTCAAACTGGAAAGCGTCGACAGCAAAGCAGCGATCAACACCACCGAAAAACGCGCGACGAAAACACAATGGAGCAATGCACCATCGCCAATACAACGTGGTTTTCCACAGAAAACGGACAACAGTGCGCAGCATCCAACACCATCGCAAAGCAATGAATATCAGAAAACAGGTACTGACGACTGGGATTCGTTCTAACTCAAGTTTCGGAGTTCAGATAAACAGGCTGAACACCCCCTTTCGTGTATCGCAAAAGGGTGGCAACGTTCACCCGTCATTCCTGCCGGGATGCAGGAATCCAGTGCCAGGGAAGGCATCTACTGGTGGTGGTATACGTCCCTGTAACTGGATCCCCGCTTCCTGCGAGGATGACGGAGTATCGTCATTCCTGCTGGGATGCACGACCTGTGGGTTGGGCGCCGACTAGGTGCGCACCGATATGTGTCTGTGGTGGGCACGCTGTCGCGCGCACCACCCTACGGTGTGTCTAACCCGGGTTAGTTGAGCCTTTTCAGTTCAACCCGACGGTTTTTTGCTCGGCCTTGCGCGGTCGAGTTTTCCGCCACGGGTTTGGTCTCGCCATAACCTTTCGCTTCGAGCCGATCTCGGGCGATGCCTGCACTGACCAGATACTCGACCACGGCTTCGGCGCGACTCTGCGACAATTCCATATTGAGCATGTCATTGCCTGAGCTGTCGGTATGACCGGCTACCTCGACCCGGAGGCCGGAATTGCTTTTCAGCGACGAGGCTACGCGATCCAGAACACTCAGCGAATCTGGCGTCAGTTGCGCCGATCCAGTCTCGAAGGTCACACCTTCCAGCGTGATCGTGGCCTCCTTGCTGCATCCAGTGGCATCGACCTTGGCACCCGCTTTCGAGTTGGGGCAGAGATCAGTTGCATCCGCGACGCCATCGCCGTCGCCATCAGGTTGACAACCAGAGGCATCGACTTTGCTTCCTGCCACCGAGTTCGGGCAGTTGTCCTTGCTATCGACGACGCCGTCGCCGTCTGAATCCAATTCACAGCCAGTCTCGTTCACCTTGGCACCTGCTGGCGTTTCAGGACATTTATCCTGGCTATCAGCGACACCGTCGCCATCGGCATCCAGCTCACAACCAGTCTCACCAACCTTGATGCCTTCGGCTGTGTCAGGACACTTATCCTGGCTATCGACAACACCGTCACCGTCGGAATCCAGTTCGCAACCGGTCTCATCGACCTTCGCACCTTCGGCGGTTTCGGGACATTTGTCCTCACTATCAGCGACGCCATCGCTGTCCGCATCCAACTCGCAGCCAGTCTCACCAACCTTGATGCCTTCGGCTGTGTCAGGACACTTGTCCTGGCTATCGACAACACCGTCGCCGTCCGAGTCCAACTCGCAACCCGTCTCGTTGACCTTCACACCTTCGGCGGTTTCAGGACACTTGTCCTGGCTATCGGCAACACCGTCGCCGTCCGAGTCCAGTTCGCAACCGGTCTCGTTGACCTTGACCCCTTCCGCTGTTTCAGGGCATTTATCCTGGCTATCGGCAACACCGTCGCCGTCCGAGTCCAGTTCGCAGCCAGTGTCGTTGACCTTCACACCTTCGGCTGTTTCAGGGCACTTGTCCTGGCTGTCGACGACGCCATCGCCGTCCGAATCCAGCGCACAACCGGTCTCGTTGACCTTCACACCTTCGGCTGTTTCAGGGCACTTGTCCTGGCTATCGGCAACACCGTCGCCGTCCGAGTCCAGTTCGCAACCGGTCTCGTTGACCTTTACACCTTCCGCTGTTTCAGGACACTTGTCCTTACTGTCGACAACGCCATCACCATCCGAATCCAGCGCACAACCAGTCTCGTTGACCTTCACACCTTCGGCTGTTTCAGCACACCTGTCCTGACTGTCGACAACACCGTCGCCATCCGAATCCAGCTCGCAGCCAGTATCGTTGACCTTCACACCAGCCGGTGTTTCGGGACATTTATCCTGGCTGTCAACGACACCATCGCCATCCGAATCGAGCGCACACCCGGTCTCGTTGACCTTCGCGCCCTCGGGGGTTTGCGGGCACTTGTCCTGACTATCGACAACACCATCGCCGTCGGCGTCCAGCTCGCAACCATTTTCATCGACCTTGGTGCAGCCTGCGGTATCCGGGCATTTATCCTGGCTGTCGACAACCCCATCGTTATCACTGTCGATTTCACAACCCAGCGGCGTTACCTTGGTGCCGGTAGCTGTGTCGGGACACTGATCCACCAGATCGATGACACCATCGCCATCGGTATCGGCCGGCGCGGGTGGCACAACCGGGGCAACTTCACGTGCCTTGTACTTGATGGTGAAGGTCACGTTATTCACATCTTCGGCGAAGAAAGAAATCGTGTTGTTACGCTCGACCCACTCCCCTTTGACGTTCGACTTGTATTCGAGAAGTTCGAATTTTTCCGGCAACATCCAGGCATAGACAAAGCGGGTAAAATTTCCGGGCGTGTTCCAGAATCCGAACAGGCCATCTTCGCGTTTCTTGCCATCCCAGCTGGAAAAGGTGAAGACGCCATTTTCATCCTGCGTCACTTCTGTTTCAAATTTGCCGGGGTACATGACAACGAACGTGCCCTGCTTGAACTTCAAGATATTGCTTGTTTCGCTGCTCTTGTCGTCCCACTCGAAATCGTTCGGATAGATGTAGAAAAAATCCTTGATGCTGAGCGTTTTGTTGACGTGGAACTCATATTGGTCCCAGTCAGTGCGCATGGTGCGATGCTGAATGTAGGAGCGACCATCTTCGCGGAGCTGGATGATACTCTCGCTGATGACCTTCTTGTCTGTCGCAGACAGCGTGATCCCCGACCAGGCCAGCAGCCATAGCAACAGTGTCGCCATACCCGCGATTTTCGAATACTTCAGTTTGTTCATTAGTCGATTGCCCCTTGTGGGTAATGCGTAAATGACGGGGATTATATAGCAGGTGGAGGAAAACCGCTTAGCGCCGAATTCAGACGAGTTCTACCCAGTCGAACCCCTCGCACTGGGTGGCAACATGAATATCACAGCCACTGGCAAGTGAAGCAGATTGCAGGGTTTCGATCACATGCTGCGGATGGTTGTTTTTTTCGCTCAGGTGCATTGCGCGCAGATAACGCAGCGCACTGGTATCGAGTGAAGCAAGCAACTCACAGGCCTGATGATTGGCCAGATGCCCGTAGTCATTGTTGATGCGGCGTTGCAACGCTGGCGGATATGGACCATTGGCCAGCATGTCCGGATCGTAGTTGCATTCGAGCATCAGCGCATGACAGCCGTTAAGCGCCGAAATCATGTGTGCGGTGATGCTACCGGCATCGGTCAGCAGACCAAGCCGCCGCTTCCCGTCGCTGAACACATACTGGCAGGGCTCGCGTGCGTCGTGCGGCACCGGGTAGGGTGCAATATGAAGATCGCCGAGCTGGAAAACCGCATGCGGAGAAATCACATGGGTCTGGTGGAAATCACGATCGCGGCAACCCAGCAGCGTACCGTGAGTCAGAAAGACGGGGATTTCGTGTCGGCGTGACAACACCGGCACACCCTTGATGTGGTCACCATGCTCATGGGTGACGAGGATTGCCGAGATATTTCCCGGCGCCACGCCGAGCGCATCCATCCGCCGGGCGGCCTCGGTAGCCGAGTAGCCACAGTCGATCAGCAACAGCGTGTCGCCAGCCTCGACCAGTGTCGCGTTGCCCTTGCTGCCAGAACCCAGCGACGCAAAGCGGATCATTGGCTGATCACTTTCCGGTCAGATAATCACGGAGCCGTGCCGTTTCGACGCCTTGCAGTACCGGGTCGCTGCCCAGTAGCGCCCATTCGGAGCGATCACTCCCTACCTCAGCCTTGCGGGAAGCACGATGCTTGAGCGTCACCTTGCTGCCGACCTTGCTGCGTTCAAGCAACACCTCGAACTGATCACGTGTGCCCCGAGCCTTGGCCGTCGTATCGACGGAGGGTAGCCAGTCGGTCACGATTCTGCCGGTTACCGGGTTGGATTCGATCAACGCTAAGCCCCGCTCCATCCAGTAGGACACCAGCCTGGTCCAGACTTTTTCTGGCGGCGCATCGACCTGAAACCAATTGCGTGTCGTAACAGCCCGGCCAGCTTTTTTCACACTGGCGGCAGGCGCCTCGTAAGCCGTTTTCTTTGGCGCCATCTGCTCGGTCAGGGTCTGCCGCGTCACGAAAACGGGAACCGGCGCTGTAATCTCCGGCTCGGCGGGTTTTGCCACCTCCGCCACTTTCGCTTTGACGGGTATCTTGGCCTGCGGCGGTGGGCTGGTCGGCACTGGCGCTACCGGCTTGTCGTTGGTCGCAGCAACAGCAGGCGCTGGAACATCTGCCCCACCACGATCGGATGTCGGCTTTTCTGATGCGGCGTCAGCCGCCGCCCGTTCCTTCTCCGGCACCCGGTAGGTGTAATCAGGCGGGGGGATATCGACGCCCTGCGGCGACTTTAGATAGTCGAGACTACGGCTGTTGCGGTAAACCGCTTCATCGGCGGCAAAGTAGCTGCATCCAGCCAGCATCGCGGCAAACAGCCCGGCCAGGGGCACAGCAATGCATCGGCGCAACGACATCGACAGCATCAAGCGGCCAGCACGCCGGATTCACGCATCGACTGACGCAAGCGCTCCCGGCAAGACTCGCCAAGCGGCGTCAGCGGCAGGCGGATCGCCGGCGAAACCATGCCCATTTCATGCAGCGCCCACTTCACCGGAATCGGATTGGCTTCGATGAAAAGATCACGATGCAATGGGATCAGCCCAGCGTTGATCTCCCTTGCCCGGTCGATCTCACCTTCAAGCGCTGCCATCAACATTTCGTGCATCGGTGCGGGCGCAATGTTCGCGGTCACCGAAATGCAGCCCTGGCCCCCGAGGACGACAAAATCGACCGTGGTTGCATCATCGCCGGAGTAGAGTTCGAAGCCTTCCCGACACGACGCCAGATGGGTGGCAACGCGGGAAAGGTCGCCGGTTGCATCCTTGATGCCGATAATATTGTCGATCTGCGACAGCCGTGCGACCGTCTCTGGCAGCATGTCGCAAGCCGTACGCCCCGGCACGTTATAAAGAATCTGCGGAATATCGACGCGCTCGGCGATATGTTTGAAATGCTGATACAGGCCTTCCTGGGTCGGCTTGTTGTAGTAGGGCGTCACCAGCAGCGCCGCGTCGGCGCCGGCATTGCGCGCCGCTTCCGTCAGCTCCACCGCCTCGCTGGTGGAGTTTGCACCCGTACCGGCGATAACGGGAATGCGTCCCGCCGCCGTTTCGATCACATGCCGGATCACCGCCAGATGCTCGCCGACATCCAGCGTCGCGGATTCGCCGGTCGTGCCCACGGCAACAATGGCATCGGTACCGTGTTTGATATGGTATTCGACCAACGCCGCCAGACTGTCGTAATCGATCGCACCATCTTCAAGCATGGGCGTGACCAGTGCCACCATACTGCCCTTGAACATCAAACCATCTCCGCGTTCAAAACAGCGATCATACTGCCCTGCCCTGATGCGCTCAAGCAGCGGAACCAGAGCGGAACCAGCTGCGGCCAGGGAATTTCCTCTGCCCGCTGTTTGATGGTACAAATCCGATCATCACAACTGACACAAACGGAGAACCACCACCATGAGCCACCCCGAACTCGGCAAGCCCGCACCGGATTTCACCCTGGAAGCCACCGGCGGCAAAACCATTTCGCTGTCCGACTTTCACGGCAAGAAAAACGTCGTGCTCTACTTCTACCCCAAGGACAACACCCCCGGCTGCACCACCGAAGGGCAAAACTTCCGCGACGCCTACGAGCAATTCCAACAACTCGACACTGAAATTCTCGGCGTCTCCCGCGACAGCGTCCGCACCCACGAAAATTTCAAGAAGAAGCACGAATTCCCCTTCGACCTCATTTCCGACCCCGACGAGATCGCCTGCAAAGCCTTCGATGTCATCAAGGAGAAAAAGCTCTACGGTAAAGTCCACATGGGCATCGAGCGCTCCACCTTTCTGATCGACAAGAACGGCATCCTGGTGCGCGAATGGCGCAAGGTGAAAGTGAAGGGCCATGTCGACGAGGTGCTGGAAGCGGTACGGGAACTTTCCTGAGGGGATCGTCTCCGAATAATCAAACAATACGGCAAGGTGGGCACGCTCGCGGCACGCCCACCCTACCGATGAAACGGTAAGTTCGTAGGGTGTGCGCCGTCAGGTGCGCACCAAGCAGCCGGTGGCATCCAGAGACGCTCTCTTCCCACAAGAAGAGAAAACCAACCAGGGCAACTACCCATTACAATCCCGTAGCTACTCAGATTGCCCCCGTTTTGCGTCAAATCAAGGCGGAAGCGCGCAGTTTACGAATGTAAATGAGCACTTCCAACGCAGAGTTGGCGCAAATAAGGGGGCAAGCCGAGCAGCTACCAACCAGGAGCATCCAAGCATGGCCAACACACGACGCCTGTACGTCCTCGACACCAATGTGCTGATGCACGACCCCACGGCCCTGTTCCGCTTTCAGGAGCATGACGTCTTCCTGCCAATGGTGGTGCTGGAAGAGCTGGACCGCGGCAAGAAAGGCGTCTCGGAAGTGGCCCGTAACGTGCGTCAGGTCAGCCGCTTTCTCGATGATCTGATGACCCGCAGTGGCGCCGACAAGCTGCAACAGGGCTTGTCACTGGAAGGCTTTGCCAACGTCGAAGAAGGCCAGCAGGCCGGGCGTCTGTTCTTCCAGACCCATGTGCTCGACAGCGCCCTGCCCGCCACGCTGCCGGGCGAGACCGCCGACAACAGCATTCTGGCGACAGCGCTGGCGTTACAGAAAGAGCGACCGGACGACGCCCTGATTCTTGTCTCCAAAGACATCAACCTGCGCATCAAAGCCGCCGTGCTCGGCATCCACGCCGAGGATTACTACAACGACAAGGTGCTCGACGACGTCGATCTGCTGTTTCGCGGCATGACGGAAATCGCTGACGACTTCTGGGACAGACACGGCAAGGAGATGGAATCCTGGCAGGAAGATGGCCGGACCTTCTACCGTCTGACCGGGCCGGATGTCTCCTCGTGGTATCCGCGCCAATGCCTGCACAGCAGCGACGGCAGCTTTCAGGCCATCGTCCAATCGGTCGAAGACGACCACGCCATCATCGAAACGGCGCGCGACTATCGTGAACCCCGGCACGATGTCTGGGGTATCAACGCCCGCAACATCGAGCAGAATTTCGCCATGAACCTGCTGATGGACCCGGAAGTGGATATCGTCACCCTGGTCGGCGCCGCCGGCACCGGCAAGACGCTGCTGGCACTGGCCTGCGGCCTGACACAAACCCTCGACAGCAAGGTCTACCGCGAAATCATCATGACCCGCGTCACCGTGCCGGTCGGCGAAGACATCGGCTTCCTCCCCGGCACCGAGGAAGAAAAAATGACCCCGTGGATGGGCGCGCTGATGGACAATCTCGAAGTGCTCTCCGGCTCCGACTCCGTCCACGGCGACTGGGGCCGCGCCGCCACCAACGACCTGCTACAAAGCAAAATCAAAATCCGCTCCCTCAACTTCATGCGCGGCCGCACCTTTCTCAACCGCTATATCATCCTCGACGAAGCACAAAACCTCACCGCCAAACAGATGAAAACCCTCATCACCCGCGCCGGCCCCGGCTCCAAGATCATCTGCATCGGCAACATCGCCCAGATCGACACCCCCTACCTCACCGAAACCACCTCCGGCCTCACCTACGTGGTGGACAAATTCAAAGCCTGGGAACACAGCGGGCATATCACATTGATGACCGGCGAACGGTCGCGGCTGGCGGATTTTGCTTCGCGGGAGCTGTAGGGGGTGGGGAGTCGCCTCGCGGCGACGTGCCGGCAGGATGCCGGCGGTCCCAGGGACAGGACTCCTGGTAGGTGTCGGGTATCGGCTGGCGTTATTGCTTATCTACGCTACCGTGCCCAGCTTCCACCAAATCCCCATTCGCAAGCTGATGTAAAACAGATGCAATGAACGTCTGATAGGGTAAACCTTTCCGGCGTGCCAGCGCTTTAAGCCGATCGATATCTCGTGCCTGTAACCGCAAAGTCACCGCTTTCCGCTTCTCAGAGTCAGCAACCGCTCGTTTCCAGAAAGCCTCTCTTTCAGCACGCGCCCGTGCACTCGATGGCTTTAACTCACCTGCATCAATCGCAGCGTTCATGCTTTCGATCAGGTCCTTCTCCTCGCGATCAAGAAAATCAGGGTCACGCTCGATATCTGTTGTGTTGTTCATCTATTGCCTCCTGATAACAGGGTCTTCAATTTTCGGCTGGGGTAGATCGTCTTGAGAAACAGGCGATCCCGATTCTGAACATAAGGGACCACGCAAGGATAGTCATTGATCAACACAATCAGAAGCCGCTGATTTGGATATCTTTCTGAGTTGGGATGTGGCCAATCATCAATGAAGCCACCACCCGCCAACGCCTGCTCGACATCCTCAAAGCAAAGCCCTCGCTCTCGTCTGAGCTGCCGGTTCTTTTCGGAACTCCATTCAAGTAGAACATCATGCATCACTCGATTGAAATCGTTTGTACATCATTTGTCAATATAGTCATGTCAGTCGATAACCTGGGAACACAGCGGGCACATCACATTGATGGCCGGGGAACGGTCGCGGCTGGCGGATTTTGCTTCGCGGGAGCTGTAGGGGGGGTGGGGAGAGTCGCCTGGCGGCGACGGGCCGGCAGGATGCCGGCGGTCCCAGGGGTCGGTCAGTCAGCCACTATTAGCCACTATTTGTATCCAGGACCTTTCCGCTTTTTTTTGGATCTCCCCCGTCTTTCCGGCAGGACGCCGGAATCCAGTGCCAGGGACGGCAGCGCGCTGGATTTCATCCCAGCACCAAGGTTTATGTAACTTCGTGCCACTCATTTTTTGGGAATTTCCGGGTGACGCTTGAGCATCAGGCGCTGAATAAAGGTGGCGAGGCTTTGGTGGGCGACGGCGGCGTTTTCCTTGAGTACGTTTGAGGAGACGACGACGAGGTAGTGGAGGCCTTTTTTCTGGCCGGCCGGGTGTTCGATGATGGCGACGGAGTTGAGGAGGTTGAGTTTGTTGCCGCGGTATTTTCCGCAGGTAAATCCGGGTTCGGGGCGGCATTTGTAGAGTGAGCCGGATTTGAAATAGACGGCGGCGTATTTCAGCGCGGGCGAGGATGCATAGCGTATGCGTTTTTGCGTCATGTACAGCAGCCGCTTGAATTCGCGACTGGACCAGTCATCGACAATTTTCCCCTGCTCCAGCCGCAGCAGGAATTTCATCAGCCCGCGGACAGTGGCGCGGCTGCCGCCGGTGGGGACGCGGCGTTTGCCTTCACGGGTAAAAAAACCACCCTGGCGCAATTCATCCAGCGTCAGGCCATTTTCCGTGACGGCGCGATCGAGCACACGGCGCAGGTCTTTGGCGAGTTCGGCTGGTTTGGTCTTGTCGAAATAGTCGCGTGCATCTTCCGGGAACCCGGGATAGCCCTGACCCAATTTCTGCAGCAGCATCAGTTGTTTCATCACGATCGATGCCGCGGCATTGGAGCTGGGCGAGAGCATCCAGTCCAGCCATTCCCACAAGCTGGCCTTGTCGCCGATCCGCAGTGGCCGGTGTTCCAGCCACATCTTTTCGGCATGCCAGAAAGGCACTTTGTGGGTGTCAACATGGATAAAGCGATCGGCGACGACTTCCGTACTGCGCAGGATTGCTTCGCGCAGCTCGGTGTCATCCGGGAAAGCACGGGCCAGTTCATTGAAAATGCCCATCGCCACGACCAGTTTGCCGATGCTGCCCGGATTGAATGATTTGTTGGCGCGATGCTCTGCATAGACCGGATTGTCGGGGTCGGTGAGGTCGAGGATCGAAATCGAATAGCGGCTGGCGTTTTTGCCCAGCAGCGCCATGATCTCGCGTTTGAATGCCGGATCGACCGGTGGGATCTCCAGCTCGCGGTGGTCGCGCAGACGAATATCTACATCCGCCAGCGGCAGCTGTGCCCCGGGGTGCAGCTTGCGCGCCCGCACCTTGCCTTCCTGCGCCAGCCGATAGCCTTCCAGCCGGCCGATGCCGGTGTAGTCGAAACCATCGAGCGGATAAGCCCGCAATATCGCCGGAGAAAACAGCAGCATTAAAACAATCCAGCGCATCATCATTCCACCTCGGGAACAGCATTCATATTGACAGACTGCTGTGCATGCAGCGCCAGCTGGCTATCGAGCCGCAGCAGATACTGGTTGCGCCGCGCCGAGCGGCTGCGCAGATAAGGGCGAATCTGGAACAGTGCAAGCTGGCCGTCACGAAAACCGAATTCGATGTCCGCGGGCGTCGGCTTGCCCTGATCATCAAATTGCGGCAGATCCCGCTCCACCTTGTCGACGAGTTGTCGCAGTTGCCTGATCTCGTCGTCGGTCAGCACCCTGTCGTTGTTCGGGGCTGGCACTTCGACCAACCCGCCATCCGCACTCGTCACGCGCATCGTCGGGCGGGTCGCAACATTGAGCAGACGGACACCGCCACCACGGCGGTCGATCAGCAATTCCTCGGCAGCGCTGCCCTGAACGACGCCACCAATGCCATGTGCGACAGCCACCGTGAAGGCAGCGTCACTGCCGTCGATCCGATTGAACGTCAGTAACACGCCAGATTTATCCACCGCGACCGTTTCCAGCAGCAGCACCGAGGGGTAGACCTCGATCGGGTTCTCCATACGTTGCTGGCGCCACTCGAAAGCGCGTGGCGTGAACGGCGATGCCCAAACCCGCATGATCGCGCGTATCAGCGCATCCATACCGGCCACGTTCGGCACCGTGAGGTTCAGTCCCGCGCCGGTGAAACCCGGCAGATCCTCGACATTGGTGTCACTGCGTACAAACAGCCGCTGTTGCTCGCTATCGCCAAACACCTGTTGCAGCGCAGTGGAGAGCTGGCGACGAAAATCCTCCCCCGGGTCGGCCCGTTCGATCCAGCCATGCAGCTGCTTCAGATACTTCAACGTCGCTGCGGCCTTGGCCTCTCCCTGCTGCGTATCGAGATAGCGGTACCACGCCGTCATCCACTCAAAAACAGTCATGCCGGTATTGCCCATTGGTCGATCGAGAAAGGCTTGGAAACGGCCAAACGGGATCGCCACTCCGTCCGCGACGGCGGCGGGGAAAAAGTGTTTCAGCTCACCCAGGTTGGCGGCCTTTGGCCCCACGATCACTCCCGAATCCACTGCCCGCAGCCGTTGCAACGGGATAAACTGGCGAACATCGAGGTCGAGCTTGCCACGATCTGGCCGTAACGGCGTATCAGGCACCCCGTTGCGCTCGAACACGCCATCCCATTGCGGGCCGTCGCGCGCAATCTGCACCACGCCACCGGGGCTAACCGCCAGCACGATCTGCTCACCAAGTTGGGCACGCAGCTACGGCAGCAACGCAGGCGAGACGATCACATTCGGAATCCCCAGGTTGGCTGCCAGCAGCTGCACATGCGACAGCGCATTGCCTTCATCGAGCGTGATGATGCCCGCTACCGGGGTCAGTTCAGCGGTGGTTTCGGCGAGCAGGTAGATACCATCTTCGGCCAGCGGTTTGCCCGCTTCCGGCCGCAGCAGACGACCCCGCGCCATACCGCTGTTCAAGGCACGCAGGCCTTGGCTGACACGGATTCCGAACAGTTCGCTCGACACCCCGGCAAGGCGGTCGGCATCGCGTTGTAGACTGTCGAGCACGACGCTGTAGAAAGACAGCACGCTGCCACGCAGTCGCGCGGGGATATACTGCCTGGCCAGCGGCTCGATCCGGCTGAACTTTTCGATGGTGGCGTCAAACTGATAGTCGAGCAGCCGCGCTGACCAGCGCGGCACACGTCCCAGATAGCGCAGTTCCTGCCGGTAGGTGTTCAGATTGACCCGTGGCTGACGCAGCCTTTGTACGCTCTGCTGTACGCCCTGCCACTGTCGGGGTGACAGCAGTCCGACCCCGTACAACGTCCCCGCGCTATCAAGCAGCCAGTCGATACGTTGCCGCCGGGTGGCGGCCGCAAGCCGCTGCCGGAGTTCGCTGCCGGCGGCGAAAACATCCTTCTCGATTTCCTGGCCGGTACGCAACAGGCGTTCACGACGCTGCGCCGAGCGCTCCGTCACCAGCTGGCGTCGCAGCATTTCCAGCAGGCGGCGGCCATCTGCCAGACGCTTCGCAGCATCGGCTGTCTGGCGCGCTTTCGCCGCAGCGAGAAATGCACTGCGCAATGGCTTCGATATCGTGTGACGCGCCGTCTTGCGCAGCCGTTGCGTCAGCGGCCCCGGATCGAAAAAAGCGTCGATGGTGGCCGCCAACTCGTCGAATAGCGGTTGCGTCTGATCATCGGCATGGGCCTGGGCATAGTCTCGAACCGCCTCGGCATCGTCGGCGGATGGCGCCGCGTGGAGTTTGCCGCGCAGCGTTGCGAATCCCTCATCCTGCTCGTGGATCGCCGTCGCCAGATCACGCAGTTTGACCAGCAACGCAACGCCGCCATCTCCTGACAGCAGACGCGTCGCTTCCCACAACAGCAAATAATCGTAGCTGTCAGGATCGAGTTCCAGAGCAAAATGCCGCACCAACGCCGACTCGCCACGGGCCTCGTCTTCACGCTGCAAGGCACCACGATAGAAGCGTGCCTTGCGAAAAATCCAGCCATTGTCACGCGCCACCAGAAAGCGCTCGACAAGAATGGCCTTCAGCAGATCCCGATCGACTTGCCCGACGGCATCGCCATCCCGCCCATATTCGGCCAGCACATTGGCAACCGGGTATCCCGCCGCGCGCATACGCAATGTGTGATCGTTCCATTGACCGTGCTGGATACCGCCGCCATGCGGCTGGCAGGCATAAGGCTCGGGCGCCAGCACCTCGCCATCATTGCAAAACCAGCGAATGCGTCTGAACGGACCGCGAGGCGCGGTTTTCATCGCTTCGATCCAGCCCTTGAACAAGGCAGGATCGCCGTCCGCCCGTACTGGCGCGGCACCAATGCCAAAGGCAAGCAACGAAACGAGCAACCACAACAGCAAACGCATCGCGGGCATGACAGACTCCAAAAACCTTTGTCGTCCATGTAACGCCGGCGATCGAAAAATGTCCAGCATGCCGTTCTCATCAGGATCGTATGAGGCATGCTCTGACGGTCTCAACGGCCTGTGCCTGTGGTGGGCACGCTGCGCGCGCCACCCTACCATGATGCCTGACCGATATGCGCGCGGATTGGAGCGCTACTGACCGATATCAATGTGAAATCAGCCGGGGCGCCTATGGTATGAACCATGAATCTGATGAAGATCATGGGCGTCATGCTGGTGGCCGGTATTCTGATCACCGGCAGCGGCATCTGGCTGCTGTTCACGCCACTGGCGAATGAAGGCGGAATGCAGGGTATCTTTATTATCGTCTCATTGCTGACCAGCGGCCTGTTGCTCCTGATTCCGGCAAAGATCTACATCATCATCCGGTTGATGCAGAAGAAGCCGCGCTCATCGCACTGATCCATGTGCCGCAAATGGCGCTATACTGCTGCGCATTCAACCCGACCGGAGCCGAGAAAAGATGCCGCTGACGCCTGAAATTACCGAAGAACTGAACGTCCTCACCCACTTCAGATCCGCGACCATGCTGGATGGCATCAAAGTGCATCACAGCGCTGGTGACAATGCCATCGCCGCGGCGCAGCGGCTGTTCGACAAGGGGCTGATCACGCAGCAGGATGGTGGCTATCTCACCAATCTCGGTCGCGAAGTGGTCGAGCATCTCGATGCCGTGCTGCGGATCATGAATTCCAAACACGAGCTGCCCAACGTCTCCTGAGCGGCAACCACAGGCGTCCTGATACGTCTTGAAATCGGATGCCACGACCACACACTCCACTCACCCTATTGCCAACAGGAAGAGAGACAATGGCCGATTCCCCCTATATCAAAGAAGTCAATACCGAGAACTTCGCCGAGGTGGTGACGCAGGGTTCGATGCAGCAACCCGTGCTGGTGGATTTCTGGGCAGACTGGTGTGCACCGTGCCGGTCGCTGATGCCGGTACTGTCGAAGCTGGCCGAGGAATACAACGGCAAGTTCATTCTTGCCAAGGTCAACTCCGATGAAAATCAGCAGCTGGCCCAGCAGTTCGGCGTGCGCAGCCTGCCCACCGTCAAACTGTTCAAGAACGGCGCACCGGTGGACGAGTTCATGGGTGCCCTGCCCGAAAGTCAGGTGCGGGAGTTTCTGGAACGTCATATCGAACGCGAGTCCGACCGGATGATTCAGGCCGCCGAAGCCGCATCTGCGGCTGGTGACACCGATCAGGCATTGGCACTGCTGCAACAGGCCAATGCGATCGACCCAGGCCGCCCTGCCGTGATCACCGCGCTGGCCCGGCTGCTGACGGAAAAAGGCGAGCTGGAGCAGGCAGAGCAACTGCTGAAAAGCCTGCCGATCGCCGATCGTGACAGCCCCGAAGTGTCGGCAATGCTGGCCGAGCTGGAGTTTGCCCGTGCAGGCGGCGAAGATTCCCTGGCTGAGCTGGAAGCCAGGCTCGCTGACAATCCTGACGACATCGACACCCGCTACCAACTTGCGCTGAAACTGCTGGCCGAGAAGCGCTATGAGCCTGCCATGCAGCATCTGCTGACCATCATGCAGAAGGATCGCACGTTTCAGGACGACGCCGCGCGCAAGACGCTACTCAAAGCATTCGACATGCTGGGGGACGACCCGTTGGTCACCGAATACCGGCGCAAGATGTTCAATCTGCTGTATTGAGGCAGGCGAAAACCCCTGGACCCTGTCGCTGAGTCGCCTGACGGCGACGGGCCGGCAGGATGCCGGCGGTCCCGGGGCGACTGTCGCTTTTCGCTACTGAGGTTAATATAAATCAATCCCCATCATGCACCCAGCCGGATATACTATTCGCCGCATCCACCACCCTAGGGGACTGGCAAATGTCGAAAGACAAAACCAAACACACGAAAAAGGCAGCTAAGAACACCCCGGCAAAAGCAAAACCCGGCAAGAAAGGAAAGAAGAAAAAACCTTTCACCAAAAAGTTCTACGAAGAGGAGCTGTTCCGGCTACAACTTGAGTTGGTCAAGCTGCAAGCCTGGGTCAAACAGGAAGGCCTGAAGGTCGTCGTCATATTCGAGGGGCGCGACGCCGCCGGCAAGGGTGGTGTCATCAAACGCATCACCCAGCATCTCAACCCCAGGATCTGTCGCGTCGAGGCACTGCCCGCACCAACCGAGCGGGAAAAGACACAGTGGTATTTCCAGCGCTATACCGCCCTGCTACCCGCTGCTGGTGAAATGGTGCTGCTCGATCGCAGCTGGTACAACCGCGCTGGCGTCGAAAAGGTGATGGGGTTCTGTACTGACGAGGAATACCGAGAATTCCTGCGCTCCTGCCCTGAATTCGAACGCATGTTGATCCGCTCCGGCATCATCCTGATCAAATACTGGTTTTCCGTCTCAGATGCCGAGCAGGAACGCCGTTTCCAGAGCCGCCTGCACAGCCCACATAAACTGTGGAAACTCAGCCCGATGGATCTTGAATCACGCAAGCGCTGGGTGGAATACTCGAAGGCCAAGGACGTGATGTTCGCGCATACCGACACCAAACAGGCGCCATGGTGGGTCGTGCCTTCGGACAACAAGAAGCTGGCGCGCCTGAACTGCATCTCCCACCTGCTCAGTAGCATTCCTTACGAGGACATCACGCCAGAACCAATCGAGCTGCCGGAGCGGACACATCACAGTGGCTATGTACGCCCACCGATTTCAGATCAGACATTCGTACCCGACCGATACGGTGGTGGCTATGAATTCAACGAGGAAAACTACGACGAAATCGACTGGGACCCGGACGACTGATCCGTCGGCCTCCCAAAACTATTACAGTCGCGGAAAATACTTCCGCCAATACGAGAAATGCCAATGAACGACACCACAAGCAGCGAGATCATCACCTCCCCATCCCTCGATATCGAAGGCGACAGCCTGACACCGGAAGAGTTGATCGAACGCTACCAGCAATTGCGCAGCGAGAATATCGAGTTAAAAAAAGACGCACGCAAAGCTGTAAAGCGCTATCGCCGTGAACAAGCGCTAAAACCCTACCAGGCGGAGCTGATCCAGCTGCAACGATACCTCGAAGACACCAAGCAGAAGCTCGTTATTCTATTTGAGGGTCGTGACGCCTCCGGCAAGGGCGGCACCATCCGCCGCGTGACCCGCTACATGAATGAAAAGCACTACCGCGTCGTCGCCTTGGGCAAGCCCACCGAGGAGCAACGCACGCAGTGGTTTTTCCAGAAATATGTCGCTCACCTGCCCCGCGGCGGAGAGACTGTGCTGTTCGACCGCAGCTGGTACAACCGCGCCATGGTCGAGCCTGTGTTCGGCTTCTGTACCGTCGAGGAGTACAAGAACTTCATGAAGGGTGTGCCCGGTTTTGAAAAAGACTTGGTGCGCCAGGGCATTACGCTGATCAAGCTCTACTTCTCCGTGACCAAGGAAGAACAGGCGCGACGTTTCGAACGCCGCAAGACCGATCCGCTCCGGCAGTGGAAATTGTCGGAAGTCGACGTGCAAGCACAAGAACGCTGGGACGAGTTCACCAATGTGAAGTACACCATGCTGAAGAAAACCCACACCGCCTCCTGCCCGTGGACCATCATCCGTTCGAATGACAAGCACTTGGCGCGCCTCAATGTCATGAAGGTCATCCTCAACAGCGTGCCCTACGAGCGCCTGAACCCTGAACTCGACTTCGTTCCCGACCCTGATGTCGTCGTCTCCGGTGCCCGTGAGATCGAGTTGATGGACGCGCAACGCCTGCGCGAAGGCAAATTCACCGGCTGATCGTTCCCGTCCAGCGCACGGATCATCCGCCATTTCCCTCCACTGGTCGGGTGGAGGGAAAGCACTTCACATTGCGCTGCAAATCCCGTTTACACTGCACAAATCAACCACCTGCGAGTTCTCGCGACACAATCTGCAACACCGCTCCCAACCAATTTTCTTCTTTATCAATAACCTGTTGTGATAACCTTGCGGCATTTCGCAGGAAACGCCGATAGCCTGATCAGCACAAAGCGCTGACACATCGGCCAAACATGGATTTTCAAGCTTATGGATATGAACGCTCCCTCCCCCACTGTATTGACTTCTTCTACCCCACGCAGGCACAGCTTCAGCGCACTGGCACTGGGCATCGCAATGATTTCAGCGCTTCCGTTGGCGGCGCATGCTGCTTCCGATGAGGCAGCGCTAACCGAACTGTTGAAAGCCACAGGTGGTCTAGCCAGTAGCCCACTGGTCGCCGAAGGCTGGGGTTCCGGCCAGCACTGTGACGACTGGAAAGGTGTCACCTGCACCGGCGGCAGGGTCACTCACCTCGATCTGGCAAACTACGACCTCGAAGGCGTTTTGCCTGTCGAAATCGGCGACCTCGACCAGCTCAAGGTGCTCGACCTGTCGAATAACCGTTTCAGCGGTAAAATTCCTGATAGCATCGGCAAGCTTACCCAACTCGAAGAGTTGAGCCTCGACCGCAACGCCTTCGAAGGTGCAGTGCCTGTCAGCATGAAAGCATTGACGGCACTGACCAAGCTCGATATCAGCTACAACATGCTGAGTTCCAGTAACGCTGACGATACCGATACATTCCTAACCGAAAAACAAGGTGATGACTGGCAAGCCACGCAAACGGTAGCGCCGACCGGCCTGGCTGTGACCGGCACCACCATCGATTCGATCTCACTGGAGTGGACACCGATCGCCTACACCGCCGACGGCGGCAAGTACGAGATCATTGTCAGCCCTGATGCTGATCTCTCTATTGATGACGATGTTCTTCACAAGTCGGACGACAAAACCAGCAGCAAGCTCACCATTGCAGGTCTGACACCGTCCACTGAATACCATCTCGCAATCCGCACCCGGACCGATAGCATCCCAGGCACTGGTGGACAGTCGTTGGTTAGCAGCTTCAGCCCATCGGTATCTGCATTCACCCTACTCGATACCGATCGCGACGGCGTGGCCGATATCAACGACAGCGACGCCGACAACGACGGCATTCCCAATGACCAGGAAGGGCTGGACAAGGACAGCGATGGCGACGGCATCAAGGATTATTTGGAGCCGAACAACATCGACACCGATGGCGACGGCGATCCGAACTATCTGGATGACGACGACGACAACGACGGCAATATCACGCTGAACGAACTGGGCTCCAACCCTGACTACCCGGCTGACTCAGATAACAATGGCATCCGCGACTATCTCGACGCCGACAGCAAGAACGCAGGTGGCACCAGCGATGGCAGCGGCGACTCCGATCAGGATGGCCTCTCCGACAAGGAGGAATGCCCCAGCCCGGCCAACTGCGCCGATAGTGACGGTGACGGCCTGCCGAATTACATGGATTCCAACGACGACAATGACAAGCTCGACACCGCCTCGGAAGGCGCGACGCTAGATAGCGACAGCGATGGCGTGATCGACGCACTGGAATCCAACAGCCGCGACACCGATGGTGACGGCATCAAGGATCATGAAGACCCGGACGACGATGGCGATGGACGCCCGACCCGCGATGAGCTCGGCGCCGATGCACTGGAGCCTCGCGACAAGGATGGCGACAATATCCCCGACTATCTCGACGCCGATTCTGACAACAAGGCAGAAACCAAGGATGGCAGTGGCGACTCGGATGGCGACGGCATCTCGGATTACGGCGAATGCCCCACCGCACCGGCATGTACTGACGCCGATGGCGATGGCGTTCCTTCCTATATGGACACCGACGAGAAAACCGAGGTCAAGCTGCCCGGCAGCGCCGTGCTCGGCGACTCTGACACCAAGTCCGGCGGTGGCGGCGGCAGCCTCGCGCTGTCCTTCATCGGCATCATGAGTGGCTTCGCCGCTGCGTTCCGGCGTCGTATTCGCCAATACTGAGCCGAACAAGACCGACAGGGGGCGCTACCGCCCCCTGTCCGATAGCCCGTTACCACCTCCCCCCTGCCGCTGCCCTTCAATTTCCAGCGCGCGACAATTTTCCTGCCAACAGCATCACAGTTTTATTCTTTCGGGCGGGATTCCGCCACAAAGATACAAACCAAACATGGCTCCGTCACTCTAAACCCGATAGTTTCCAACTCAAAATAACATTTAATCAACTACTTAGCGTGTCAGGTGGCTTCCATTGAACATGGATAACAACATCAAACAGTTCCGGGTCGTGTTCAGAGGCAAGGTTGCGAAAAAATTCTCCCGCGACCAGGTCTCGAAGACGCTGGGGAAAATGATTGGCAAGCCCCCTGCGAGTCTGGCACCCATTTTTTCTGGCGAGCAAAAAATATCCTTCAGCAAGAAGCCGCTTGATTTCCAGACGGCTGTCAAACTCAAGGTCAAGCTGCTGCGCCTTGGCCTGGTAACCGAAATACAGCCATGGAAGAAAACGCACGACAAGACCCCGCCAGCCCACAGCCCGGCCCCCACGGCCAGCGCGGTCGCCGAAGAGAAAACCACTGTCGAATCCGCACCGCCGGCGGTTGACGATTCCGCTCGGGCTGACGAGCCAGACACCGAAGTCTCCATTGTCGCCGACAAACCAGAAAACGCTGACACCTCAGAAGCATTGACTGGTGCCGAACCAGCGCCAGCTTTTTCGACACAACAGACGACACCGAAAACTGATACATCGGGCAATGACGATCATGTCGCGTCGACCGACGATGCATCCACAGAAGAAGCCGCCACCGGGGAATTGCTTGAGCGTCTGGAAAAGCCGCCTCGCGACATCACCATCATCAACGCCGACGATGAAGCGCCGGATGAGCCTTCGACCAGCGAAACCATTTTTCACGAGCACCCCTATGTTCAGCCATGGTGGAAACGTATCGTTTCATGGCGGGCATCGGGCATCGTCCTGGTATTACTCGCCGTACTGGGTTACTGGGTCTACACCTTGACAACTTTTACTGCATCATCGGCGGCCCAGGTCATCGAGAATCACCTCGCGACGAAAAACCTCAGCATGATCGGGCTGATCGATATCAACAAGCTCAAGGCAACAGCCAGATGGATGAATGTCGATGCCGCGGATTATGAGCCACCTGTCGATCTTGCGTTTCTCGAAGACCTGGAGATCGATCTGGCAGAGGATATCTCCAGTATCGTGATCAGTCAGCATGACGTCCGCGGACAGTACCCCACGACGATCGTGCTGCTCGGACAGTTTGATGAGGAAAAAATCCGCGCCACACTGGAAACCCGGCTTGGTGCCATACGCGACGAAGACAACAAGAATCGTCTGCGCTTCAGGGCCGGAAATGATGCCAGCTGCAACCAGCAACTGGGTATCCACATCGATCACAACGAAATCATCCTGACCTCAGCAGACTTCATCGCGGAAGCCTATACGCTGATTCATGAGTCTTTCGATGGAAAACCAGCGATGTTGAAGGCATGGCGAGCGTACCGTGAGCATCATCCCGTCAGCTTCAACGTCATGGATGCCAAGGGATTGTCATATGAAACCGAGGAAATCATCGAAGGCATGATGCCGCAGATCGATCTCGACGAGGTCGAAGAAATCCTGCTCGGTATCGATATCTCCAACATCCTGGCTGGAGATGCCATCGTATCGCTTCTGATCCGCTCTTCCGACCAACAGATGCTCGACGCGACGGCCAAGGCACTGGAAACATCTTCGCCACTCGGCAGCCCTTCCAGACTCGACGTAGTGCCCGGACGAATCGAACTCGATGCGCCATTGACACGACGAAATGCCAGCCCGGA
This sequence comes from Gammaproteobacteria bacterium, assembly GCA_026981985.1. Lineage (GTDB taxonomy): Bacteria > Pseudomonadota > Gammaproteobacteria > UWMA-0217 > UWMA-0217 > JALSHZ01. The sequence continues at coordinate 27,220 of JALSHZ010000052.1, read as the reverse complement.
ATTACTGCGGCAACACTCCCTGCTTGGCATTTGCCAGAGCTGAGTCACGCATCAACGGTTGGCTTGCCACGGCCATCCCTGGCCGTGGCAAACAGTCAGAATATCGCCAGAAACTGCAGTGAAATCCGGTCGTCCATGCCACCAAGAATCTGATTCGGCACGGCACCAGCTGCGAGACCCGGCGCTTCAGCATCACGCGCTTCATAGTTGAAGATCAAGCGAGATTTTTTGTTGAAGAAATACTGCGCACCTACCGTCACTGTCTCGAATTTGCGCTCTTTTGCTGCGACATTGGTGACACGATTGAGGACATCGTAACGCAGGTCCAGTTCCCATTTTGGTGTCACGGCATAGCCAGTATGCAGATACCAGCCATCAGCTTCACCCTCAGGCTCGACATTGAACGAAGCAACTGCGGTGCCAGCATTGTTCTTTGCCCCAGCCACGGCACCACCATCGGTACCATTGAAGACCATGCCATCGGCTGCGATATATTCACCAGCTGCCCGCCACTTGTTCTTGCGGAAGGTAAAACCCGTTCCCCAGCGTGTACGGTCGTACTCTCCGGCACCTGCGCCCGTCAGTGTACGCTTGCCATCCTGCCACCATGCCAGCAGCTTCAGACCCTCACGCCGACCACCCTTGCCGCCATAGATCAGCTCGGAGGACCAGTACAGATACAAATCCTTGTTGTCGTCGTTGTCCGCCCGATCGATACCATTGCCGTTGCCAAGCATCGCCGCGTAGCTGTGCTCCCAGCCGCCTTTCCTGAAAAAATCGAACAGTTGAACACCGACATCCCGAAACGCACCCAGCGCACCATTGGGACGATTGGCATTCTGCGGGTCGGAACCATCACCATCGAAAAAGCGTTCGAGCAGCAGCATGTTCGATACATTGGTGAAGTTGATGTAGTCGAATACATGAATCGCCTGCAAGCCTTCTTCACTGCCCGGATACTTGAACTGACCGATCCGGATTCTCGCGCCCGGCAGGTGATTCAGTGTCACGCTCGCATCGGTCAGACGCACGCTGCCACCGCCTTGCCGGGTAATGCCATTATTACCGGCTTCGGCGAGGAAGAAGTAGTTCACGTTGCTGTCTAGCGGCATGCCGGTACCGCGGACGCCGATACGCGCACGCCTCAGCTGAAACGTCGTACTGGTTTTCAGATCAGGGCCGATCTGATTAAAGATGGCCTCCTGACCTTTCCAGGGGCCAGCTGCCAGCTCGCTGCCATCAGTGTCCTGGTATTCCGGCTGGATGAAACCCCAAAGCTTGGCACGCGGTGCTGCGCCTGCTGGCTCAGTGCCTTGCAGCATCAGCCAGTTGGCTGCCTGCGCCTCGCCAACCAGCAGCGCCCCAGACAGCAAGGCCAGGATCGCAGCTGGGCGATATTTGAATAGACGGATTCTCATTGTTCCCTCCTCGGGATATTGTGGTGGTAATTGACGAATGGGTAAGAAAGTAAGAATCAATGTAACTACTCAGCACAGTCTCGTAACTGCTCAGATTGCCCCCGTTTTGCGTCAAATCAAGGCGGAAGCGCGGAGTTTGCAAGTGTAAATGAGCACTTCCAACGCAGAGTTGGCGCAAATAAGGGGGTAAGCTGGGTAGTTACGAATCAATCAGGGCTTGATCAGAACATATCCCTCATCGATCAAATCGATGATTCTGACGACACCCGCCGATACCTTGACTGCGTGAGGATTAAGCTCAGGCGCATGACCGAGCTTCTTGCTCATCGCACTGATCGTATTGCTGCACGCGGAAAAGCGGACTTCGTTGTCCGCCAGCCCCTGAATGCGCGCTTTATTGGCATTGTCGGCAAACAGCAATCGCAGGCCAGGTCCAAACGCAACAATTTCGATGTCGACCTTGTCAGTACCATAGTGCTTGATCAGGTTGTTAGCGACATTCAGAACCAGTGTCTGCTTGAAAGGATTAGGGTCGCTGATTTGCAGCACGATCCTTTTTTCGGCGAACGGCTTGCTTTCACTATCGGCAAACGCAGGCACCGACCAGCTCATCGCCAGCAGCAAGGCCAGAAGCAGACCCGAAATCGCTCTTTTCATTGTATTCATGGGTGATCATCTCCGGTGATTGATATATGGATGTCCGGCCGGCGCGGTTGCATCCTGCAGGGCAGCGACGAGAAACAATGGAGCAAGGGCTATGGAGCAAGGAACCACGCCCTCTCCACATTCGCCAACGGTCACCACGTCCCCGCTGGCCGGACTGTCTGGAAGATGAGTGACGAATGTGTTTTATTCCCTGTCGAAAAAAATAAAAAAAGTTGGAATAAAGCCCACGCCTGATGCATCGTAAACGATACCGACCCTGGGATTTATCAAGACCATGCTCTCGCTCAACGCAGTGATTATTCGCAAGAAACTCGGCAGCATCAGGCCCAATCTCTACCGTATGGCCTATGCCTGGTGCGGAAGCCGAGAGCTTGCAGATGACCTGGTGCAGGAAACCATCGTCAAGTCACTCGAAAAATCACATCAACTGAAAAACATCGACAAGATTGCCCCCTGGTGCTACCGCATTCTGCACAATTGCTGGCTCAGCCACCTGCGAAGCCTCAAGCCTGATGTCGATATCGACGACGTTGTACTCATCTGTGAGGACTGCCCGGAAAAAAGCTACCGCAACATGGTGGCCAGCGAGGCCATTCAGGCAGCCATCAGCAAACTGCCTGTCGGGCAAAGAAAAGTGCTGATGCTGATCGACCTTGAGGGCTTTTCCTATCGCGAAGTAGCCGATATTCTGTCGATCCCGGTCGGTACGGTCATGAGTCGTATTTCACGTGCCCGCAGTGCATTGGAGAAATCCCTCGCGTCCTTTCGGGATCGCGAAAGCGGTACAGTGACAAAGCTACGGAGTATCACATGAAGCCAGGACAGGAGATCAGTGACAGCCAGTTACACCTTTATGTGGATGGAGAACTGGACCCAGCTGAAAACGAACATATCCTGAAAGCCATCGAGCACGACGATGCCATCCGGGCACGGGTCAGCCAGCTGCAATACCTCAAGGCACTGGTAAAAAATCAATATCCGTTGTCACAGGAACACCCTTTGCCTGAGCCGTCAGACAAGCATGCGTTACCCTGGTTCAGCATTGCTGCGTCCATTGTCGTTCTCGTCACCGGTATACTTCTTGGCTGGATGGGACACGGCCTCAGCGGCAGTGACTCCGGTGTCGCCGGCACACCCAGTATGGCCGCGCATGCTGCCATCGCACAAAGCAACAAAGTCCTGCTGCATATCGACGACAATGCCCCAGGAAAGCTCCAGGCACTCATCGGCTATACCGAAGCGCTACTGCAAAGCAACAGCCAGGATCTCAGAGTCGAGGTGGTGGCCAACGCTGGCGGTCTCGACATCTTCCGCAGCGGTGCGAGCGCAGAAAAAGTGAAGCTGCAGGAATTGACCCGAAAATATAGCAATCTGGAGCTGTTCGCCTGCGCCAACGCCATTGCCCGTCTGCGCGAAAAAGGCGTCAAGGTCGATCTCATTCCGGAAGCCCATACCGGTGCAACGGCGCTCGACCACATTATTCGCCGAATGCAGGAAGGCTGGCGTTACCACAAGATCTGAGTCGTAATTTCTCACCAATGGAACCGGCGCACCCCCAAACTGTCAAATTTCCGGTGTAACAACGGGAAACAGCAGTGAGTGGACATCGACGAGCCAGCAGCTTCGCCCCCTGCAAAAGCAGCAAAATCGCAGCGTTTGTTTACTGCATCGCTATCGGCATCATCTGCTGGCCGCTCACCACCTCCAGTACAACCCGCAGCACGGACTGCCTGACGCTGACTTTCGAGGAACAATTCGACACTGCCAATACGACGCAGAGTGTACCGAAGGGATGGAAAACCAGCTATATCTGGGGAAATGACATCACCATCAACAACGAGTTGCAGTATTATCTGCAACCGGACAAGAATCAGGCGTCACCATTTCGCATCAAACAAGGGATTCTCTCGATTGTTGCACGCCCGGCCTCAGCACAGCAACGAGATACCCTGCCCGCTGGCAAGCAATTCACTTCTGGCCTGCTCACCACCGAAAACCTGTTTGCACAGCAATACGGGCGTTTTGAAATCCGAGCCAAAATGCCACGGGGACAAGGCTTGTGGCCAGCCTTCTGGCTACTGCCAAAATTCGACAAATGGCCTGAAGGCATCGCTATTCTTCCTGAAATCGATGTCGTTGAATTTCTCGGCCACCAGCCAAACACACTCCATACAACTGTCCATAGCAACCAAAGCGGCTCGCTCAAATCGCGCGCACACGAACATCAAAGCAAGGCAGACCTGACCGCTGCCTTTCACGACTATGCCGTAGAGTGGGATGCAACAGAAATCCGCTGGTATCTGGACGGCAAGCAGCTGGCGAAAGAAGCAACACCCCAGGACTTGCGGCAACCCATGTACTTGTTGCTCAACCTGGCGGTTGGCGGCAACTGGCCGGGCAAGCCGGACGCCAGTACGCAATTTCCAGCGCATTTCATGATCGATCGGGTGCGGGTCTATCAGATCGATGAAAAATGCCGGGCACGGCAACGTCAATAGCTAAGCTGGCCGGCATTTCTCACCGGGTCGCGTAGCGAGGCCACTCAAGGTGGTGTGATGGCTGGCATCTACGCCAGCAACTCTTCAGCTTTTTCCTGCTGGGCAGAAACCCCATTCATCCACAGCCAAGCCGAGGCGACGATTTCCTCAAGATCCGTATAGCGAGGTTCCCAGCCGAGAATATCCAGCGCCTTATCTGCAGAACCGATCAGTACCGCGGGATCACCCGGGCGGCGGGCGGAGGCACGGTAGTTGATCCCGACACCGGTGACCCGTCGGCAGACATCGATAACATCGAGCACTGAAAAGCCGTTGCCGTTTCCCAGGTTGTACGCCTCGGCCCCTGTTTCTGGCGTATCGAGCAAACGATCCATCGCCGCCAGATGGGCAGCGCATAGGTCCGTCACATGAATGTAATCCCGCACACAGCTGCCATCGGCTGTATCGAAATCGGTACCGAATACCTCAAGCCCTGTTGCCGCTGGGTTTCCGCCCTGAATCACCCGCTGCGCTTCTTCCAGCACCAGCGGAATCAGGTGCGTTTCCGGATCATGTCGTTCGCCCAGGCGACCATCCGGATCGCAGCCCGCCGCATTGAAATAGCGGAGCGCGATGCTGTTCATCCCATAGGCCTGCGCATAGTCAGCGAGTATTCTTTCAACCATGAGTTTGCTCTGGCCATAGGGATTGATTGGCCGCTGTGCCTCAGCTTCAGTGATCGGCATTTTTTCCGGCACACCATAAGTCGCGCAGGTGGAGGAGAAAACAAACTTGTCGATACCGTGGTCGAGCATGGCATTGAGCAGGTTCATCGAACCAGCTACATTGTTGTAATAATATTCCCGAGGATGCTGCATTGATTCACCGACATAGGCGAGCGCGGCAAAGTGCATGACCACGTCGACTTGAAAACGTGAAAAAACATCGTTGATCGCAGCGGGATTGAGCAAATCTCCAACAACCAGATCAGGACACAGCACCGCATCCGCAAACCCCCGTGACAAATTGTCGAAAACAACGACCCGGTGGCCTTTCTCCAACAACAACTTGACCATATGAGAACCGATATAGCCCGCGCCGCCAGTAACCAGTACAGTTTTTTTCATTGAGACAAACCCGCTTGATAATGATTGACAATAGTACCGCGCCCGTTGTGTGAAGTTTCTGCAGCGGGCACGTCGTATGGCGCAATGACAACCGGTGTTTCAACCAGCCGCAGCAATGCAACCGGCAATGCGATTTGGAGCATCCAGAACAAATTACGATCCACCATGAAATAAGCCTCGGTCAGGTTGCTGACGAGGTAGGCCGTCTGGAAACCGATAACCAGAATCGCCGCCATCATATGTGAGGCGCGCAAATAGACTGCAATGGCCTCGATCTGCAATTGCAAGACAAACAGTATTGCCAGGCCGGTAACGACCAACCCAAGCTGGGAAGCAACCTGGAAAAAACCGTTATGGGCGTGGTAGGCAGTCCAGGTGATATTGAGCAGCGATTGCTGCCACTCACTCTCAGGGGTAGGCGACCAGATCGTGCCATATCCGGTTCCCGTCCAGGGGTGGTCGGCGATCAACAATTTCACCGCTTGCCATATCTCCTCCCTCCCGGTCAGATCGGTAGAACGGCCAAGAAGAGAAAACAGCGCCGACAGATCGACACCCTGAACAAACAACGCGCCCACGATACCGAAGAGCAGCAGTAACATAATGCCGCCGAACCTAACCATGCCGATCCTGGCGATGGTGAAAAAGATCGCCATGATGGTGACACCGACCACCATTGCAACCAGCGAAGTTGCCGAGTGACTTCCTATCAACACCAGTAGCGCGGTCGCCATGCCAGCTAGCAGTATTAGACGCACACCCCATTGCCGAACCGCGCCAAAGATCACAACGAGCATCAGTAACAAGACAGCTGCGGAAAACCCAAGCGTATTCTTGTCTGGAAATACTCCCTTCCAGACGAGCTTGCCTTCGTAGATCTGAATACCGAGATCTGGCAGCACCACCACCGCCACCAGCGAGGCCACCATCAATAAAGCCAAAATACCGGCCAGCAACGCCATCAGCAAGCCAAAACGGAAGCGATAGCCAAGATAAAAGGCCAGTAGTGTCGTGCCAATGAAATGCACAGCGCGGCGCATCGTGAGCGCCGCATCAATAGACCACAGAAAGGAAGCGGCGGCAGCCGCAAGAATCAATATCAGTAGCAGCCGGTAGCGGAATAACCAGGCCAGCCATTGCAGTTGGTCGCCAGAACCCAGTTTCAGCAATGCCCAGGCATATAGCAGCAACCAGCTTGCAGTCACCACCCTGGCACTGGAACTTTCGCCGACAAAAAAGGCCAGCAGCTCGGCCACCGCCCCCGTCCCCAGCAACACGGCAACAATGGCAGCTACAATATCGAGCCACGACAACGTTTGCTGCTGCATATTGACGGTCGCTTCAGTCATCAGCGCGGCCACCATGCCTGTCGCGCCAGAATGGGGAGCTGGACTACCAACTTCTCTGCACCTCCCGGCGGACAGCGATGATCAAATACACGGCCAGAAAGGCTTCGGCAAGCAGGATGCCCAGCACTGAATATGCAGATCCCCACAGTGCCAGGAAAATCGCCACAGCCGTGACACTGAGCACAGCGCTATACACCGTGCCCATCGCCAGCACACGAAAACGTTTCAAGGCCTGTAACATGCCACTGGGTGTCACCACCTGTGCGGTGAAAAACGTCACCGCACACCAACCGGCGACAATCCAGCCCATGGGCACATCGCCATAACGATTTGCATAGAGGAATTCATCGATAGGCGACCACAGTAACTGCAGCAACAGCGCAAACAGCAATACACCGAGCAACATCACCAAGGCTGAGGTTCTCTGAATACGGCGCAGTGCTTCATGGTCATGCTGCGCAATGGCCACCGCCAACTCCGGCCGCATCACACTCAACCAAGACTGCAAACCGATCCTGATCGGCCCAAACAATACAAACCCTGCCGCCAGGGGTGCATAGGCAGCGGCACCAGCAAACATCGTGACGATAAAACTGTGCGCCTGCGTCGCTATCAGGGTGGTGACAGCACCAATCAGCGCCCAGCGTGACTGCTGCCAGATCAATCCATAGCGCCGCAGCGATCGCCAGCGCCGGATGATTCTGACACGGCCTGCCGCCAGCGACTTGAACTCCAGAAAAATGGCTGCGAGATTGCCCAGCGCAAGCGCAGCCAGCACCAGTGCGAGATTCAGCACCACCCCCTGCATCACAGCCAACAGGAGAATCAGTAATGCGGTCAGTACATAGGTGATATCCGCATACAGTGCCGTCTGCGGAGATTGACGGGCGAAAGCAAAGGCGCGGAAATACTGCCGCGCCCCGTATGACGCCACGAAAACACTGAAACCCAGCATCGTACCCAACGGAAAATGCAGCCATAGCGTGACCAGCAGGGTGGTCAGCAGAATGACACCAACCAGTGCCAGATTGACCGTCGACAGCAGGGTTTCGAGATAATGGCGCTTTGCCCTCCGGCTCACACCGGGGGTATAGACAGACACTGGGGTCCCTGCCAATGCCCCTGTCAGAGAAGCGCCCAGTACCGCTGCCACGAACGCAAGCGCGAATATGCCATAGTCCTGTGGCACGAATTGCCGCACGAGTACGATATTAAGCGCGAAATGAAACAGGCTGAGCAGCCCCTGGCCAGCAAGGGCAGTGACATACTTGCGCGCCACCTTGCCATGTTTTCCTTCCTGGATTCTCCCCTGTCCCAGCGTTTCTTGCCGTACGGCACTCACGGCTCCTGTACCATCATGCCCTTGAACCGAGCAGGAAGTTACGCGCGAGTATCATCGCGAGCACCCACGGTTCGACAAGATACCGGTGTGCAAAACGACGCGGATTTTCCAATAAGCGGAAACTCCACTCCAGCCCGCAGCGCCCCATCCAGCGTGGCGGCGACTGCACCACACCGGCGACATACTCCATGCAGGCACCCGACGCCAGGATCGCGGGCGCATGCAACAACGCCGCGTTGTCTTGAATCCAGCGTTCCTGAACGGGGGTTCCCATCCCTACCAGCAAAAGATCGGTTTCGTTCGTATTGATCTGATCAATCACTTGCTGGTTTTCCTGACTTCCGGATGTGCTATCGAAATAGCCGTGATGGCCGGCGATGGCGAGCCCCGGCAAACGTTCGCCGATTTTTTCCAGTGCTGCTGAGAGGGTTTCCGGCGCCTGGCCGAGAACGAATACCCGCCACCCCTCATCGCGAGCACGTTGCAGCAATGGCCAGATAAAGTCGACGTAGGTCAGGCGATGCTCCCGATCGACCGCATGGCCACCAAGCTTGAGCAGGCCGATCAATGGCATGCCGTCGACGAGCACGAAACTCCCGCTGTAGTATTGTCGCAGTTGCTCGCTACGAAAATACTCATGGAGCGAATGCAGGTTGTGATACAGCACCCTGACGCCTACGCGCTCCCGTATCGAAGCTTTAACCAGGTCGAGATAGTCCTCAAGCGTTCCAGGATGAACACGGAATCCAAGAAGATCGATTGCCGGAATCTGTTTTTCCTGCCACGCGATATCTGCCTTGGCAATGATTTCACCTTGCTGCGCCGCAGCGTGCCTGGGAAATTCCTCAGTATGCGTTGTCATCGACCCATCCTCCCACTGCGGTACGCATTAATATTTTTATGTCCAGCCACAATGACCAGTTTTCTATATAGGTAATATCGTAGGCAATCCGCGCCTCCATTTTTTCCAGGGTATCGGTTTCCCCTCTGAAACCATTGATCTGCGCCCAGCCCGTGATACCCGGTTTGACGCAATGTCGTTCGTCCAGACCCTCGATCAGGCGCTTGAAATGGTCGTCCAGCTCCACGGGGTGCGGCCTGGGCCCCACCAGCGACATCTTGCCTTCCAGCACATTGAAAAGCTGTGGTAGTTCGTCGAGGCTGGTTTTACGCAGCAACCGGCCAAGCCGTGTGACCCGCTTGTCATGCTTGGTCGCTTGACGAAACCGTTGGTTCCCTGCGCTGTCATGATGCATGGTGCGAAACTTGTAAACCATGATCGGCCGCTTGTTAAAACCGTAGCGCCGCTGCCGAAACAGCACCGGGCCGGGGCTGTCGAGCTTGATCAATATTGCGATCACCACGAAAAGCGGGGCCAGCAGGAGCAACGCAAACACTGCCAACAAGCGATCCTCGAACCACTTGGCAATCGCCGCCCAGCCGAAAGTTGGCAGCTCCTTTAGCTTCAACAGCGGCATTTCCTGAAGCAGGGAGAGATTACCGCCACTTGGTATCGCTGACGGCCCCACGACCGCTCTCACTGGATCCCAGGTAAGCGACAAGCTGGCTGGCATTGACGCCAGCTTGCGGCGCAGGTCATCAACCGAAATGGAAGCATCCAGCGGCAAGGCGATGACAATATGCTGCACCATACCGTCACGTACATAGCGTTCGATATCGTCAATGCGCCCCAACAATGACACACCCGGAAACACAGCCCGACGGTGTTCGGTGCGATCATCGAACACGCCAACAAGGTAGCACCACTGATCCTGCGGATGTGAAAGCAGCTGTTCGATAAACTTTCTCGCCACCGCTCCCGTGCCGACAACAGCGACGCTTTCACCAAGCAGCCCCCGGCGCAGCCCTGCGCGAATAACCCAGGTCAGCAGAAAACGGCCGAGCCACATCGATGCCAGCGAAACAGCGACAACCATCGACAACCATCCAGGCTCCACCACCTGACTCTCCGGCACTGCCAAATAAACAAGCGACATGACGACGATGCTGGCCGGCATAAAAAGAAGGAAAGCAAAGGGCGATCCAGACCACTGCGTCAAACGACTGATACGGTAAAAGCCGAAATGCCACAATGCGAGCAACAGTGACCCTGAAAAAAACAACATCCAAAGTACCGTGGCACTTCCATGGCCAACATGATGGTAGTGGTCGGCAACAATGATCGCCAGCACCATTGCCAACACATCGAGCCCTACCTGCAAGCCCACGATGACGCTGGCAGAAACGACACGACGTGTCGTCGACAATCCGTTGTGCATTCGCGGCATCGTCGGCGCACGTGCCGCCTCCCGGAATTCAGAAATACCATCCTGCACAACGTCGAGTGAATCGCTCATCGAAGGTTTCCGCCAGTTTCAGTACAGTTCAGACGCAGTTCAAACCACCGCCGCCAGTTTTCGCATCTCGTGCGGGCTTTCGATAAGCTGGCGGAAATAATCGATGGTCTGCTGCAAGCCATCTTCCAGACTGGTGCTTGGTTGCCAGCCAGTGGTTTCCGTTGCCTTGGAAATATTCGGTTGCCGCTGCCTGGGATCATCAGCCGGCAACGGAAGGTAGTTGATCTTCGAGCGCGACCCGGTCAAACGGACCACAGTTTCAGCCAGTTCACCGACGGTAATTTCATTGGGGTTTCCCATATTCACCGGCCCGGTAAAGCTGTCGTCGGTATCCATCACACGGCTGACGAGGTCGATCATGTCGTCGACGTAGCAGAATGAGCGTGTCTGGCTGCCATCGCCATAGACAGTGATCGGTTCATTCTTCAAGGCCTGAATAATGAAGTTGGAAACCACCCTGCCATCGTCGGGATGCATTCTTGGCCCATAGGTATTGAAGAACCGCCCTACCTTCACCCGCAGCCCATGCTGGCGGTGATAATCGAAAAACAGCGTCTCGGCACAGCGCTTGCCTTCGTCGTAGCAAGCACGAGGACCGATAGGATTGACGTGTCCCCAGTAGTCTTCTGTTTGCGGATGGACTGCCGGATCGCCGTAGACCTCACTGGTCGAAGCCTGGAATATCTTTGCGCCAACACGTTTGGCCAGACCGAGCATATTGATTGCACCGAGCACACTTGTTTTCGTGGTCTGCACCGGGTCATGCTGGTAATGGATGGGCGATGCCGGACAGGCCATGTTGTAGATTTCATCGACCTCAACATAGAGCGGAAAGTTGATGTCATGGCGCATGACCTCGAAATACGGGTCACTCAGCAGGTGGCGAATATTTTCCTTGGCGCCAGTAAAGAAATTATCGACACAGAGCACTTCATGATTTTGCTCCAGTAGTTTTTCACACAGGTGGGAGCCGAGAAACCCTGCGCCCCCAGTGACCAGTATTCGTTTGTTTATGGCAGATGACATGACATTCTCCTGATATATTTATTGGTTGGTAACTACTCAGCTCACCACTGAAACGCGCCATTTCTGCGTTGGGAAATGGTCATTTACACCTGTAAACTCACATTTCCCGCCTTGATCTGACGCGTTTCAGCGGCAATCTGAGCAGTTACCGGCCTGTGCTAAGTAGTTACATTGGTTGTTACTTTTTGCCCAGATCACTAACTGGCATAGCCGTAACGATAGGCTTGGCGCTGGCTCTCTGCGCTCATGTTGTTGACCAGACAGCCGTCGATATCGACACCGGCTAGCTTCAGCCGTTTGACCGCCGCCTTCATTTCATCGACCGTCACCTCATCGGTACGCACCACCATGATGCTGACACCCGCGACACGACCAATAATGGCTGATGTCGACAGACTCAGGACCGGCGGCGCATCGACCACAATGTGGTCGTAATAATCGCCAAGTACAGCATCGATTTTTCTCAAACCACGCTCCAGGTACTCATCCAGCGGCGGAGCATCCGGCCCTCGGGTCATGACATCGAGTCCCGCGATCTCAGTGGGGACGATGGCGTCCTCCACCTCGACTTTGCCGGCGATCACGCTGGTCAAGCCGATATCGTTGCTGATGCCGAAATCCTTATGCAGTCGGCCACGTTGGAAGTCTGCATCGATCAGCAGCACTCTTTTCCCCGCCTCCTGCAACAGCACCGCAAGGTTGGCGCTGACGAACGACTTTCCCATGCGTGGCAATGGCCCACAGATCATCAACATGCGATTGTCGGCCCTGGCAAGCACATTGGTCAGCATGGCGCGCAATCCACGCAGGGTTTCAACCGTGAAATCATCCGGATGATCGACGGCCAGCACACCACCCCGTTTAGCCACACCCGGCAACAGGTTCCGTGCTGGAGCCTGTGGACGTGCCTGACGGCTGCTATAGGGGATGTCGACGAAAACGGGCGCTCCTGACAATGTCTCGACGGTTTCGGCGTCATGCACACGGTTCGAAAAGGCGGCGCGGACAAAAAGCCAGGACAGATGCAAAAACAGCGCCGCCAGCACCGCCAACGGCACCAACAGACCAGGTTTTGGCCATACAGGCTTGTCGGGGGCCACCGCCGAGTCGATCAGCCTGACACTGCCAATAGAGCTGGCTTCCGCAACTTTCAGCTTCTGGTAACGCTGTTCCAGCGAGGTATACAGCTTGCTGCGCATTTCCACCTCGCGTTCCAGGCTCAGCAGCCCTTTGCCAACGGCAGGCATGGCACGCATTTTCCGCTGTGTCTGCGACAACAGTGCAGTGGTCGAGGCAATTTCGGCATCGAGCTTTTCCAGCTCGGGGTAGCGCGACGTATATTGTTGTGCCAGCAACTCACGCTTCATCTGCAACTGCTTCAATTCTGCCTCGATACCCGCAGCACGAGTGATCGCCGCACGTGACTCGGTATCGACATCGAGCGAGCGATGCCGTTTGCGATAAGCGGCCAGCGCCTCCTCGGCAGCCGCCAGCTGCTCCCGCGCTTCCGGCAGGCGTGTGTTGAGAAACCCAAGCTCCTGCCGCACCTCGCGTGAAGACCAGGACAAACGCAGATCGCGATAGGTGGAGACGATCTCATTGAGCGTGCGCGCCAGAAGTTGCGGGTCATTGCCCTTGAGCACCAGCTCCATGACACGGGTACCGGTTTCCCTGGCATTGATCGTCAACGCAGCGCGCAGTGCATCGATCTTTGCCTCGCGGGAATGCCGATACACCATAAACGCGGTACCCGGCAGTGCTGCCAGCTTCTGCACAAGAATCGACGCTGTGTCACCATTGCTGAAATGCAAGACCTCGAACGCCCCAACCTCCCCGTCCGTCAAAACGGACTCGCCGTCATATTCAATGCTGTACCTGCCCGGCTGACTGGCAATGAGCGTCAACGGTTTGCCGTGCAAGGCTTGTGGCAGATCAAGGAAGCCGATCTCCAGACGCTCACCGCCCCAGGCATATCCATTGTCGGGGAACCACTGTTGAATCCTGCTGACCAGCGCCGGATACCGGCTGAGCAACTTGCCGAGCAGCGGCAAATATTGCGGCTGTGACTCGATAGTGAGACCAAGGGCATCAACAGCGGCGCCCAGCACTGCCCGTGAACCAATGATCTTGGCCTCCTCCTTGGCAAGTGGCGCAGTCGAAAACGGGTCGCTCTCCTTTTCCAGCAATTTGTCCATAAAGCCGCTTTCATCTTCGATGCGCAGCAAGGCACTGGCCTGATACACTTTTTCAGTAGACAGCAACCAGACCCCCACCAACATCGCCGCCAGCAGAGCAGTAACGATGAGTTTCGGCAGGTTTTGGCGGATAAGCTCGAGGTAAGCTTTCGAATCACTGCTACCGGGAATCCCGAGGCTTACACCAGCACCACCGGCTCGCGCCGGCGGGCCTGCCGGCACCGGATGGTATTCAAAAGGATCTTGTGTTGAACGCATGCTCGTCGCCGTTGGCATCCCCTGCGGGACTGAAATTCTTCGTAACTACTCAGCTCACCACTGAAACGCGCCATCTCTGCGTTGGGAAATGGTCATTTACACCTGTAAACTCACATTTCCCGCCTTGATCTGACGCGTTTCAGCGGCAATCAGAGCAGTTACTGGCCTGTGCTGAGTAGTTACAATTCTTCATCGACCGGTCATCAGCTGATCGCGCCGGTTCCGTTGTTGTTCTCCGGGTATGACAGGATTCCCGTGTTGTAGTTCACCCCATCGAAAGCAACGGCGTTAATTATTGTGTCTGCAACCAACACCCACGCCACCGACATATATGCACCGAACATCCGACAATCGATGGTTGCCCGAACAAGCTCCAGTCCACTAAACTCCGCGCCCGAGCGGCCGCATTCCTACGGGGATGGCGGCCTTTTTCATTCCACGCGCCAGACGGGTCATCGCCGGGGCGCCAACACAGTACCCAGCCATGATCACTTCCCTCAGGCACGACTGGTTTTCCAATATTCGCGGCGACATGCTTGCCGGCACGGTGGTAGCACTGGCCCTGATTCCCGAGGCCATCGCGTTTTCGGTCATTGCAGGGGTTGACCCCAAGGTTGGTCTGTACGCCTCGTTCAGTATCGCCGTCATCACCGCTTTTGCCGGCGGACGGCCCGGCATGATTTCAGCAGCAACTGCCGCTATGGCGCTGTTGATGGTGACCTTGGTGAAGGAGCACGGGCTGGAGTATCTGCTGGCGGCAACGATGTTGACCGGCGTGTTCCAGATCATCGCCGGCTACTTGCGGCTTGGCTCGCTGATGCGTTTTGTTTCATCCTCGGTGGTTACTGGTTTTGTCAACGCACTCGCGATCCTGATCTTCATGGCCCAGCTGCCGGAGCTGACCAACGTCACCTGGCATGTCTATGCCATGACGGCAGCCGGGCTTGGCATCATCTACCTGTTTCCACTACTGACCCGCAGTGTGCCTTCACCGCTGGTCAACATCATCGTATTGACGGTGGTAGCGCTGTTGCTGGATCTGGACATCCGCACCGTTGGTGATCTGGGCGATCTGCCCGACACACTGCCATCGTTCCTCTGGCCCGATGTGCCGCTGAATCTGGAGACACTGCTGATCATCCTGCCCTACTCACTGTCACTCGCGGTCGTGGGGCTGCTGGAATCGCTGATGACCGCCACCATCATCGACGATCTCACCGACACACCCAGCGACAAGAATCGCGAGTGCAAGGGCCAGGGCATCGCCAATATCGCTACTGGCATGATCGGCGGCATGGCTGGCTGCGCCATGATCGGGCAGTCCATCATCAACGTGAAGTCTGGCGGCCGCACCCGCCTGTCGACGCTGACGGCAGGGGTGTTCCTGCTGATTTTGGTGGTGTTTCTGGATGAATGGGTGTCACAAATCCCGATGGCAGCGCTGGTCGCAGTCATGATCATGGTATCGATCGGCACCTTCAGCTGGAGTTCGATCGTGAAAATGCGCAGCAACCCGCGCAGCTCCAGCATCGTCATGGTGGCGACGGTGGTCGTCGTCGTCGCCACCCACAACCTCGCCTTTGGTGTCTTCGTTGGCGTACTATTGAGTGCGCTGTTCTTCGCCCATCGCGTCAGTCATTATATGTATGTCACGTCGACGCTCAGCCCGGACAGCATGAAGCGCCACTACGAGGTACATGGGCAGGTATTTTTTGCCTCCGCCGACAAATTCATCGCCGCATTCGATCTGAAGGAAGCGCTGACCCATGTCACCATTGAGCTGACCCATGCACATTTCTGGGACATCACGGCAGTGGCGGCGCTGGACAAGGTGGTCATCAAGTTTCGTCGTGAAGGGACCGAAGTCGAAGTCATCGGCCTGAACAACGCCAGCAAGACGATCATCGACCGTTTTGCTGTGCACGACAAACCTGACGCAGCCGACACGCTGCTGGAGCATTAGTCGGCCAGGCGAATGAATTCGCCCCTACGAAGTTATTACTGTAGGGGCGAATTCATTCGCACACGCGCAGGCGCAGCGATAGCAAGCCCGAATGGGCGCCAACAAATTGAGTAAGCAACAGGGAAAACGCATGAGCAAAGTCATCGCCTGTATCGACGGCACCAGCATCACCCCCGCCGTTTGCGATTACGCGGCCTGGGCCAGCCTGAAAATGAAGGCACCCCTGCTGATCCTGCATACCCTCGACAAATCAGCATTTCCAACGGACAGCAATCTTTCCGGCAATATCGGCCTTGGCACTCGCGAGTCCTTGCTCGAAGAGCTTTCGGAACTCGACGAGAAACGCGCCAAACTCGCCCTGGAACAGGGCCGCCTGATGCTCGAAGCCGCCCGCGACCGCGCCATTGCCGACGGCGTCGACAACCCTGTCACCATGCAACGCCATGGCGATCTTGTCAGCACGCTGATGGATATGGAAGACGAAGCCCGACTGTGGGTATTGGGCAAGCACGACGAGAATCTTGCCGAGCATCTCGGTAGTCGGCTGGAGTCCGCAGTTCGAGCGTTGCACAAACCCATTCTCGTCACCTCCAGCCAGTTCAAGGAGCCGCAACGCGTACTGATCGCCTTCGATGGCAGCATGACGACGAAAAAAGGCGTGGAAATGGTTGCGGCCAGCCCGCTGTTCGCTGGCGTCAGCTGCCATATCGTCATGGCCGGGAGCAATGCAGGCGCACTACAGTGGGCCAAGAAAAAGCTCGACACAGCCGGGTTCGATGTCACCACCTCGATGCAAACCGGCGAGGTTGAAAAGGTGCTTTGCGATTATCGCCGTGAACATGACATCGACATGATCATCATGGGCGCCTACGGCCACTCGATCATTCGTCGCTTTCTCGTTGGCAGCACCACCACCAACATGATCCGCAACGCCAGAGTTCCGGTACTGCTACTGCGCTGAGACACTCACCCATGGAAGTCCACAGCTTTTTCCTGTCACTACTCCTGATTCTGGTCACCGCCAGAATCTTCGCAGAAATCGCCGTCCGCCTCGGCGCACCCTCGGTCATCGGCGAATTGACCGCCGGGATCGTACTCGGACCCAGTCTGCTCGGCTGGCTGCAACCCGACGCCGTGATCAAACTACTGGCCGAAATCGGCATTCTGCTGCTGCTGTTCGAGGTAGGTCTCGAAACCGACATACGCAAGCTGATGAACACCGGCCGCGCCTCCACCGCCGTGGCACTCGGCGGTTTCATCCTTCCCTTCGTACTGGGCTTCCTGCTGGCATGGCAATGGTTCGACTTGTCAATATTGGTGTCAATGTTCATTGGCGGCGCCCTCACTGCCACCAGCATCGGCATCACCATTCGCGTGCTCAGTGATTTGCATCAACGCCACTCCCGGGAGGGTCAGATCGTGCTCGGTGCCGCCGTGCTCGACGATGTACTCGGGGTCGTCCTGCTCGCGCTGCTGTATGAATTCTCGGTGGGCGGCGGCATTACCGCAGCCAACGTCGGCAAAGTGCTGTTATTCATTTCACTCTTCTTCATCCTGGCGCCCATCGCCGCACGGCTGATTTCGCATCCGATCAGACATTTCGACAGCATCACCGAGATCCCCGGCCTAATCCCCACCGCCATGGTTTCGCTGGTGCTGCTGTTCGCATGGCTGGCGCACGAGATGGGTGCCCCCGAACTGCTCGGCGGATTTGCCGCCGGGCTGGCGCTGTCGCGCCGTTTCTTTCTGCCCTTTGGCATCGCGCTGCATACCGAACCCAAATTCGCCGAGCGCATCGAAAGCGAAATGCGGCCGATCATCCAGCTCTTTACACCGATTTTTTTCGTCACGGTCGGCCTGTCACTGAATCTCCATGAGGTCGACTGGACATCGGCCTTCATCTGGAGTTTTTCCCTGCTGTTCCTGCTCGTAGCCATTATCGGCAAATTCGCCGGCGCAACATTCACCAGCGAACCGCTACGGCAGAAAATCATTATCGGTGTTGCCATGATACCGCGCGGCGAGGTCGGCCTGATTTTTGCCGAACTCGGGCGTAGCAGTGGCATTTTCAATAATGACGTCTACGCCGGCATGATTATCGTTATCGCCTTGACCACGCTGTTGCCGCCGTTTCTGTTGAAATACATCTACCGTTCGACGTGACGGCTTTGCCGGCCTACAGCGAAGCGACCAGCGAACTGATGTCATCGACCAGCACCTTGATGACATCCATTGCGTCACTGAGCGCGTTTTGCTCCAGCGCCCTACCCTTTTGCGCCAGCGCCTGATGACCAAAATAGCCCGTCAGCCCATTGATCTGGTGGGCAATATTCTTGATGTCGTCACGATCCGACAGCGCTGCTGCCGCTTTCAACTGCACGACCAGCTCATCAAGCGCGGCCTTGAAGCGCTCGGTCTGGTGCGGATCATCCGTAGGCGGTGCGCTGCCTACCCTCTCCTGCAGTTGCCCAGTCAACTCAGGCAGGATGCGTTCAACGACTGCGGCAACCGCGGCAGGTGATACCGGCTTATAGAGTATTTCGTTGAAAAGCTGCTGTTGCCGCGCGCTTGTCGCGGGGGTAAACAGATCCGCCGTGACGGCAACCAACGAGGTCAGGTTGTTGATGGTCTCTTCGCGAATGATCTGCGCCGCGGAGATGCCATCCATGGCCGGCATGTGAATGTCGAGAAAAATAAGGTCATATTGTTTCTGGCGCGCTTGTTCGACCAGCTCGAATCCATCTGTGACCATTTCGACCGCAATACCGCATCGTTCCAGGCTGGCCTGCAGGAGCTGGCGGGAAAATGCATTGTCATCCGCAATCAGCACCCGCGCATTGGCAGCAGGGATCGTCTTGATCTTTGGCACGGATGTCATTTTCTGCGGTCGGTACTCGAGAACCTGTTGCAGGTTTTCAAATAGCCTTTGGCGACGAATCGGCTTGGTGGAAATCACGACCCCGTGTTTGTGTTCCACAATGCGCTGTTTCTCTCTGACTTGCTCCTCATCACTGATCAGGATCAGCACACCTATCTCCTGGTCAGCTGCAATATCGCACAGCGACAATAGCCGCTCCGGCGGAAATTCATCGCCCTTGCCAGCAGTGACGAGCACCTGAAATGGCATTCCCGTATCAGCCGCCGCTTTCAGCGCCTGTTGCGTCGTCTGCCGACTTGGCTGGAGAAACACCTCCATGCCAAAACTGAGCAGCATGTTTTTGATTGCGCGTTTCGATACCGCATGGCTGTCGACGACCAGCACCTTGACAGCCTGGAGCGCATCTAGCGGTTCGTCTTGCAGCGCTGCGATATTTTCACCATCTCCGGCAGGTAGCGCAACGCAAAACCGGCTGCCACCCAGGCTGCTATCGGCAAGCCAGATTTTGCCGCCCATCAGCACCATCAGCGAGCGCGAAATGGCCAATCCCAGCCCGGTGCCACCATAGCGCTTCTGAATTGAGCTATCACCCTGAACGAACGGTTCGAACAAGGCATCACGCCGCGCCTCTGGAATACCAATGCCAGAGTCTTCGACCGACACGAGGTGGTAGCGACGTCCATCCTCATCGATCATCGACTCCGAGACCACCAGAATCTCCCCGGACGCTGTAAACTTGACCGCATTGACCAGCAAGTTGGTCAATACCTGGCTGAAGCGAACCGGATCGCCAACAACCTCGCGTGGCGTATCACGATGAATCAGCAAGACCAGTTCCAGCCCCTTGCAGTGCGCGTCCAGACTGAGCAGTGAAACAACATCCTCAAGCACGTTTTCCGGGCGAAACGACTGTTTTTCGATAGTCAATGTGCCGGCACGCAACTCAGAGTAGCTGAGTACGTCGTTGATCACTGCCAACAACTGCCGGCTGGCATTGCTGATGACCCAGGTATACTCACGCGTTTCATTTGCCTGCGGGTCTTTTTCCAGCAACTCGGCAAAGCCGACGATCGCATTCAACGGCGTGCGCAATTCGTGACTGACATGCGCCAGGAAACGCTCCTTGGCCTGCCCGGCTTCAATGGCTTCACGGCGCGAGGCCTCCAGGGCAGTATTTTTCTCTTGCAATGCAGCAACCGTTTCCTGCAGCCGTGCAGTTGCCTTGGCAACCTGCTCCTCCAGCTCCTTCCGGGTGCCTTCGATGGTTCTGACCATACGATTGATACCCTGTTCAAGTTCGCCGATCTCAGCACCGCTCTTACGCGCCAGGCGTGATGAAAGATCACCGCGCTGAACCCGCCCGACAAGATCGGTGATACGCTGAATCGGTGCGAGTATTTCCCGCGCCAGCAGTAAGGCGAGCAATGACGCGAACAACAGACCAAAAAGGATAAAGAGAATACTGCGCACAATGACTTGGCGCGCTGTGTTCTGCAGATGCTCGCGCGACACATAAACGATCACCCTACCCAGCTGCCGGCTTTGCGCTGGGCCGAGTAACTCTTCGCTTTCATTTTCAGCGACCGATGTTGTTTCCACATCGACATAAAACTCCCACAGGCTGCCTTGTACATCGCTGTCATGAACCCGTTCCGCAAAGCCATCACGAAATCTCTTCGCCATGACATTACCGCGCTTATCAAGAATAATGACGGCCTCGATTTCAGGCCCGAAGTAAGTCCGATCCACGAGCGTTTTCAGGTGCTTTCTATCCTCGATCAACAGACTGAATTCACTGGCAAGGCCGAGGTTGCGCGCAATATCTTCACCCCGTTTTGCCATGGTCTCTTGCATATAACCAAGATGTGCCTGCGTCAAATAGAAACCGATCATGATCGAGACCAGAAACATCGGCACAATGGCGAGAAACAAGACACGCTTGCGGATTCCCCAACCATGCTGAAACCTCAGATGCACCACTACTGGCCACCACTTGCCGGTTGGGGCCCAGGGTGAGAGAGTGATGCGAGGCTGCAATCCACATGCAGATTGAAATAGTCGGCCACCGCGGCATTACAGATAGCCTGGTAGTACTTCGGGAAACCTGGTGGTGACAGCCGCACTGGATCAGAGTCCAATGCGTCGATAATCTCCTCGGCAGCATGCTGCCCTATCTGCTTAGGGGTACTGAAAATGGCCGCCAGCGCACCAGCCTTGACCATCGCATGCGAATAACCCAGCACGGGAAGACGGCGATGATAGGAAAAATAGAGAATCTGCTTGATCGTCTGGGTATCGATGAAACTGGGGTCGAACATGGTCAGCAGGATATCAATCTTGCGTTTGGTACGTTTCAGTGCCGGAACGATCTCCCTGCTGCTGGCAACACGAATATCCCGTAACGCCATGCCCAGCTGCTTTGCTTCCGCCACCAGGGACGCGACATCAAAATCGGAAGTCTCGGCGAGCAGGATACCGACTACCCGAAAGCGATCCCCGAGTGCGTTAGCCAGTGCCAGCTGCCGGTGCAGTGGCTGGTCGAGATACAAAGCGGACACATTTTGTTTGATCGATGCTCTGCCCTTAGCTTCGATCCCATCGAGTAGTTTGCTGTAACTGGCATAGGGCACGAGTACCGCATACACAGGAAATTCCATCGGCCCGTCGAGGATTTTCTTCAATGCGCGGACACCGACCGCAACAACCAGCCTGCTATCTTTCAGCACCGCGTTATTACTATCGGCATCGAGCGATTGCGCCAACCTTGTCGCTACACTCTCGGCGTGGTGGCGAGAATCGCGCAATGCTTCATGAATTCGACTGGCCACTTGATGGTACTCATCACTATCACTGCTCAAGACAATTTCTATTGAGGCTGCGTGTACACTGCCGGAGGCAATAAAACAAATCCACAGCAATATCATCGGCAACACGGTATGCCGTTGCAGACGCTCCCCAATTTGTTCAGTGAACAACATCACTGGTTCAAGCGCTAACGCCTCTCCCAGCCTTATTGCAGCACCAAGCCCATACATACTGCTTTGTCAATATTGTCATGGCCCCCACCACACTGTGGTATTTTGTCACACCAATTTTATTTTTCAGTTTCGCTAACACTGAAACCTGTTTATCAAACTGCCATCCAATCATTATCTACCCGGCAAGATTTATTGCCGGATCAATAATGAAACCCCAACTTGACGAAATATCGGGTTTCGAATGTTGTTCTGCCCGATTTCTCACTGATGTATTCCTGATAGTCGTCCCCCATGTTCTGCGCGATGAATTCAATCTTGCCGTCCTTATGACCGGCAGAAAAACTTTTTGCCAAGCGTAGATCGAAGCGGTGATGAGCCGGGACACGGTCTCCATCGCCAACCCATTTCAAGACTGAGCGATAGTAGTAACCGAGACTGGTACTGAGACCATGATCGAAGTCGTGTATATAGAGCAGGCTACAGGTGCTGGTCGGGGTCGCATCATGGTCAATTCTCAGCGGCTCATTCTCACCACCTCTACTGAGTACCCGGCGGCTTTTGGTGATCGAATATTGCAACGACAGAAGATCACTGGCGCCGGGGCGCCATCGGATCGAACCCTCGAGACCGCTGATGCGAAAACTATCATCATTGATGATGATTTCAGCACCATCCGAAAAATAGGGATCTGGGTAATCCAGATCACGGTAGTTTGAAATCACATCACTTGCGCGCTCGTAAAACAGCTTGGCATCGAACTGCAAGCCTCCCCCTTCGGCAATATAAGCGTAGCCCAGCTCCGCCGCCACAATGGCCTCAGGTTCAAGATCGCCAGGCGACAGGAATACTTGGTTCAATGGCGTACCATCTTTGAACCGCAGCAGATAGTCCCAATGCTCTTCGAGAATCGAGGGGCTGCGCTGAGCCGAACTCAGGCTGGCACGCAATGCCTGATTTGGCGCCAAACGGTAGTTGGCAGCGATGCGCCCGGAACCGAACAGGCCAATCGAGTCATTGTGTTCGATCATCGCACCCAAATGCAGGGAAAGCTTGTCACTAAGCTTCCATTCACCATTGCCGAAAACTCGGGCCGAGACACTGTCGACAAAATCATCCTGGTTCAAGTGTGCCTTGCTGCGCAGCCGATCCATGCGCACACCACTTCCCCAGACGATGCGCATGGCATCCGACACAGGCTTGCGATGCTGGAATTCGAGATCGTATCGCTCTGACACGCCATCGGCATAAACAGCTTCAATTGTCTGGTCTGGCTGTCCCCCGGTAAGAAA
This sequence comes from Gammaproteobacteria bacterium, assembly GCA_026981985.1. Lineage (GTDB taxonomy): Bacteria > Pseudomonadota > Gammaproteobacteria > UWMA-0217 > UWMA-0217 > JALSHZ01. The sequence continues at coordinate 3,897 of JALSHZ010000052.1, read as the reverse complement.
GGGAATCAGCAGTGGCGACACACCGGCAAGTTGCGACAGGGGACCATAGTCCACACGGTCATGCTGATCCGTGTAGTTATGGTAAAACTGCAAGTAAAATTCCTCTTCCATCGACGCAGCACGCGACCAGCGCAGAAACTGGAAATGGGATTTCACATCACCGTCGTGATTGCTGGATTCGTCTTCCGGTTCCGGGTGCAGCGTCGCGCCCTCACCTGTGGTCAGACCAAACTGAATATCGAAGTCGTCCACCAGCGTTGGCGTCCAGGCGCCTCGGAATACGACATTGCCCAGTTGCGAGTCATCGAAGTCCGGGCCCTGCCCGGGATCCACGCTGAAACCGTCATTTTCCTCCCAGCCGAGGCTGATACGATAATCAAGCGCGCCAAGCGACGCAGCATGGCGTAACAGAAAATCGCGGGTGCGTAACGATCCGGCAGCGATATCCACCCAGGTACCCTGTTCCGCATAGGGCTGGCGGGTAATGATATTGATCGTCGCAACCATCGCGTTGGCACCGAATACCGGTGCGTTGGGGCCACGAATGACTTCGATACGCTCGATATCTTCCAGTTCGATCCCGAGCGTATTCCACTGCACGCTCGACAGCAGGTTGCCATAGACGGAGCGGCCATCGACGAGCACCTCCAGGCGCGAAGCCAAGGTGAACTCCTGCCCGTGGTAGGCAACGACAAAATGCCCGCCTGTCGCATGCGCCACCTGGAACCCGGGCACCAGCCGGAACAGATCCGCAATTTCGTTGAACCCCGAGGCTTCGATCATTTCCCGTGTAAGCACTGTCGTCGACACCGGCGATTCCAGCAACGGCTGCGGCAGGCGGGTTGCGGACATGACGATCGGAATATCCGCAAAGAATGCCTTTTCCTCTTCGGCCATCGTGTGGCTCGCCACGCCGGAGGCCGCAGCGGACATGTGTGTCAGCGTGCATACCGTTGCAGCAAACCCTGTGGCCATTCGCCGCAAATGGCCACAGTGGCTAGCCCACATTTCCGAGCTCTCCTTCGAGCGTATTTTCCCGCTGATACGCCTTGCACCACCTACCGAGGCATTTTGCTAATAAAATCAACTTGGGGTTGGGGCTGGGGTTGGCTCTGTCCATTGTTTGCTTTCTCCACATGCTAATAGGGGTTGCCGGGGCTGTTGGAGGCCAGCCCGAATACTACTTGCGCTGTAACTACTCAGCTCACCACTGGAATGCGCCATCTCTGCGTCGCCTACATGGATGTAGGTGAGGGGCGTGAGCAGGATGCGGAAGCTTTGGGAAATGGTCATTTACACGCGTAAACTCACATTTCCCGCCTTGATCTGACGCATTCCAGCGGCAATCTGAGCAGTTACGGTTCTACTTGAGTGAACGCTGAATAGTTACCTTGCGCTCACAGAGATTGTACTTGTCGGCCAGACGTGTCGCCTGTGTGCGATTGTCGACATGCAGTGCCTTCAGAATCGCGGCGACGTGGATTTTTACGGTATGCGGTGAAATACCAAGCTGCCGCGCAATTTCCTTGTTTGCCATGCCTTCACACATCAAACAGAGCACATCGACCTGGCGTTGCGTCAATGGTTCAGGCGCGGGCCGATCATCTCTTTCCATGCTGCTCGTGGTACCAGGTTGCGGGTCATCATGACTGCCACGTAGCAGACTTACTGGCAGATAGACACCGCCAGACAGGATCAAGCGGATCGCATTCACCATCACATTCATCGCCATCGACTTGGGGATATAACCTGCGGCGCCGTAGTCGATGGCCTTTTCTATCGTTGTGCGGTCTTCCGATGCAGACACAACGGCGATTGGCATATCGGGGTAGCGATTGCATAGCTGTGCCAACACCGACATGCCATCTCCACCCGGCATGCCCAGGTCCAGCAACAGCAGATCTACCACACCCTCCCCCTCAACGGCGGCGAGCACTTCATCCATGGTGGATGCCTCCTCCACCGCAGCGTCAGGATGCAGCGCCTGCAACTGCGCGCGAAGACCTTCCCGGATCAACTCATGGTCATCGGCAACGAGAAACTTCATTTTTCTTCCTTATCTAAGAGGGTGTCGCAAAAGCCCATCCGGGGCTTTGCGACACACGGAAAGGAAAAAGTGCGACTTTTCCTTTCCTCACAGATTCAACAACTTAGTCGTTGTTGAATCTGGCGGCACTTCCGTGTGCCGCGCGAGGGTGTCGTAAAACGACACGCTCCCCAATCTATGGATATAGCCCGCCATGCTCGTGCTACCTGAGCGAAAACAGCCGGATACAGACAGGAAATCTATCATATTTCGCTTCACCCTTGGTGCTGACCTGAACAGTCAGACTTAGCTCGCACCGTAACTATTCAGAGTCCGCTCAAGTAGAGCCGTAACTGCTCAGATTGCCGCTGGAATGCGTCAGATCAAGGCGGGAAATGTGAGTTTACGCGTGTAAATGACCATTTCCCAAAGCTTCCGCATCCTGCTCACGCCCCTCACCTACATCCATGTAGGCGACGCAGAGATGGCGCATTCCAGTGGTGAGCTGAGTAGTTACCTCGCACCTTGCTCAATCTCGCCGCAACGCATCCTTGACTCCGATCGGCGTCGGGTACTGCAGCACGATCAAATAAGGGGAAACAAGGAAGGTCAGTACCGTGGCGATCTGTACGAGATAAGCGGCACGCTCACCAATCAGACCGTTCGACAACGCCAGCACCGAAATCAGCAAGGAAAACTCGCTCATCTGTCCGAGCCGGAAGCCAATCTCAGCTGCACGCGCCCTGCTCTCACCGGCGCGTGTCAGCAACTGCCGGAAGGTCAATGTCTTGAGCGTCAGCATCGCAGTTGCCAGTATGGCAGCCGCCAGCCACAGCTGCGGCATCATGGCCAGATCAAGCCCGGCACCGAGCGCAAAGAAGAACAACACCAGAAAGAAGTCACGCAGCGGTTTCAGGCTTTCGGCGATGAACATCGAAACAGGGTTGGCGGCAATCGCAATCCCTGCAATGAAAGCGCCGATCTCCGCCGACAGCCCCAGCCATGCCGCCAGCTCCGCCAACCCCAGACACCAACCGATGGCGAGCAGAAAGACGTATTCGCGAATCGTGTCGAAGCGCATCAGCAAACGCGTCAGCAGCCAGCGCTGCATGAGGAATGCAAAACCGATCAGCAGCGGCAGACTGGCCAGAAACAGCAGCAACTGCGGCACCGTGGTCTCGCCCAGACCCCAAGCACGAATCGCCAACAAGCAGAGAATGGCGAGGATGTCCTGCAACAGCAGGATGCTGATGATCACACTACCGGTATGCTGGTGATGCAATACCGAGGTAGGCAGCAGCTTGAGGCCGATAATGGTGCTGGAAAACATCGACGCCACGGCGATGATCAACAGCTCCCAGCCAGAAAAACCAAATAGCGCAGCAAGGATTGCTGCGACAACGGCAAACAGGCCACTGCTCAGCAGCGTGACAGACAGCGCGCTACGAAACAGGGCAATAAGCTTCTGCGGGTGTAGATTCAGACCGAGCAGGAACAGCAGGAAGATAATGCCGATTTCGGCGATACCGGCGACGAATGCCGTATCGGGCAGAACGGCAAAGCCCGATGGTCCCAACAGTATGCCAAGGACGATATAGGCAACGATCAGCGCCTGGCGCGCCCACAGCGCAGCCGTTGCCAATACCGCTGCACCGGCAAACACCAGAAACAGCTGGAAGACCATGGATTCGTGCTGCATTCACACTCCGGCATGCTGTTCATCGGACAAACACTGTCAATGAATCGTCTGTGTTCGATTATCACATGCGATGCAACCGCGGCATGGCGCCGGATCGGGCAAGGGGAAACACTCCCGGCTACGGCGGTAAAAAAATGTGGCCGAGGCCCCATTATTCTTAACTCAAGTTCCG
>JALSHZ010000051.1 GCA_026981985.1 Gammaproteobacteria bacterium | reverse complement strand
GTGCCACGGTCTATTCACTGATTGAAACGGCCAAGGCGAACCAGCTGGAACCGTTTGCCTATATCCGCCATGTGCTGCGGCATATTGCTGAGGCTGATACTGCGGAGAAACTGGACGCCTTGTTGCCTTGGAACATAGAGCCGGGGATTTTGCAAGGGGGCTGATTCTTTGGCGGTTACTGACTCGCTATCGAATGTGCAATTCCACCCGTCGGTTTTTCTGCCGGCCTGCTTCAGTTGCATTGTCCGCAATGGGGTCGTCACTGCCGTAGCCGGCTGCGGTCAGGCGGCGTGCATCGATGCCGTGCTTGACGAGGTAGATCATGACGGCTTCTGCGCGGCGTCTTGAGAGAATCCGGTTGTAGAGCGGGTCGCCGCGGTCGTCGGTGTAGCCTGCGATTTCAAGCCGGATGCCTGGGCTTTTGGTCAGGCTGGCAACGACATTGTCGAGCACGGTTTCGGATCCCTCCATCAGTTGGTCAGAATTCAGTGCAAAATTGACGCCATCAAGAATAATAGTTGTTGCTGGTTCCTCGTTGGTGGCTTGTGGTGGGCTGGGCGGTTCGGCAGTCGCTTCTGCCGGGCTGGCCGAGGGCTGTTGTATTGCCGGCGCTGTGTCGTGTGAAGCTGATTCTTCGCGGTTTTCTTTTGGGGCAGAGGTGGCGCCTTCCGTGGTCGCGGCGTTGTCGGGTTCGAGTGACGCAGTGTCGTTGGCTGGTGCTGGTTGATCCTCGGTGGATGCGGCTGCATCCGTGCTGTTGTCGGCAGCGTTGTCCGTCTTGTCTGCTTCAGCTTTTGCTTGGGGCTCGCCGCCTGCTGGTGTAGCGATACCGTCTGCTGCAAGGGGCTTTGCTGCCGTGGTTGATGGTGCTATCGGTGCTGATGGTTCAGCGGTGATGGTATCTTCTGCTGTCTCGTTGGTCACTGGTGCCGGTGCAGCCTTGTCCTGCTGCATTCCAGTTGCTGTGGCGGCGGCAGATGTCGGGGCGGGCGATGGTGCGGCAGTCTGAGTGTTTTCGGCTTGCGGGGTGATTGGTCCGCTCTGGCGCGAGCACTGTGGCAATGACCAGACCAGTATCAGGATGATCAATAGGATTGACAGGAACAACAGTAGCTTGCGCAGCATGGGACTCTCCGGGTTGCTTGGTTCCCGGATTGTAGACGCAGAACGCGTGAATTAGAAAGCTGTCAGCTATCAGTCGTTATCAATGCGGTGTGACGCTTGCAGTAGCTGTTGATACTTGTTGGTGATGTCGTCGCTCAGTTGTTCCCATTGGAACTGCCAGCGCCAGTTTTTCTCCATTGTGCCGGGCAGATTCATTCTTGCCTCGTGGCCGAGGCCAAGTACATCCTGCATGGGAATCATGGCGAGGAAGGCGATGGAGTGGAGAACGGTGCTGACCATCGCATCGAGTATCGAGTCGTCTTCTCCGATGCCAAGCTTGTAGCGGATAAAGGCCTGTGCTTCAGGGTGCAGACTCTCGAACCAGCCAATGACGGTATCGTTATCGTGCGTACCGGTATAGGCGACAGTGTTTTCGGTGTAGTTGTAGGTCAGGTGGGGGTTGTCATCCTTGCCATCGAAGCCGAATTGGAGTACCCGCATGCAGGGCAGGCGGTATTTTTCCCTCAGCTCATCTACCTCTTTGGTGATATAGCCCAAGTCTTCGGCCACCAGCGGCAGATCACCAAGACGACTGCGCAGCGTTTGCAGCAGAGCGTCGCCGGGCGATTTTTCCCAGTGACCGGCGCTGGCGAGTTCGGCGTCGCCGGGGATGGCCCAGTAGGCTTCAAGCCCACGGAAATGGTCGATTCGGATCAGATCGAAAAGATCGAGTTGGCGCTGGATTCGTTCGACCCACCAGCTGAAACCATCGTGTTCGAGTGCCGGCCAGTTATAGACCGGGTTGCCCCAACGCTGGCCATCTTCGGTGAACATATCTGGTGGTGCGCCGGCTGCCACTGTGACCTGCCCGTTTTCATCGAGCGCGAAGAAGCGTCGATTGGCCCAGGTATCGGCACTGTCATGGGATACATAGAGCGGCAGATCGCCGAATAGCTCGATGCCCTTGTCGTTGGCGTACTGTTTCAGCGCCTGCCATTGACGGTCGAACAGATATTGCTGGATGAGGATATTGCGTTGCTGCTGGCGGTATTGGCTGACGATCTTTCTGACCGCAGCGGGATCGCGTCCGCGCAGTGCCTCGGGCCACTCCCACCAGGGCTTGTTCTGCTGGGCATGGCGGATGGTCATGAACTGTGCATAGTCCTGCAGCCACACCTTGTTGCGTTCGAGGAAGTCGTTGGCGCCCGGCAGTTCAGAGAAGGAGGCGTCGAGAAACTGGCTGAGCGTTTTTTCCAGCGCATCAATCGAGTCCTGGCCGGTCAGCTTCAGGGCTTCACCAAACCATGACTCGTTGAGGGCTTCATCTTCCCGCAGCGAGGTAATATCGATAAAAGCGGGTGAGCCGGCAAAGGCTGACAGTGCCAGATAGGGGGAGCCGTCGCTGTGTGTTGGTCCCAGCGGCAGGATTTGCCATACAGCGAAACCGCTTTCGGCGAGCCAGTCGATGAATCGTCGTGCATTGCTGTCGAATTTCCCCGGCCCGTTGTCGTTGGGCAGTGAGGTAACATGCAACAGAACGCCAGCTCTTCTCTTCAGCGACTGGGAGATCACGGTTCTTCCTTATTTAAGTGATGGGCTGCGGCAGATGAATGTCATGGTCGCAGCACCGATGTTGTCAGCTGCCCCTGCGCATCACGCCGCCAGCTTCGGCTTCTTCCTGGCCGCCGGTGTTGCCTTTGCTCAGCGGGATATCCAGCGAAGCCGGTGGTTCCTGTTCAATCAAACGATAGAGATTTTTCAGGTTGCGACGATAAAGGCGATCGAAGTCCGCAACGGATACGCTTGGATTGTAGTCGCCAAACCACCAAAACCAGTCTGATCCCTCGCAAACCGCAAGCTGCTCCAGCAGGCTGCGATCGTCCGCCTTGTGGGGATGTTCACGCAGATAGTCATCAACGGCCTGTTTGGCTTCGCACAGCAGATCCCAGGCGGTATTTTTGTCGGGGTCGCCGATCCAGGTGGAAAAGCTTCCGTAAACCCAGCTGCCAGGAACGATGGCGGGCAGCTCCCGGACCCTGGGTGTTTCCTGTAGATGCTCAGAGTAGGTCGTGAGGTTGATGGCAGGATCCTCCGCCAGGCGCCGGTACAAGGCGTCGAGGAAGTGGTATCCGTTCTCTGGGTAGTATTCCCAGGCGTTCTCGCCATCGAGAATAATCGAGACGACGCTCTGTTCACTATCACTGCAGTGGCTATGGATATTGTGCAGGTGCTGGAGCAGATCGGAGACCGCATCTTCGGCATGCCATTTTGAATAGGTAAACCCGATCAGGTCGGAAAGGCCGTCATCACGGAAAAACAAGTGTGTCTTGTGGTCGGCGTGGGAAAAGCAACTATGCCGGCATTCCCGGAGTAGTTCGTCGGCGTGATCACGATAGCAGTTGTGCAACACGTTGTCGCCGGATGCCGTCCAGTCGAAGCCGTGCTCTGACATCAATTGCAATGTTGTTGCCGAAATGCCGCCTTCTGACGGCCAGCAACCCTGTGGCCGGGTGCCGAAATATTTTTCGAATACCTGTAACCCCTTTTGGAGATGCCAGCTTGCTCGTGAGGCACCTCCTGGATAGGCGTCATGGCTGGGCAGTGGTGCGTCTGGCAACACCTCCTGGGTGGTTTTGAAATCGATCAGCAATGGAGCCAATGGATGGCTGTAGGGTGACATGCACAGCTCGATCCTGCCTTCGCGCGCCAGTTGTCGATAACGGGGGATGATGCTGCGAACCTGTTCGCCGATGACGCGCAGCAGATTTTCCCGGTCTTCGTCGCTGTAGCCGCTCTCTTTCTGGATCAGCTGGTGGATGATGAGATTGTCACGTTTGACGCTTTCGCCCATCCACGCCAAGTGATACCAGACGACCAGGTCGATAAAGAACTGGCGGTACAGGTAATCAAGTGTACCGGCAGCAAGATGGCTGCGGGCAGTGTTCGCCAGAGCCGAAAAAGCGGGATAGCGGCGGATCAGGCGTTCTTCGTTGGCTTTGAGGCAGGCATGGACAAGCCATTCTCGTTCGTTGGCATCGCTGCGATAAGCCGTATCATCGACCAGGTATTGCAATAGCTGGTCACGCATCGGCTGGCGGGTCGTCAGGTAGGTGTCGATTTGGCTGCCATAGTCATCCAGCTGTTCGAGCAATATTGGCGCAAAATTGACCACGGCACGTGCCCCTGCATGACGCTCCAGGTGGGCGGCCATGTCGACATAGTCTTTGATCGCATGCAGATAGGTCCATGGCAGATGGTAGTCGCCAGTGGAAAGGTCGCGATATTCCGGCTGATGCATATGCCACATCAGCACCACGTTGAGGGGCGGCTTTTGTGTTGCTTGCATGTTGGTGTCCGTTTCGTACTGCTGCATGCAGCTACCTGTGGCTGGCTGCGTAGAACATCATAGCGATCTGCCAATTGCAAGAATCTGGCAGCGGAATGCGGAGACACCGCACAGTTGTTCCCCAGCGGCTGCTGGCTATCTCAGATGATGCGGTGCAGTTCCTGGCCGAGCATTTCTGGTGTCACCAGGGTGACACCCCCTCGGGTAACGCGGAAACGACGCCGATCTTCGGCTGGGTTCTCGCCGATAATGGTGTCATCGGGGATGATGCAGCCGCGATCGATGACGGCCTTGCTGATCCGGCAATTGGCGCCGATGCGCACATCGGGCAGGATGACGGAGTCTTCCACCATGCTGTGTTCATCGACGAATACATGCGAGAACAGCAGTGAGTGGCGCACCGTGGCGCCCGATACGATACAGCCGCCCGATACCATCGAGTCGATGGCGACGCCACGGCGGTCGTCCTCGTCGAAAATGAATTTCGCCGGTGGCGCCTGGGTCTGGTAGGTCCAGATCGGCCAGTCTTCGTCGTAGAGGTTGAGTTCTGGTTCGATGCCGATCAGCTCCAGATTGGCTTTCCAGAAGGAGTCGATGGTGCCCACATCCCGCCAGTAGCTCTGCTTTTCAGATTTCGGGTCGATGGAGGAATAGGCAAAGGTGCGATGTTCCTTGACGGCCCTGGGGATGATGTTCTTGCCGAAGTCGTGGTCGGAGAACAGATCCTGATGATCGCGTATGACCTGCTCGAACAGAAACTCGGCGTTGAATACATAAAACCCCATCGAGACCAGAGAGGTATCTGGGCGGCCCGGGAGGGTGTCGGGCTCTTCGGGTTTTTCGTTGAAATCGATAATGCGGTTGTTCTCGTCCACACTCATGACGCCGAATTCGGTGGCATCTCCCACAGGCACTTCGTGGCAGCCAATGGTCAGGTCGGCATTGTTTTCGACGTGTTCGGCCAGCATCGGGCCATAGTCCATCTTGTAGATGTGGTCACCTGCCAGGATCAGTACATGCTTTGGCCGCTGGCTGCGGATGATATCCAGGTTCTGGAAAACCGCGTCAGCCGTGCCCTGATACCAGGTGTTCTCGATGCGTTGCTGGGCTGGCATCAGCTCGATGAACTCGCCAAATTCGCCGCGCAGGAAGCTCCAGCCGCTTTGCACGTGCTTGATCAGTGAATGTGCCTTGTACTGGGTGACCACGCCGACGCGCCGAATGCCCGAGTTGATGCAGTTGGAAAGCGGGAAGTCGATGATGCGAAATTTACCGCCGAAGGGTACGGCCGGTTTGGCGCGCCAGCTGGTCAGCTCCTTCAGGCGTGAGCCTCTGCCGCCGGCGAGCACGAGTGCCAGGGTTTCTTTGGTGAGTCGGCTGACGAAACGGGGGGTAGGATTGTGCAGCATAAGTATCGATCCTGATTCTGTGGTAACTACATTGGCGTGTGCGCCCAGCGGTGGCCGCGTGATCGTTCCCTTCTTGGCGTGAATGCACCGGCGTTCTCCAGTGCGATCACATTAGATCACATTAATTGTTGAGTGGTCGAGAAGATACCCGCTGGATATCAGCCCGGATTGACGAACCCTCGCTTGTTCTTTGAGTCCACAAGGCATTTTGTTCAGGCCGCTACAGGCATCCTGCCTTACGCGGCACTTGTACCTCCCTGTACATCGTCGGAAATACACTTGTTGTTCCGCTCCTTCACAAAATCCCTTGTGAATCCAAAGTCCTGCGCGATCATCTCGCCACCCGGTAAGAAATGCGGGCTAGCCGACCCCAGCGAATGGTTTCACGCTATGGGTTTCTCAAAACCGGCTGTATTATCAGTGTTGCGGAAAAAACGACTTTCATGTTGACTTAGATCAATGAAAGAATAGGGTGTCGCTTCATTCTGTTTCGGCAGTGGATATTAACCTCTCGACCGATTTTGGGTGCTTTTCCATGATTGATGCAAGCAAAAAGATTACACAGGCACAGCAGCGCCTGATCAATGGTCATTGTCATGATCCGTTCAGTGTGCTCGGGCGTCATTCGGCGGGGAAGGATGGGCTGGTCGATATCGTCGTCTTCGCGCCGCATATCGAGACACTGACCATTGGCGAAGCTGGTGAGCCGATGCAGCGCATCGAGAACAGTGATTTCTTCGTCTGGCAAGGGCCGGATGAGACCATGCCTGCGCACTATCGTCTGCATGCGGTCGATAAGACCGGCCACCGCTTCGATTTTTATGATCCGTACAGTTTTGGCGTGTTGATACCGGAGTTCGATCTGAGCCTGTTCTCCAAAGGGCATCACTGGCATATCTACCGCCATCTGGGCGCGCATCCGGTCACGATAGACGGCATCAATGGTGTCATGTTCGCGACCTGGGCGCCGAATGCGCAGCGGGTCAGTGTCGTCGGTGATTTCAATCAGTGGGATGGTCTGCGCAACCCGATGCGCAATCGTGGTTCCAGTGGTGTCTGGGAGTTGTTCATTCCCGAGCTGGAACCGGGTATCGTCTATAAATTCGAACTGCGCAATGCCGCCAGTGGTGAGGTGCTGACGAAGTTCGACCCCTATGCGCAGCAGGCTGAACTGCGCCCCAAGACGGCATCGGTCGTACCGGTGCCACCGCGCCACGAATGGCGTGATGGGCTGTGGGTCGAGTCACGCGCGAAGTGGGACTGGATGCATGCGCCGGTGTCTATCTACGAGGTGCATCTGGGGTCGTGGCAGCTGGATGACGATGGCAATTTCCTCAACTATCGCGAGTTGGCGCGGCGCTTGGTCGATTATTTGAAGCCGCTGGGCTACACCCACGTCGAGTTGCTGCCGATCACGGAACATCCGCTGGACGCCTCGTGGGGTTATCAGGTGACTGGTTACTATGCGCCGACCGCGCGTTTCGGCACCCCGGATGATTTGCGCTACTTTGTCGATTACCTGCATCAGCATGACATCGGCGTTATTCTCGATTGGGTGCCGGCTCATTTCCCGAAAGACGAGTGGGCGCTGGCGAATTTCGATGGTACGCCGTTGTATGAGCATGCTGACCCCCGTCTTGGTGAGCATAAGGACTGGGGCACGAAGATTTTCAATTTTGGTCGCAATGAGGTGAAGAATTTCCTCATTTCCAGCGCCATCTACTGGATCGAGGAGTTTCATATCGACGGTATTCGCATGGATGCCGTGGCATCGATGATCTATCTCGACTATTCGCGGGAGCCCGGTGAATGGCTGCCGAACAAATATGGTGGCAATGAGAACCTGGAAGCGATCGAGTTCATCAAGCATCTGAACAGCGTGATGGGAGAGGAGTTTCCCGGTGTATTGATGATCGCCGAGGAGTCTACCTCATGGCCGCAGGTCTCTAGGCCGGTCTATCTCGGAGGCCTGGGCTTCTCGATGAAGTGGAACATGGGCTGGATGCACGATACTTTGAACTATATGTCGAAGGATCCGGTGCACCGCCACTACCACCACAACAACCTCACCTTCGGCATGTTGTACAGTTTCACCGAGAACTTTGTCCTGCCGTTTTCGCACGACGAGGTAGTACACGGCAAGGGATCGATGATCTCGAAGATGCCGGGTGACCGTTGGCAGCAGTTTGCCAATCTGCGGCTGCTCTATATCTACCAGTACACCTATCCCGGCAAGAAGCTGATGTTCATGGGTGGCGAGATCGGGCAGTACGAAGAGTGGTCTGAAACGCGACCGATCGCCTGGTCCTATCTTGATCATCCCGAACATGCCGGTATTCACAAGCTGGTCTCGGATTTGAACAAAGTCTACCGCGAGCTGCCAGCGTTGCATGGCGACGAGTTCTATAGCGAGGGGTTTGCCTGGATCGACTGCAATGATGCTGCGCAGTCAGTGATCGCCTTTCAGCGCCGTTATGGTGCCGATTTCGTCATCGTGGTGCTGAATTTTACACCAGTGGTGCGGCAGAACTATCGTATTGGTGTACCTGAGCCTGGCCGCTATCATGAGGTGTTCAATTCCGATTCCACCTATTACGGTGGGAGCAATACCGGCAATTTCGACTACCTTGTGTCTGAGCCCAGCCCGTGGATGAATCTGCCGCACTCCCTCAACATGACCTTGCCACCGCTGGGCGGGTTGATTCTCAAGCTCGAAACATGATGCCGGCATGAAACGACCGTTGCGAACGCTTTTTGTCGCCAGCGAGGCCTACCCGCTGATCAAGACCGGCGGCCTTGCCGATGTGGCCGGATATCTGCCGCTGGCGCTGCATGATCTGGGCGTTGAGGTGACCGTCGTGTTACCGGCCTATGCGCACGTGCTGGAGCAGGTGAAGGCGCGGGTCATCGCCTATGTGTCGACGATTCGTGGCTATGCGCTGATTCGTGAAACCCGGTTGCCGAATTCGAAAGTGCGCTTGTGGCTGGTGGATCACCCGTTGTTTGCCGAGCGCCCGGGTAACCCCTATTTGAACGAGGAGGGTGAAGAGTGGCCTGATAACGCCATCCGCTTCGGTTTGTTCAACCAGGCGCTGGCGCAGCTGCTGGCCGGCAAGACCGCCATCACGCGGAAATTCGATATCGTCCACTGTCATGACTGGCAGACCGGTTTGCTGCCGGTATACATGCACCAGGAACAGCTGGTCACGCCGACGGTTTTCACGATTCACAATCTGGCGTATCAGGGTATCTATCCGGCCACCATGCACGGTGAGCTGAAGCTGCCGTTGTCGTCGTGGTCGCACGATGGCGTCGAATTTCACCACATGCTGTCGTTCATCAAGGGCGGGCTGGTCTATGCCGATCGCATCACGACCGTCAGCCCGACCTATGCCGATGAAATCAAGCGCGACGAGTTTGGTTATGGGTTGTCCGGCTTGCTACTGTACCGCTCCGATGACCTGATCGGCATTATCAATGGCATTGACACCAAAACGTGGAATCCTGCCACTGACCCGCTGATCGCAGAGCAATACGATGTCAAGCGCCTCGACCTGAAGGTGGAAAACAAGCTCGCGTTGCAGCGCGCGACCGGCCTGCCGCACGACCCGGCGGTTATGGTGCTGGGCAATGTTGGTCGCATGGTCGAGCAGAAGGGGATCGATATCATTCTCGATGCTTTGCCGGAGCTGGTGAAACTGCCCGTGCAGATCGTGATCGAGGGTACCGGCGAATCACGCTTCGAAGCCCGGTTGGCCGAGGCGATGAGCCGCTGGCCTGACAAGGTGGGGGGCTTGGTCGGCTATGACGAGCCGCTGGCGCATCTGATCGAAGCCGGTGCGGATGCCTTTCTGATGCCGTCCCGTTTCGAGCCCTGCGGCCTCAATCAGATGTACAGCCAGGCATACGGAACATTGCCAATCGTCTATCCCACGGGTGGATTACGGGATACCGTCGTCGACGCCACTGAACAGACCCTCACCGAGGGTGCGGCGACCGGTTTCTATATGGACAGTCTCGGCAAGCCAGGGCTATATCGTGCAGTGGTCGAAGCGCTGAACCTGTACGCTGATAAAGCTGCATGGCGGCGCATGCAGGTAACGGCGATGCAACAGGACTTCAGCTGGGAACACAGTGCGAAGGAGTACCTGAAGCTGTATCAGATGCTTTCTCGCAGCGCCGAATAGTCTTCCTCGCCGCGTCCCTGTTTCAGGGCATCGGTCAGGATCTTCTCCACACCCTTGAGCATGGCGGTGTTCAGCTGGTGTTCCGACGCAGCGCTCAGAAACAGCTCGACATCTTTGTACAGATGTTTCAGCGGGAAGTTGGGATTGTCGTAGCTGGCGCTGAGCATCTTGTCGAGTTTTTTGTCGAAGGTGGGCGCGTACAGCGCTGATTCCCGCAAGATCTCCATAAATTGAGCAACGTCGGCGCCCTCGGCCAGAACGAAATTCAGGCTCAGCGCGAAACTTGCGGTCAACCCCGCGATCATCTGATTCATTGCCAGCTTGACGGCGGCTGCTTTGCCGACCGGGCCGATCAGCCGCGGTTTGCCCAGCAGGGACAGCAGCGGCAGTTGCTGCTCGAACTGACGGCTATTGGCGCCTACCATCAGCAGCAGTGATCCACTACGCGCTTCGGGAATGCTGCCCAGTACCGGTGCTTCCAGATATTGACTGCCGGCGGCTTCGATCTTGAAGAGCAGATCGCGACTCTCATTGGGCGAGATCGTTCCCATCTGGATAATGGTCTTGCCGGCGAGTGTCTCCGGGGGCAGCGGGAGGAGGACGTCCTCAATGGCCATGACATCGCTGAGAAACAACAACAGCGTCGCGGCTTGATTGACCGCGTCGTGCAGGTCGCCGATGACCGTTACCTGCGGCTGTAGTCGCCCCCGTGCTTTCTGCTCGTCGCGGTTCCAGGCGATGACATCTTCGCCCTGTTCATGCAGTCGTAGTGCTGCTGCGCTGCCCATCAGGCCGGTTCCGAGAATGGCGGTGGTCATGTTTGCTCCGTGAATGTTCGGTAAACTCCGCCCATCCATATTAACAGGAACGTGCCATGCTCCGATTATCGATCCCGCCCGTGTGGTGGATACCATTGCTGATATCGCTTGTCAGCATCGCCTTGCAAGGGTTGGGATTGGATACCACATTACGCTATTCCCGCGAAGGGGTGGCGCAGGGTCAGCTATGGCTGTTGCTGACCGGCAACCTGGTTCATCTGGGCTGGAGCCATCTGTGGTTGAATCTGGCTGGGCTGGCGATGGTGTGGTGGTTCTTCGATACTGAATTCAGTATCGCGCAGTGGCTCTGGGTGCTTGTTATCAGCGCATTGTCTGTCACCGTGGGGCTGTATCTACTCGATCCGCATCTGATCTGGTATGTCGGCCTGTCGGGGCTGTTGCATGGCCTGTTTATCGCTGGCGGTATCCGCCTGCTGGGGCGAGACACCCGGTTTGCCATCTTGTTGTTGCTGTTGTTTGCTGCAAAGCTTGGTTGGGAGCAGCTGTTCGGGTCATTACCCGGCACCAGCGATATGGCCGGTGGCCCCGTGGTCGTGAACTCGCATCTGTATGGTGCCATCGGCGGCGGCATTGCCGTTTCATTCCTGTTGGTGCGTGAAAAGCTCGCCCCCGCTACCTCATCTTCCTCTTGAACAACTGTGTGGACCAACCCATGGAAAACAATCGCGCCAAAAATATTGCCTCCGTTCTGACCGAGGCGCTGCCCTATATTCAGCGCTATGCGGGCAAGACCATCGTGATCAAGTACGGCGGCAATGCCATGACCGATGAGCTGCTGAAAAGCAGCTTTGCCCGCGACATCGTGTTGCTCAAGCAGGTCGGCATCAATCCCGTGGTCGTGCATGGTGGTGGGCCTCAGATCGGCAGGCTGCTGGAGCGCCTCGGTAAAGAGTCCACATTCATTCAGGGCATGCGTGTCACCGATGGTGAGACGATGGATGTGGTGCAGATGGTGCTCGGTGGTCTCGTCAACAAGGATATTGTCAGTTTGATCAGCCGTCATGGCGGCCGGGCGGTTGGGCTGACGGGTAAAGATGGTGGCCTGATCCGGGCGCGAAAGCTGACGCTCGACGGTCATGACGGTGATCTCGGCCATGTTGGCGAAGTGGAATCGATCGATCCGAGCATTGTCGCAACGCTGGACGACAGCGGCTTCATTCCCGTCATCGCACCAGTTGGCTTTTCCGAACACGATGGTGCGGCCTACAACATCAACGCTGATACCGTCGCCGGCAAGGTGGCCAGCGTGCTCGGCGCCGAAAAACTGATTCTGTTGACCAACACACCGGGAGTCCTCGATAGCGACGGTCAACTGCTGACGGGGCTGGGTGCGACCGAGGTGGATGCGCTGATTGCTGATGGCACCATTCAAGGGGGTATGCTGCCGAAGATTCACTGTGCGCTGGATGCGATCAAGTCAGGTGTTGGCAAAGCGCATATTATCGACGGTCGCGTGCAGCATGCCGTATTGCTTGAGCTGCTGACGGATGCAGGGGTCGGCACCCTCCTAAAAGGTTAACAGCGCCGGCTGGATTTGCTTGGCACTTACAGTGCGCGATGAAGTGAAAAAACTGTTGACAGCAATCCGCTAATATTAGAAACTACTAACATAATGATTAAGTGTGGTGGCTTAGTCATTCATGGATCCTCCATCCTCCTTTGGTGGTAGATTGGCGCGGCGCCTCCCCGGCGACCGCGCTTTTTTTTGCCCTGAAGAAATCACAGCCCGAGTTTGTTGCCGACAAGGCCCTTCAAAGCCTTGCGTGCCTGTTGCGAATTCGCTATAGTTTCGCGCCTTTCGTTCAGCAGCAAATGTCGATACACCAATGCGCTGTTGAACACCAGATAGCCTTCTATGTACGGAGATGGTTGGAATGAAAACGATGAGTGCTAAGCCTGCTGAGGTCAAACGGGACTGGTTCCTGGTTGACGCGACTGACAAGACGCTGGGCAGGTTGGCGAGCGAGATTGCTTACCGCTTGCGTGGCAAGCACAAGCCGATTTATACGCCCCACGTTGATACCGGTGACTATATTGTTGTCGTCAACGCGGAGAAGGTTGCGGTTAGCGGCAACAAACGTAGCGACAAGATGTACTATCATCACACCGGCTATATCGGCAACCTCAAATCGATCAGCTTCGAAAAACTGATCGACAAGGCACCCGAGCGAGTGATCGAAAAGGCCGTCAAGGGCATGTTGCCAAAGAACGCTCTGGGTAGAGCGATGTTCAAGAAACTCAAGGTTTATGCTGGTCCCGAGCATGCGCACAGCGCGCAGCAGCCTAAACCACTGGAAATTTAATATAGGTCAGCAGTATGAATCAGTACTACGGAACAGGGCGCAGGAAATCATCTTCGGCACGAGTGTATGTCCGTCCTGGCAGCGGCTCCATCACTGTCAATAACAAGTCGCTAGACGATTTTTTCGGTCGCGAAACATCGCGCATGATCGTCAAGCAGCCGCTGGAAGCTACTGAAACCGTCGAGAAATTCGATATTGTCGCCACAGTAAAAGGTGGTGGCCCCAACGGTCAGGCTGGTGCAGTCCGGCTCGGTATTGCCCGCGCCCTGCTGCAATACGATGAAACCCTCAGAGGCAACCTCAAGTCCGAGGGTCTGTTGACTCGTGATGCACGGAAGGTCGAGAGGAAGAAGGTCGGATTGGCAAAAGCGCGTCGCGCCAAGCAGTTCTCGAAACGCTAAGCTGGCCTCTCAAGCTCAGATCGAAAAAAGGCAGCTCCGGCTGCCTTTTTTATTGCCAGAAGATAGCTACTCAGCTTACCCCCTTATTTGCGCCAACTCTGCGTCGCCTACATGGATGTAGGTGAGGGGCGTGAGCAGGATGCGGAAGCTTTGGAAGTGCTCATTTACACTTGTAAACGCGGCTTTGGCTTCCTGCGTCGCTCTACCTCCTCCATCCCTGGAGTCGTCCGCGCTTCCGTCTTGATTTGACGCAAAACGGCGGCAATCTGAGCAGTTACGGGCATTGCGCTTCCAAGTAACTTCCCACCAAGCCGGTCGCTTGGCAACCACATTCCCCCCTTTGCCCGCCCGAGAAGCGCAGGAAACAGCGGGGAATCGGGGCGGCATTGAAGTACAGGGATGTACAGAATGCTGCGATTGCAGGATGCAAGAGAGCAGCGCTTTGGTACCTTTTTGTTGCTGTTGACAAAAAGGTACTCGGGGCCGTGGCAAAAGGCCGTGGTGGAAGCACCACGGCTTGATAGGCCACGAAACAATCCCACCATCATTCCCAAGTGGCAATTGGACGAAAGAGCTGATCTCCCTCTCTTTGTCCCCGCCGATCATATCGAGTTGCGGTGGTACGGGTTTCGCGCTCATCAACGCTACGATTCTTCCAACCCATTCTCGCACAGCGCGAGTTCCATTTTTTGCTCGTCCAAAAAACGGAACCCAAAAAAGGACGCCCCACACACGCTTGATTCCGCTGCCGGGCACGCCTTCCGGGGTCAGCTTGAGCGGCTTCCTGCCGCGCAAGCTTCAACCGGCCATCCATGGCCGGTTGCCCCCTCCAGGCGCACCCGTCAGCGGCGCGTGTGAAGGGGGAAAGAAAACCAGATTTCCAAATGGCCACTGAACGGCTAAATCGGTAACATCGTTACTTTTCGGTGTGTGCCCGCGCAGCGGGCTGGGGCGCTGAGTAGTTACAGTGGCTATTGCTTGGTGAAAGTGAACGCTTCGCCATCCCGTTTCACCGTCACCTGAGCGCGCTCGAAGCGGTATTCTTCACCATCTTCCAGCTTGTGCAGATCGCCTGCGCAGCTTGCGGTAAAATCCCGCAGGACACCGCAATGAACAACGCCGAGTGTATCGTAGGTGTTGGGCGTGAGCGTGACGCTTTCGGCCATGATAACCCTCCTTTCGTTGACGATTAACAACACCCATAGCGTGGTGTCATAGCCGGGTTATTTCAAGAAAATACCAATATAATCATGGTATTGCGGGAGTATTTCCCGAGGTTCCCGCTGTTGCCGTCGGGTTGATCTGAACACTGCCTTCGATGGATGCGTGGTTCACCCCACTGATCGCGCAAACAGGGTTACAGCCAGCAGGATTGTCGCCATCAGCAGGAAGCCAAGCTGATGCGCCCGTTCATGGCGTTGGCCGGCGACCTGCATGGCGATAACCGCTTGCAAAAAGTAGTAGGCGGCGAAGGCTTGTGAGGCGTAGGTGATGATTTCGAAGATATTGGCGTTCCAGACCAAGGCGATAGCGAGGCCGATGACGACCGGGTAGGTGAGCCGCTGGTGAATGCGACCGCCGCTCTCTTCCAGCACCAGTCCGCCAGCGCCGGCCGTGTCGGCGATAGCGGCGCTGAACTGGGCCATGACAGCACCGATGACCAGGATCGCGGGCATTGCGATGGCGACGTAGCCGGTGAGCTGGATCAGTGCGGTTTCATCCACGGCACCGATTTTGAGGTGTACGAGTAGTGGCGTAACCAGCGCGATGAAACCGACGTAGATCAGTCCGGAAATCAGTTGCGCCAGCTTCATGCCGCGAATGCGTAGCTCGGCGGAATAGGCTTTGCCCATGTAGCGCACGGTTTCGAATCCTTGCACGACCAGTAACGTGCCCGCCAGCATGCGCCATTTTTCCAGCGTATCGATTTCATGGTTCGGGCTCGGAAAGGCGAAGGGGTGTCCAGCATCGAAGATGGCCAGGCCAAGCAGCAGTGCAGCGATGACGGCCAGTTTCAACGCCACAGTGAATTTTTCCAGCCATTCCAGTCCGTGCAGGCCACGGAAGAAGCCGACGAAGCCGATAAAGGCGAGCAGCGCTGTGGTCAGGGCACGGGCAGTGGTCTCGTTTTTCATCCCAAGTGGTTCCAGCAGATAGGCTGCTAGCAGGCTGACGTAGAACGCGACCGAAATGATATAGGCGAAGCTGAGGGTATACGAGGCGAGTTGGTCGATACGCATCACCGCGGGGGATGCACGATGGGCGTTGAGCAGGGGTTCGGTGTGTGCGATGTTGTAGCGAATCACCGCGCCGATGAACCACGCGAGTACCACAATCAGGAGCATGGCAGCCGCTGCGATTGGCCCGGCAATGTCGCGCAGCAGCGGTGCCACCACGAGAAAGCCGCTGCCGATGATCGAGGCCAATGGGGTGATAGTGACACTCCACAGCGGGCTGCGGCGCATCGCCGGGCTGTTCAGCAGTAACATGGCGATGATCGTGGTGGCGATCAGCAGCCAGTCGGTGGTGGTCAGGTTGGAGAGTGTCATGCTCTGTGGTCCAGTGATCGGGGCATGGTGACGCTACCGAATATTGGCGCGGTGTGGCGAATCTCAAGGATCAATGTCAATCAGGCAGTCATTCCAGTGTCCGGGGCTGATTTCACGCAGTACGGGCGTTTGTTCCCGGCATTGTTTTCTTGCCGCCTGACAGCGTGGATGAAAGGCGCAGCCGGTGGGTAATGCCGCTGGATCGGGCGGTTGGCCGGGGATGGTGAAGAGTGCTTCCTGCTGCTGCCCCGGTTGGCCCGGCGTGGCGCGCAGCAGGGCGCGGGTATAAGGATGGGCCGGCTGACGGAAGATCTCATCGATACTGCCCAGTTCGACGATGCGTCCTGCATACATGACGGCAGCACGATCGCAGAGTCCAGCCGCGAGTGGCAGATCGTGGCTGATGAAGATCAGTGACTGTCCCGTTGTCAGTTCGCCCAGCAGTTGCAGAATGTCGGTTTGAATCGTGACGTCCAGGGCCGTGGTCGGTTCGTCGGCGATCACCAGTTTGGGGGCGCAGATCAGCGCCATCGCAATCATCACACGCTGGCGCATGCCGCCGGAGAGTTCATGCGGATACTGCCTGAGCCGCCGTCCAGGCTCAGGGATGCGCACCCTCTCCAACATTGCCGTAGCGGCCTCGCGTGCTGCCCGGCGAGAAATATTGCGATGCTGGCGCAATACTTCGGTCAGCTGGGTGCCTATGCGCAGAAACGGGTTCAGCGCGGTCATCGGGTTTTGAAAGATCATGCCGATGTCACTGCCGCGCAGCCGGTTGAGCTGCCGCTCGCTGGCGCCGATCAACTCCTTACCAGCGAATATTGCGCTGCCGCTGCCTTTGCCATTGCCTGCCAGCAGCCCGAGCATGGCATTCATCAACTGGCTTTTGCCCGAGCCCGATTCGCCGACAATGGCCAGCCGTTCGCCTGGTTGAAGGTCGAAATCGACGCCACGCACGGCGTTGATTGGGCCAGTTTCGCTGTGGAAGCTGACTGCTAGCTGATGGATACTGAGCAGGGGTGAGGGCATGGCAGCTAATTGGGGTGAGTCAGGGCGAGTCGTCTGGTAGTTGTAGCAAACGCTCGCTACGCCACACCCGAATCACCTGAACGCGGTCGTGTTCATGCCGGTAAACAATGCGAAAAGGCGGGTGAATGAGCTCGCGAAGGCTGGGACTCGAAAACTCGGGAACGATCCGGCCCAGCTCGGGGTGTGTTTCAAGCAATTGTATCCGCTCGAGGATGTCACGAGACAGTCTCAGCCCGATTTCAGCTATGCCCTGCTGCAAATACCAGTCCTGGATGGCTTCGAGATCTGCCAATGCCGATCGACTGATGCGGACAGCGGGCATTGGTAGCTTAGTCCAGACCCAGGCGTTGTCTCGCCTCGTCCAATGAAACTTCCTCTCCGGTGTCGATATCGCTGAGGCCTTCGATGACTGCGCGCATAAAGGCGCGTTCTTCCTCGGCAGCTTCATAGTCAGCCACCGATTGGACAACAGCAACACCCCGTCCGCGACTGGTGAGGAGTATCGGGCGGTGTGTTTCAGACGCGTGTTTCAGCACTCGGCCTGGGTTGGTTTTTAAATCGGTCAGGGGGACGATGTCCTCGGAGAATTTGATTGTCATGGGCTGGATCGCATGTGTAGCTTGAGTCGCCCTGATTATAGCTCTTGTCAAACGTCCTGTTGAGTGGTCTTGTGAGAAATCGAGGCTGGACTTATCGCTGTTTCGGGTCGAGCGCGTCGCGCAGGCCGTCGCCAATGAAGTTCAGGCACAGCAGGGTGACAGCGAGAAAACCGGCTGGGATCAGCAGTGTCCAGGGAGATGATTCCATGGTTTCCGCCCCTTCGGCGATGAGTACGCCCCAGCTGGTCAGCGGCTCCTGTACGCCGAGGCCAAGAAAACTGAGGAAGGATTCGAATAGGATCACCTGCGGCACGGTCAGCGTGGCATAGACGATCACCGGCCCGAGGGTGTTGGGGATGACGTGGCGGCGGATGATGGTAAGCGGCCCAGCACCGGCGAGCCGCGCGGCGTCGATGAAGGCGGCCTGGCGGATGGTCAGCGCCTGGCCGCGGACGATGCGCGCCATCGTCAGCCATTCCACCGCACCAATGGCGATGAAGATCAGCAGCAGGCTGCGACCGAAGAACACCATCAGCAAAATCACGAAGAACATGAACGGCAGTGCATAGAGAATATCGACGAAGCGCATCATTAGTGCATCGACTCGCCCGCCGAGATAGCCGGCCGTGGCGCCATAGGCGACGCCGATGAGCAGGCTGACCAGTGTTGCCACCAGCCCCACCATCAGCGAAATGCGCCCGCCTTCGAGCGTGCGTACGAACAGGTCGCGCCCCAGTGAATCAGTGCCGAACCAGTGACTCCCCG
Source organism: Gammaproteobacteria bacterium (assembly GCA_026981985.1). Classification (GTDB taxonomy): domain Bacteria; phylum Pseudomonadota; class Gammaproteobacteria; order UWMA-0217; family UWMA-0217; genus JALSHZ01. The sequence continues at coordinate 3,437 of JALSHZ010000051.1, read as the reverse complement.
CGAGCGAGGGCGCCGTGGCGACGTGGTCCCAGTCGATCTCGTCGAGGGGCCACGGGCTTAGCAGCGGGCCGAGCAGGCACAGTAGCGCGATGGCCACGAGCAGAAGGCCGCCGGCCATGGCCGCGCGGTGACGCTTGAGTCGCCGCCAGGCACGTCGCCGATGGTCAGCTGCCATGCTGAGACGAGGCCGTGTTGCGGCTGTGGCGAATGCGCGGGTCGATGGCGGCATAGAGCAGATCGACGATCAGATTCAAACCGATGATCAGCACGCCATAGAACACCACGACGCCCATCACCAGGGTGTAGTCCCGGTTGAGCGCGCCCTGGACGAAATAGCGCCCGATCCCCGGGATGCCGAAGATCTGCTCCACGACCACTGAGCCGGTAATGATCGCTGCCGTTGCCGGGCCGAGGTAGGAGATGATCGGCAGCAGGGTGGCTGGTGCCGCATGGCGCCAGAGAATGCGACGCAGCGGCAGCCCTTTGGCGCGGGCGGTCTGAATCCACGGGCTTTGTAGCACCTCGATCAGGCTGGCACGTGTCATCCTTGCGATATACGCCACCTGGGGCAGGGCCAGCGCGGTGACGGGGAGAATGCTGTAACGCAGTGCATCGCTCCAGCCGCCTACCGGCAACCAGCCCAGATGGATGCCGAACACCAGCCCCAATACTGGTGCAAGGACGAAATTGGGCACGACGATGCCGGTCATCGCCGTTGTCATTACCAGATAATCGCTCAGGTGGTTCTGGCGTAATGCCGCCACCGTGCCGAGTATGACGCCCAGCAGTAGAGCGACCCCCATCGCCATTGCGCCCAGCTTCAGCGATACCGGAAAGCCCTGCCAGATCAGTTCCGTCACCGTATAGTCCTGATACTTGAACGATGGCCCGAAATCCCCGCGCAGCAGGTTCCCCAGATAGTGGAGGTACTGCATCGGCAATGGCTCATCCAGATGGTAGGCCGCGTTCAGATTCGCCGCGATCTGCGCCGGTACTGGCCGCTCCCGGTCGAATGGTCCGCCGGGGGCCAGCCGGATCAGAAAGAACGCGATCGTGACGATCAGAAAAAGCGTCGGGATGGTACCGGCCAGGCGTTTGAGTGTGTAGTGGAGCAAGGCGCTGGTGTGGTGGCTGGGTTGGGCCGATATTCTACCCGATCAGCCGTGCGGGTAGATCGCCACGCCTTCGCGCTCGATGGCTTTTTTCAGTTCCAGATTCTCCAGCTGGTCGAAGTGCACCAGATCCATCGGGAAGGCGATGGGAGATTCTTCGAGCGCGAGCCACAGCGCTGCCAGTTGCTGTTTACTCAGTTCAGGGGCGAATACGGCCATGTCGATGTCGGAACCGGGGCGGAAATCACCGCGCGAGCGGGAGCCATAGATGGCGACTTTATCGATTGCGGGGAATCGGCCAAAAATCTCTTGTAGCAAAGAGAGCACAGTGGTCGACAGCCCGAAAGCAGCGTTGGGTTTGGTGGCAGCTACCATTTGCGGCTGGTTTCGGCCAGTTGGCGGAACAGCGGCAGGGCTTGCTGGCAGATAAACGAATAAACCTGTTGCGCCATGGTTTCGTCGTAGGGATGGCTGGTGAGATTGCGGGTTTTTTGCATCTGGGTCCACTGGTTGCTGTTGTCGAGCAGACCCGCGGCGATGCTTTGGCGGATGGATTGTGCGGGGCTGTTGGCTTCGAGCCCTTCGCTGCTTAGCCGCTGCTTGAGCATCTTCCAGGCGAGTTCAAAGGTGAATTCGAAGCGCTGTATCACGGCATCGCGAATGAACTCGTTTTCGGGTTGGGCGCAGGCGTCTTCCAAACGGGCCAAAGCGCGTTGAAATTGTTCCATGCGTTGCTGCAGGCGTTGTTCCATGTCCGGCTGACAATGTTGTTTGAGTGGGTTCAGTGTACTCCAAGCGTTAGCGCAATCGCGAGCAGGCTCAGGGCTTCTTGCGCAGAAAACGGCTGGGATGTACATCCATCCATGACATTGTCTTGCCAGCCTTCGATGGATGGGCTGACGAGGTGCTGGGTGGTGTAGTAGTAGAGCGGGATGAATGGCAGGTCCTCCAGCAACTTTGCTTCGGCCTGCTGCATCAGGGTGGCCCGGCGCTCGGGATCGGTAGTCGATTCGGCCTTTTTTATCAGGGTATCGTATGCGGCATTGGCATAGCCTGAGGGGTTCATCTGTCCCACGTCGGATTTGAACAGGCTCAGAAAGGTGTAGGCGTCGTTATAGTCGCCAATCCAGCCGGCGCGGATGATCTGGAAGTCCCTTTTTTTGCGGGAGTCGAGATAGACTTTCCACTCCTCGTTGCGTAGCCGGGTCTTGACGCCGAGGACTTTCTTCCACATCGCGGCGACAGCAATGGCGATTTTCTTGTGGTTGTCGCTGGTGTTGTAGAGCAGTTCCACTGTCAATGGTTGGCCACGATCGTAGCCAGCTTTTTGGTAGAGCATTCTCGCCTGTGCTTCCCGCGCTTTCTGGTCCAGTCGGGCTGCGTTCATCGCCTGTGGTTCATAGTGATCGACGCCGGGGGGCACCCAGCCGAGTGCGGGAATCTCTCCGCCTTTCGTCACCTTGCTGGTCAGCAGCTTCCGGTCGATGGCCAGTGCCAGCGCCCGGCGCAGCATGGGCTGGCTGGCAAATGGTTCGGTGGTGAGGTTGAACGCCAGATAGTAGGTACCGATATAGGGTGTGCTGTGAAAACTGTCGGCGAGGTTTTTTCGTATCCAGGGGATCTGGGAAGAGGGAACGTCCTCGGTGATGTCCAGCTCACCAGCGCGAAAGCGTCTCAGTTCGGCATTCTTGTCCTCGGTGGGCAAGTAGCGAATGGTGTCGACAGTGACGTGCTTGGCGTCGTGAAAATGCGGATTCTTTACCAGCAGAATGTGTGACTGCGGCTGCCATTCGGCCAGTTGGTAGGCGCCGTTGCTGACCAGTTTTCCGGGGCGCGTCCACTGCCGACCATAGCTCATGATTGCCTTGCGTGATACGGGGTAGGCCATGTGGTGTGTCAGCAGGCTGAGAAAATAGGGGGTGGGCGATGCCAGCGTGATCTTCAGTGTGCTGTCGTCGAGCGCCTCGATCCCCAGTTGTGCCGGGTCATCGATCTCACCCTTACTGTATCGCTCTGCGTTCTTGATTGGCCAGAGGATAAAGGCATAGTCCGATGCCGTTTTTGGATTCAGTGCGCGCTCGAATGCAAACGCGAAATCTCCAGCAGTGACTGGCTCGCCATTCGACCAGCGCGCGTCATCGCGCAGCTGGAAACGGTAGATGAGTCCATCATCGCTGACGGACCATGATTCGGCTACCCCCGAATGGCACTTACTTAAGCCAGCATAGGAGATTAAGGAGAGCTCAAGTGGCTGAAAAGTATTAGAAAGATAGCTGGTGGGATGATAGGTTGAAGCCATCAAAGAAACGACCATCATCCACAATC
>JALSHZ010000050.1 GCA_026981985.1 Gammaproteobacteria bacterium | reverse complement strand
AATTGCATCATAAGTAGATTTAAATCAGGGTTGTCAGTGCCATTGCTTGTTCCTCTAGCTGGTTAATGTTTTGATGGATTATACCATATAAATCATTGTGTTAGTGCTTAACTTAATGGCATTGCCCCATAGCGCGCCACCAGATCCTTGCCCTTCACCGATTCGGTCAACGCCGACGCCACGAACTTGATCACCTTGTCGCCCACCAGGTGGCCATAGTCGTCGTTGAACTGTTTGAAGTGGTCGATATCGATCATCAATACCGAGTTTTCATCATCGGCCTCTGACTGCGCCTCAAGCACCGTCTCCAGCCGCTCCATGAAGGTCTTGCGATTCGCGATCCCGGTGAGCGGATCGCAGGCAGCGCGACGGCGTGCCTCCTCCAGCTCGGCCTTGAGGCGGTTCATTTCCTCGACGCTGTATTCGAGCTTCGCACTCATCTCCTCATTGGTCTGCATGATCGCCTTGATCTTCTCGCCCAGCGTCGGTTCAGCCTTCTGGCGCTGCTCCAATGCAGCCTCCACTGTTTCAAGCTGCAACTGAAAGGTGGCCAGCTCATCACTGGCCGTATCAAAGCACCCGGCCATATCGGAAAACAGCTCGCGCGCCTCGGAACCCACGCGCTCCAGCGTCTCCTCATTGGCCGAGATGAAAAAGCGATAGTAGAGATCACGCGCCAGATCCGGCGTATAGCGCAGCTCACCAGCCTTGACCTTGTCCAGAATGGCATTGAGTTCCGGCATCGTGCCCAGAAAGTATTCGTACCAGATCGTGTAGTTGATCGGGATGATCGAAATTCTCAGACGTGCCAGCACCGGCACGAGCATCCTTATTATTTCCGCCGACCTTGCTGGATCTTCTTCGTGTTGTAACATCCTTGGTCTAATCCTTGCTGTTGCGAGCAACCCCCATTGTCACCAGCAACCGCTCGCCGATGCGAGTACGTGTTTAACAGTGACGCTGCAACTTTCCTGAAACATCCCGATATCCCGCTGAAGGGTAGGACTATTCCCCATGCTTGCCGCTCCCTGGCCTATGATCTAGGCTAGTCTTGCTATTCAAAGGAGCCCACACCATGAAAAAATCACTGTTCATCATCGCCTCGCTACTCGTTCTGGGCGCTCAATCCGCAACCGCCGACACCACTGAAGGCAAAGCACTGCACGATGAAAAGTGCATGAACTGCCACATGATGAAAGACCACACCGTGATGTACACCCGCGAAGACCGCAAAGTCGATTCAATCAAACGGCTCGGCGGCATGGTCAGCGCTTGCGTGCAAAACCTCAACGTCGACTGGTTTCCTGAAGACGAAAAGAAAGTCGTCGATTACATCAACGCCACCTGGTACAAATTCCCCACCAAATAACGCCTCCGGGACCGCCGGCACCTTGCCGGCCACCCACCCCAAGACAAAAGCCTCCTGGGACCGCCGGCATCCTGCCGGCAAACCACCCAAAACATGGCTCCGATGGTGCGCACGCTAATCGCGCGCACACCCTACGTTGATAAACACGCTACCCAGTAGGGTGTGCGCCGTCAGGTGCGCACCAATTGCCCTGCAAAAATCCTCGACCTGTGCGCCCCAACCAGCAAATAGCCCCCCCTGGGACCGCCGGCATCCTGCCGACAAACCACCCAAAACATGGCTCCGATGGTGCGCACGCTAATCGCGCGCACACCCTACGTTAATAAACACGCTCCCCAGTAGGGTGTGCGCCGTCAGGTGCGCACCAATTGCCCTGCAAAGAATCCTCGACCTGTGCGCCCCAACCAGCAAATAGCCCACTGGGACCGCCATCAGTCGGCATTCCCCACCGTTTCAACCACCATAAACAAAGATTCCATCTGGCCATGCCGATACGCAGACCGAAGCTCTAACCGGGAAACGATTCGGTCTCATGCGAAACCGCGACAAAAACAATGGAATGACGCCCCCACCTCGCCCTGTTCTGGAAGAACTGGAGCCGCGCATCCTCTATTCTGCCGATCTGCCGCTGGCCGGTATCGGCACTGAGGCGGTGGAGCAAGCCATCGTCGCTGAGGTTCGGGTCGATACGCCAAGCACGGTTTCCGATGTGCCGTATGTGCTGAATGAGGATCAGATCGTTGCACTCGAACGGGCTTTCGATGCCTCCGGCGAAGAACTCAAGCTGGTTGAGGTCGATATCGCCAGCGATGCCGATCTGCCCCGCGAGATGGTGTTCGTCGATACCGATGTGCCGGACTACGAATACCTGCTCGAAGACCTGCTGGCGCAACGTCCTGATGGCCGCCGCTTTTCCATCATTCTGCTCGACAGCAACAGCGATGGCATCAAGGAAGTCACGGAGAGCCTCGCTGAATATAGCGACCTCAAGGCTATTCACTTTATTACCCACGGCGAAGCGGGCGCCGTTTCATTGGGCGGTTCCACGCTCAATTTTGATTCTCTGCTGAAAAACAGCACCACCATCAGCAGTTGGGGCAAGGCCCTCAGCGATGAAGGCGATTTGCTGATCTACGGCTGTGAACTGGCAGCCACCGACGAAGGCAAGAGCCTGGTCAATGCGCTGTCGCGGCTGACCGATGCGGATGTGGCGGTGTCGGATGATTTGACCGGTAACTCGGCACGGGGCGGGGATTGGGTGCTGGAGTATCAGGTTGGGGAGATCGAGGCCGCTGTGGCCATAAGCCCTGCGCTGCAAATCGACTGGATGGGTGTACTCAACGCCACCAGGACCATCACCTGGGATGGGGGCGGCAGCACCAGCAACTGGTCAGAAGCAGCCAACTGGACTGGGGATGTGCTACCCGATGACAACGACATCGTGGTGTTCGATGCATCATCGACGAAGTTCTCAACCATCGATGCAGCCTTTGCGGGAAGCGTCGGCGAGATCCGTATTGATGGAGGCTATAACGGCACGATATCACTCGAACGTGCGCTGTCCATCAACGGCAACTTCACGCAAGCCGATGGGATCTTCGATGCGGCTGCCAACCCGGTCACTGTCGCGGGCAATGTCCAGTTGAACGGCGGTGAACTACGCAGCGGCAGTGACACCGTTTCTGTCGCAGGGGACTTCACCATCAGCGGCGGTACGCTGACAGCTACCGGCACGATCAAGCTCAACGGGACAGGTGACCAACTGCTCTCCACGTCGGGACAAGCGGTGAAACACCTGTTGATCGATAAGGCATCAGGCCTACTGACCGTCGATGGCACAGTCGCCGTCAGTGGCGACCTGACGCACGCCAACGGCCAAGTCGATGCCAACAATGCCATCTTCCGGTTTTCTGGAACAGGCGCCGCGACAGTCGATGCAGCAGGCATAACGTTCAACAATGTCACTATCGACAAGAGCTGGCAAAGCTTGACGATCAACGGCAGCATGGATGTCGACGGGGATTTGAGCATTGAAAGCCTGGGTTCCCTAAATGGCACCATTAACCTCGCTGGCAACCTCTCCACCGCCGATACCGACATCACCGGCACGGGAATCATTCGTTTCGATGGCACAGCCGATCAACACATTACATCGACCGCAACCAGCGGTACCGGCGCCGTTACCTCGATCAATATCGACAAAGCCAGCGGTACGCTCTTTTTCGATACCGAC
>JALSHZ010000049.1 GCA_026981985.1 Gammaproteobacteria bacterium | reverse complement strand
TAACTGCTCGTCTCGGTGTGGCCGATATCTTGAAACTCCCACAACTGCTGCAATTGCTCTTCTTCGGCGATAATCTCCTCTTCAAACAGGGAATACATGACAATGGCCGATGCGCCTGCGTCCTCGAGTCGGCGACAGGTATCGATGTCGTGGCTGAGGGGGGAGGCTGATGGGACAAACGGATTTTTCAGCGTCATGCCAAGCCATTGGGTGGTGAGATTCATCGTCATGCCTCTTTTGTTGGTACTTCGATTTCATCGACCGGCAGGCCGGCCAGTTGTTCGAAATGGTGATAGTGCTCCAGCACGGCCTCCTGTGCCTGTGTGATGTACTGCTCGGCAATATCTGGGTGGGTGCGCCAGAGCATGCTGAAGCGAGCCTCGGTTTGATAGTAATCGCGTAGCGGCAAGGTGGGTTTCTTCGAATCGAGCTGGAGCGGATTCAGCCCCTTTGCCAGTCGGCGTGGGTCGTAGCGGTAGAGCAGCCAATGGCCGCTGGCAACCGCCATATTCTGCTGCGCCAGGTTGCGGCTGAGATCGACGCCGTGGGCGATGCAGGGTGAATAGGCCAGAATCAGCGACGGGCCATCATAGGATTCTGCTTCGCGAAAGGCGCGTAGGGTGTGGACATCCTTGCCACCGGAGGCGACGCTGGCCACATAGACATTTTCATAGGCCATGGCGATCATGCCGAGATCCTTTTTCGGTGTTGGCTTGCCGGCTGCGGAAAATTTGGCGACCGCGCCCATTGGCGTTGCCTTGGACGTCTGGCCCCCGGTATTGGAATAGACCTCGGTGTCGAGCACCAGAATATTGATATTGCGTCCCGAAGCCAGGGCGTGGTCGAGACCGCCGAAACCGATATCGTAGGCCCAGCCATCCCCGCCGATGATCCAGACGCTTTTTCTCGCCAAGTAATCGATCACCGTCAGCAGGCGCCGGGCCTTGGGGCTGTCCAGCGTTTGCAACTTGCGCCGCATGGCGTCGATGCGCTCACGCTGGGCGAAAATGCCAGATTCATCGGACTGGTCGGCATCGAGCAAGGCAGCGACCGCCTCGCCGCCAAGCTCGTCGCGCAGATCGTGCAGCAGTTGTTCGGCGCGCTGACGATGGTGGTCGATGGCGAGGCGAAAACCAAGGCCGAATTCCGCATTGTCCTCGAACAGCGAGTTGTTCCATGCCGGTCCGCGGCCATCCGGATTGGTCGTATACGGGGTTGTTGGCAGATTGCCGCCATAGATCGACGAGCAGCCGGTGGCATTGGCAATAATCATGCGATCGCCGAACAACTGGGTGGCCAGCCGGATGTAGGGCGTTTCGCCACAGCCCGAGCAGGCGCCGGAAAACTCGAACAGAGGTTGCGCCATCATGGCGCCCTTCATGGTTGTCCAGCGGATTTTTTCGCGGTCGAACTCAGGTAGCTGGAGGAAAAAATCCCAGTTCCTCCGTTCCTGCTCCCGTAGTGGTGCCTGGGGTTCCATGCGTAGCGCCTTGCGGCTGACGTTGCTCTATAAGCCCCACTACCGTTAGGCAGCGGGGCAATGTTCCATGCGTAGCGCCTTGCGGCTGACGTTGCTCTTGTCATGGGCGGGGCAGACCTCGACGCAGAGCCGGCAGCCGGTACAGTCTTCCGGTGCGACCTGGTAGCTGACATGCAGGCCGTCGAATTCCTTGCCCTTGATGGGTACATGCTTGAAGCTGGGTGGTGCATCGGTGAGATCCTCTTCGCGGAATACCTTGCTGCGGATCGCCGAGTGCGGGCAGACGAAGGGGCACTTACCGCAGAAAATGCAAAGTTCTTCCTCCCACACCGGAATTTCCAGCGCGATATTGCGTTTTTCCCAGGCGGCCGTCCCCAGTGGCCAGGCGCCGTCATCGGGCAGCAGGCTGGTGGGTAGTTCGTCGCCCTTGCCGGCGATGATTTTTGCGGTGATCTTGCGGACGAACCCAGGCGCTGTTGACGGCACTGGATCGAGCAGATCAAAATCACTGGATGCCGCTTTCCCGACAGGGATTCCATGCAGGTTGTCGAGCGTCTTGTCGATGGCCTGGAAATTGCGCTCGATGATTTTCCGGCCCTTGCGGCCATAGGTCTTGCGTACCGCTTCCTTGATTTTGTCGATGGCTTCGTCGCGCGGCAGGATGCCGGAGATGGCGAAAAAGCAGGTCTGCATGATGGTATTGATGCGGCGACCCATGCCGCTGTCTTCTGCGACCTGGTAGGCGTCGATGACGAACAGGCGAATATGCTTGTCGATAATCTGTTGCTGCACACTGCGGGGCAGGGTGGCCCACACGTCGTCGGGCGGGGCTGGTGTATTAACCAGAAATACCGCGTTGTCGGCAGCCTTGTCGAGCATCGGGTAGCGTTCCAGAAAAACCGTCTGATGGCAGCCAATGAAACTGGCCTCGTTGTCGTTGATCAGATACGGTGAATGGATGGGCCGGTCGCTGAAACGCAGATGGGATACGGTTACGGCACCGGCCTTTTTCGAGTCATAGACGAAATAGCCCTGGGCAAACTGATCGGTTTCCTCACCAATAATCTTGATCGTGTTCTTGTTGGCGGAGACGGTACCGTCGGAGCCGAGTCCGTAGAACAGGCACTGCACCACGCCTGCCATCGCCCGGTTGCGGTGACTGTTGTTCCAGGGCAGGCTGGTGTTGCAGAGATCGTCGTGAATGCCGACGGTAAAATGGTTTTTCGGCGAGCTCGCCGCCAGGTTGTCAAACACTGATAAGACCATGCCCGGCGTGAATTCTTTCGATGACAGGCCATAGCGACCACCGACGATACGTGGCATGACCGCAAATCGGGTACCGTCTGTGGCGACGTGATCAGCGATGCCGGCAATCACATCCTTGTACAGCGGTTCCCCCTCGGCGCCCGGTTCCTTGCAACGATCGAGCACGGCGATTGCCTTGGTCGTTGCCGGCAATGCGTCGAGCAGGTGAGGGGTGGAGAAAGGTCGATACAGATGCACGCGAACCACGCCCACTTTTTCGCCTGATTCGAGCATGTGGTCAACGGTTTCTGCGACGGTTTCAGTGCCCGATCCCATTAGCACGATCACCCGTTCCGCTTCGGGGTGGCCGTGGTAGGTGAATGGCTGGTAATACCGGCCGGTCAGCTCGCCGAATTTCTGCATCGTCTGCGCGACGATTGCCGGCATTTTTTCATAATAGGGATTGACCGTTTCACGTGCCTGAAAATAGACATCGGGATTTTGCGATGTGCCGCGAATCACCGGCTTGTCAGGCGTCAGCGCCCGCGCTCGGTGAGCAGCAATTTGCTCATCGTCGATCATGGCGCGAATCATCTCGTCATCGACCGGCACGATTTTCGCGACTTCATGAGAAGTCCGAAAACCATCGAAGAAATGAACGAACGGAATGCGGCCTTCCAGTGCTGCCGCCTGCGTGATCAGCGCCATGTCCATGACCTCCTGTACCGACCCGGAAGCGAGCATGGCAAAACCCGTACCCCGCGTGGCCAATGCCATTAAGTTAAGCACTAACACAATGATTTATATGGTATAATCCATCAAAACATTAACCAGCTAGAGGAACAAGCAATGGCACTGACAACCCTGATTTAAATCTACTTATGATGCAATT
>JALSHZ010000048.1 GCA_026981985.1 Gammaproteobacteria bacterium | reverse complement strand
ACGGCAATACGCCCTGACAGGTGCTTCGTCCGAAAAAAGCGGGCTACGGGGCGGCAGCCATTCTATCTTTGTTATAAACGGGCCATGTAAATCAATGACTTGGGGCTTAACTTAATGGCATTGCCCTGTGTGCGCCAACTCTGCGTCGCCTATATGGATGTAGGTGAGGGGCGTGAGCAGGATGCGGAAGCTTTGGAAATGCTCATTTACACTTGTAAACGCGGCTTTGGTTTCCTGCGTCGCCCTAGCTCCTCCATCCCGTTCGCTGGTACGGCGATTGAAATCGCCCCAACCAGCGGGTGTCGTCGGCTTTGGCTTCCTGCGTCGCTCTACCTCCTCCATCCCTGGAGTCGTCGGCTTTGGCTTCCTGCGTCGCTCTACCTCCTCCATCCCTGGAGTCGTCCGCGCTTCCGCCTTGATTTGACGCAAAACGGGGACAATCTGAGCAGTTACTGGTACTGCGCTTAGTCGAGAGGCGCGATCAAGCGACCTTGTTGTTGAAATCGTCGTCCGGCTGTTGGCCTAGGTCGGCATGGCTTTGTCTACTGCTTCTTTCTCTTTCATGGCGGTCGTGCGGTGTCGATGCGTGTTCCGATGGTAGTTCTTGTACCGGCTGGAGCTTGAAAAAGCCAAGGTGTTGTTGCATTCGTAGTGCGTGTTCCCTGACGTCGCTACTGTCTGCGCTGGCGTGTGCCATCAATTTCAGGTTCTCCTGTGAGAAATGATTGAGGCGATTGACCAGTTGGCTGGCCTGTTCGACGATGTCGCGCTGACGGCTTGCCGATGATGATATGCCGGATAGCAGCTCGGCCACCTCATGGTAATTCTCCACGATACCGCGTAGCAGCGTGCCTGATTCATTCACCAGCTGCGAACCGGTACGGACGTTGGCTGAGCTCTCCTCGATCAGGCCGCGAATCTGGCGCGCGGCATCGGCGCTGCGTTGGGCGAGGTTGCGTACCTCATTGGCAACCACGGCGAAACCCTTGCCCGCGTCGCCGGCACGTGCTGCTTCGACAGCAGCATTCAATGCCAACAGGTTGGTTTGAAAGGCGAGGTCATCGATGACAGTGACGATATCGGTAATGCGCTCACTCGACGTATTGATGTTATCCATTGCCGCGACGGCCTTGCCAACCACCTGCTCACCATTCGCGACCATGTTGCTGGATGCATTGGCTTTTGTCGCGGCATGGCCAATGTTGTCGGCAGCCTCGCGGGCGCAGCTGGTGATCTGATGCAGCATGGTGTCGATACGATCGAGTTCCTCGGACTGTTCGACGATGCGGGTTGACAATGTGGTGTTATCGCTGGCGATGCGATCGATATCGGCAAATACAGATTGTGTGCTGTGCTTTAGACTGTTGAGTACCTTGTTGATGCGTTGTTGCACGTCTCTCAGCAGTGTCTGCATTTGGCCAAATTCATCGCTTCCCACCACGGGAATCGGCTGGCTGAAGTCGCCTTGCCCGAGCGTTTCCATGCTGGCCTTGAGCATCAGAACGCGCCTGATCGAGCTGTTGCCGATCATGAAAATCACACCGATCAACGCCAGGGTGATGGCTGCGGTCAACAGTAACAACCATTTTTTGCTGGCCAGCAACCCGGCCAGAATATTCTGTAGGTCATCCTGATAGACGCCCGTGCCGATATACCATCCCCAAGGCGTGAAGCCACGTGCGTAAGAGAGTTTTTCGGATGCGATATTCGGTGTTTCCGGTCGATACCAGTGATAGCGCAAAAAGCCGGCGCCGCCGTTGGCAGTGATCTGGCTCATTTCTCGACCAATATAGATGCCATCGGCGTCCTTCACATTGCTCAAGTCCTTGCCTTCGTTCTGCGGGTTTTCCGGTGCGAGGACTGCGGTCGAACCTTTGTAAATGAACAGATACCCGTTGTCACCATAGCGGAAAGGGCGCAATGCTTCACGCGCTGCCTGCTTGGCCTCGGATTCAGTCAATTCACCCTTGAGTTGCTGTGCATGGAACTTCGACAGAATGCCATGCCCCATGTTGGTAATGTCGACCAACAGTGCCTTGCGTTCGTGCAAAATGGCATCTTTGAGCAGCGACCATGAAATCGTGCTCAACAGGGCGACGACCATGACGACCAGAATCAGCGTGATCCAGCCTTCTAGTTTGATCGAAATATTCTTCATTGGGGGGTTGGCTTTATTGTCATTGTAGTTGGCGGATACAACTGTGCATCAGGCGCCGCCAGGCTTTTAGGATTGTTCGGCCAGATATTGAAGGATTTTCAGCACTTCCTTCGATGCCGCCTCAACGTGGGTGATTTCGGCCAGCGCGGCTTCGGTATTGCCTTCGTTGAACAGGCGTACGGCGCGAATACCGTGGTCATGTACCATCCGATGCGGGTGTTCCAATGCGCGGAAAGCGGAATTGTTCTTGCATGCTGGGTCACTCACGCGGTTGTACCACTTGCCTAGGCGGCAGGTATTGTGGTTTGCCAGCTCCGACGGGTTGAGCCCTTCGCGTCCCACAATCATGTTGGCAAGGCGCTTTTTCCAGATGACATGATCCGACTGCGCCAGTCGTAGTACTTTGCCAGGTACGTCGATGTCGGCGAGCTTCGAGATCTGCTCGCTGACGGATTGTTCGAAAGTATCCATAGCGTCGACGATCTGTTCGATGTCGGCGACGCAACGGGCGGTATTGGTTGCGATATCGGTAATGCCGGTCGCAACCATGGACGAGGCTTGACCCTGTTCCTCCAGCGCGGCGGAGATTTGGGCTGCATTTGCATCCACGCGTTCGATCTTTTCGCTGATACTGTCCATTTGCGTACCAGCGGCCTTGATCGATTCCTGCCCGGCCGCAACGGCGTTGGCGCTACGCTCCATCGACTGGGCAATGCTGTCCATTTCATCTTGCAGCTGTACCACCAGCTCCTCGATTTGTTTGGTCGCATTTGAGGTGCTGGTGGCGAGATTGCGGACCTCATTGGCGACCACGGCGAAGCCCTTGCCAGCATCGCCGGCGCGCGCAGCCTCGACCGAAGCGTTCAGTGACAGCAAATTAGTTTGGAAAGCAATACTCTTGATATTCTCGGAAATGCTGACGATGCGCTTGGAGAAGGCAATCAGTGATTCGACCTTCGCCACCGTATCGTTGACCGAAGACGAAATGTCCTCCATCTTCACCATCGATTCATGCACTGCAGCTGTGCCGAGCTGGGTTACGTCGCGGGTTTCGTGGGTCTCCCGGGCGATATCGGAACCATACTTGTGAATATGCAGCACCGAGGCCCCCATTTCTTCGGCTGCTGCGGCGATGCTCTGCGCCTTTTCATCGACGAGCCTCAAACCCGACATCAGTTGTGCCGAAGAGATGGCTGCTTCGTTGGTGCCGATGGAGAGTTTGACGCTGCGGTCCAGGTCATCGAGTACCGATGACTTGAGGCCTTCGATCAGGGTATTGACCAGGCGAGAAATGTCGTCGTTTCCCGGCGCAACTACCGTGTAGTCTCCGCCGATGGCTGCCTCAAGTGTGTCGATCAGCGCCTGGTGGCTGTCATGGGAAGTTGAAACTGCTTTTGGGTCCAGGGTCTCGATTGCGTTGTTCTGCAACATGTGATTCGTTCCTTGTATCCATGTTTCTTTTTTTCTGGGGGTTGGCCCTGTCGCAACGGGGCGTATAACGCAACGCTACAACAGCTTGTGAATCGGAAACAGAAGCGGCTCGCAAAATTGCTGTCACCGGGGAGGGGGACCGATAACAGGTTGAATCGCCAGGCTGGGCGGTCAAACATACTGCCCGGCGCACCAGCCAGAAGCCCAGGCCCACTGAAAGTTGAAACCACCGAGCTGGCCGGTGACATCGACGGCCTCACCGATGAAATAGAGCCCGGCAATATCTCGCGCAGCCATTGTTTTCGACGACAGTGCACGCGTATCGACACCACCCAGGCAGACTTCCGCCGTTCGCAGCCCCTCGCTGCCACTTGGCGTAAGGGCAAGTGACTGCAATGTGTCGATCACTTCTTGCAGCGCCGATGGGCTGAATTGACGAATCGCCTGGTCCGGGAACAGTGTAGTGCACAGGCGTTGCGCCAGTTTTCGCGGCAGTAGCCGGGACAAGCTTGTCTTCAATTGTTGATCCGGGTGGTCGTTACGCACGCTATCGACCCAGGCTGCGCCATCTACCGTTGGCAGCAGGTCGAGCAAAATGGTATCGCCCGGCTGCCAGTAGGAAGAAATCTGCAAAATCGCCGGACCACTGAGTCCTTTGTGGGTAATCAGGATATGCTCACGAAATGATTGCCCGTTGCAGCTGACGGTAGCCTCCAGCGACACCCCGGCAAGTCCGTCGAACAGCTGTTTGTCACTACCTGACAGCAGCAGCGGCACAAGGGCAGGGCGAAATGCAATTGTGTCCAGTCCGAACTGCCGGGCCACATCCTGACTGAAATCGCTGGCACCCATCCGCGGAATCGATGGGCCGCCGGTGGCGATGACCAGTGATTGCGCCTCGAACTGGCCGCGGCTGGTTGTGACGTGGAAGGCATGGTCTTTTTCAATGCGCGCAATGCTGCTGTCCAACTGAATGTTGACGCCCGCCTGTTCGCACAGGGTCAGTAGCATCTTGACGATGGCGGGCGCGCGCTGGTCGCAGAACAGCTGTCCCTGTGTCTTTTCATGCCAGGACAGCCCATGCTGCTCCAGCAGGGCAATGAAGTCCCACTGCGTGTAGCGCGCCAATGCCGATTTGCAGAAATGCGGGTTGGTGGATAAGAAGTTGTCTGGCCCGGCATACAGATTGGTGAAGTTGCAGCGGCCGCCGCCGGAGATCAGAATTTTTTTGCCGGCCTTTTTCGCCTTGTCGAGCAATAGCACGCGGCGACCACGTTTCCCGGCCTCAATGGCGCACATCATGCCGGCAGCGCCAGCGCCGATGATAATGACGTCGAAATGTCGGTCAGGAAGCTTGCTCATGGATATCCCTCGGTTGCAGAAGGTGTCACTGTGGCTTGTTTTGCGTCATCGCCGTGAGGCGTCACCAGATTGCAATGTGGGCTTCGTGCTTTGCGCATACTTTGATGTGTCAGATGGGTATACTTTACCGACCTGCGTTCATTGGCGCTTGCTCGCCTGGGGAAGAAAAACATGTCATCCAGAATCCAGAAGGTTCTCATCGCCAACCGTGGCGAAATCGCCATTCGCATCCTGCGGGCAGCCGCCGAGCTGAAGATCCAGACCGTCTCGGTCTATACGCGCGAGGATCGCTTTTCCCCGCACCGCTACAAGGCAGACGAAGCCTATCAGATCGGCGCAGATGATGAACCGCTGAAGCCTTATCTCGATATTGAAACGATCGTCGATGTTGCGGTGAAGCATGGCGTCGACGCTATCCATCCGGGCTATGGCTTCCTGTCTGAAAACGTCGAGTTTGCCCGCCATTGTGAAGCACAGGGCATTATTTTCATTGGTCCGCCACCGCGGGTCATGGAACTGCTGGGCAACAAAGTATCGGCCAAGCAAGCGGCGCGTGAGGCGGGAATACCGACCATCGAGGCAAGCGAGAAACCGCTCGATGACCTCGAGACGGCAATGGCCGAGGCGCGGCGGATTGGCTTTCCGTTGATGCTCAAAGCCGTCTCTGGTGGTGGCGGGCGTGGCATGCGCGTGCTGTACGACGAGCAGGCGCTGGAAAAGGCGTTCGACGAGGCGCGCAGCGAAGCGCTCAAGGCGTTCGGCGACGATACCGTATTTCTGGAAAAATTCGTCGATTCGCCAAAGCATATCGAGGTGCAAATCCTCGGTGACGAGCACGGCAATATCGTTCATCTGTTCGAGCGCGATTGTTCGATTCAGCGGCGTTTCCAGAAAGTTGTCGAAGTGGCACCCAGTGCAACCCTCGCGCCCGAGACGCGGGAACAACTGTTCGCCCATGCACTCAAGATCATGCGCCATGTCGGCTATGTCAATGCCGGTACGGTCGAGTTCCTGGTCGATGCCGAACAGAACGCCTACTTTATCGAGGTCAATCCCAGGGTCCAGGTCGAACACACGGTGACCGAGGAGGTGACCGGGGTCGATATCGTTCGTAGCCAGATACATATCGCGGATGGCAAGCAGCTGAGTGATCCGCAGATCGGTATTGCATCCCAGGATAGTCTGCAATGTCGTGGTTATGCGGTGCAGTGCCGGATTACCACGGAAGACCCATCGCGTGACTTTCAGCCCGATTTTGGCCGTTTGATCGCTTATCGTAGTGCGGGCGGCTTTGGCATTCGGCTCGATGTTGGCAATGCCTATCCGGGGGCCGAGATCTCTCCGTTTTTTGATTCGCTCCTGGTCAAGGTTACTGCCTGGGGGCGTAGTCTCGAAGGGGCGATTCAGCGAGCTGACCGGGCACTGCGGGAATTTCGTATTCGCGGTGTCAGTACCAATATCGGTTTTCTCGAAAACGTTCTCGGGCATCCAGAATTTCGTGCGGGTCGTGCTACCGTCAACTTTGTCGGCGAACATCCTGAACTGCTGCGCATAAACCCCGGCTTCGACCGTGCTACGAAAACGCTGCGCTATCTCGCGGATGTGATCGTCAACGGGCATCCCGATGTGCGTAAAATGGATCCCGACCGCAGTTTCCGCGAGCCGATGATTCCACCGTTCCGGGAACTGCAAGGCTACCCGGAAGGCACCCGCAACAAGCTCGATGAAATGGGGCCGGAGGCTTTTTCACGCTGGGTGCGTGAACAAAAGAATATCTTCTACACTGACACCACCTTTCGCGATGCGCACCAGTCACTGCTGGCAACCCGTGTCAGAACGGTCGATATGCTGAAGGTGGCTGAGGGGTTGGCGAAAAATCACTTTCAGCTTTTTTCCCTCGAGATGTGGGGGGGGGCGACCTTCGATGTTGCCTTGCGCTTTCTGCATGAATGCCCATGGCAGCGCTTGCAGGTATTGCGTGAGGCCATTCCGAATATCCTTTTTCAGATGTTGTTCCGTGGTGCGAATGCGGTTGGCTACAAGGCCTATCCGGATAATCTGGTGGATCGGTTTATTGTCAAATCCTGGGAAAACGGCATCGACGTATTTCGTATCTTCGATTCGCTGAACTGGATCGAGGGGATGCGCAAGTCGATCGAGGCAGTGCGCAAACACACTGGCGGTATCGCCGAAGCGGCGATCTGCTACACCGGCGATATCATGCGCGAGGAGGAAGGCTATCGCTACAACCTGCAATACTATGTCGATCTTGCACGCCGCCTGGAAGACGCGGGTGCGCATATGCTCTGCATCAAGGACATGGCAGGTCTGCTGAAACCCTATGCCGCCGAGAAACTGATTCCCGCGCTGCGCGAAGCAGTCGATATTCCGATTCATCTGCATACCCACGATACCGCTGCCATTCAGGCGGCAACGTTGATGAAGGCAATCGAAAATGATGTCGATATTGTCGATGGCGCGTTGGCTGCGATGTCGGGGCTGACATCGCAGCCAAACCTCAATTCCATCATTGCCATGATGCAGGGCCATGAGCGGGAGCAGCCGATCAACCTGCAAAAACTGAATGAGTATTCCAACTACTGGGAAGATGTTCGCGAATTTTATTACCCCTTCGAATCCGGTTTGAAAGCGGGTACGGCGGAAGTCTACGATCACGAGATCCCAGGCGGCCAGTATTCCAACCTGCGGCCGCAGGCGGTTGCGCTCGGTCTGGAGCATAAATTCGAAGACATCAAGAAAAACTACGCTATCGTCAACCGGCTGTTCGGCGATATCGTCAAGGTCACGCCGTCATCCAAGGTTGTTGGCGACATGGCGTTGTACATGACGGCCAACAGTCTCACCGAGGAAGACGTGCTCGATGAAGAAAACCCGATATCCTTTCCGGATTCGGTTATCGACCTGTTCAAGGGGAACCTTGGCCAGGTCGAGGGTGGTTTTCCGGAAAAGCTTTCCCGGCTGGTGTTGCGCGGGCAGGAACCATTGCAGGGCAGGCCGAACGATGCGCTCGATCCGGTGGATTTCGAGCAGGAGTTTGCCGATTTCCAGCGTGAGTTCGACGAGTATCAGAGCGACCTCGATTTTCTTTCGTTCAAAATGTATCCGGAAGTATTTCGGGAGTATTACCGCAACAAGCAACAGTTCGGCGATCTGCGCTTCATCCCGACGACGACTTTCTACTACGGCCTGAAACAGGGCGAAGAGGTGTTGGTCAAACTGGCAAAAGGCAAGAGCATCGTCATCAAGCTGCTGTACCGTTCCGAACCGGATGAAGCAGGCATTTGTCGCGTCACTTTCGACCTCAACGGCCAGGTACGCAGTATCGAAGTTCGTGATCGCAGTGCCGTCAGTACAGTCAAGATCAATCCCAAGGCGGTGGAGCACTACCACGTCGGCTCACCCTTGCAGGGCAAGCTGTCAGCCATCATGGTCGAGCCCGGTCAGGCGGTCAAAAAGGATGATCCGCTGTTTGTTATCGAGGCAATGAAAATGGAAACGACCGTCGCTGCCCCGTTCGACGGCATCATCGAGACAATTCACCTCGATGCCGGTGCGCTGGTCGATCAGGATGATCTGGTGATCGAATTTCGCCGATAAGCTTACGCGTTGCCGCGCTCCAATCCCCGTGCAAAAAAATCCGGCGCAAGGCCGGATAGGTAGTGAGTGGACAGGAACCGGGCTTGCGGTCACATGGGGCGACTGATGTTCCCGTCCGGGGTATCGATGATCAACTTCGAGAAATCGAGTCCGGACATGTGGATCACATCATCGTGGAATCCGCCTTCAAGAAAGATTTCCGGCTCCTTTTCGAGGTTTTCGTCGACGATCATCTCCAGTCCATAGGCAGCACCGAGCGGTGGTACGGCGCCGGGTTCGCAATCGGGGAACAGCTCAGAAAGCTCGGCTTCGGTCGCCAGCCCCACTTGCCGATCCAGCTGGTGATGCAGGCGCGCCAGATCGAGACGACGGTTGGCGGGAATCACTGCCAGCAGGTAGTTGCCTTCCGCGTCTTCAATAACAACACCCTTCGCCAATTGCCTGCCTGAAACATGGCTGGATTTTGCGGTATCGATACTGCTGTGCGAATGCGGGTGATGGATCAGCTCATAGTCCACATCCGCTGTTTCGAGGTACTGAAGTAAAGAGAGTGCGACTGCCATGATCTACCTCCTGCAATCAAGCAATGTTGACTGTCATACTCTGAAGTATAGTTCAGTAGATCTGCGTGTGCTCAGGTCGGCCCGGTAAGGGCCTGCTGCAATCCAGTTTCGCCATTGAGCAGCGCCAGTTGTCGGAGGATGTCAAGAATGATCACGCCATCTGTTGGGCTCAGTTCATGGCTGCTGTTGCTGAGAATCAGGTACGAGCGACCCGCCAGCACCGGCACCTGGTTCATGTCTCCGCTGAAGGGGGGAACGACGCGATCGCCATTGCTGCGAACCACGGAGAAGTAGTGAATAGCGGGATGCGGTTGCTGGTTGAGCCATCCGAGCAGGTTCCGGCGCGATGGGGGCAGCAGATCGACCAGCACACCCCGCGAACGTCTCACCGTGTGATAGAGGTTGCCGCCAAACAGTCCTTTGACAACGCCGAACGGCCCGGAGCCACTGGTCTTCTTCAGCGCTTTTGCCGCCAGCGGTGTGCCGACATGCGGGCTGGCGATGGTGATCAGCGCATTGATCTGTGGAATCGGGTCGCGAATCAGGGCCGCGCGTCCCGCGATACCACCTGCTGAGTGACCTGCCAGAATGATTTTTTCAGCAGGATGCAGTGCAGCAATCTGGCGCAGGAAGCCATTGAGTACGTCAGCCTGGAATTCGATGGGATGCGCCCATGGGATATCGACCGTATAGACACGATTCCCGTTTGCTTCAACATGGGGAAAAGGCTGAAAACCACGGGGGCCGAAATGCCCGGCGAGCGGCCAGCCATTTTGCCGCAGTATCGACACGATGCCGCTGCGGTGCCAGGTTTGTGCGCTGCTCATATAGCCATGGATCAGCACCAGTGAATCGGCGTTGACGGTTGCGGAGGCCAGCAGCAGCGCCAATGTGCTCAATAGTCGGCGAAATGGCACGTCGGTATCCTCATGGAAGCCCCAATTGTTGAATTATAGGAGCATGGGCGCAGGGAACAATGGTTATCGTCACCGCAGATGACGATTGTCATTCCTGATCCGCAACCTGCTTCGGCAGAAGGATGAACACGCGCCCAGGCTGTTTCATATTGCCGGCCAGTTGCTCTGCACGCTTTCCGGTACCAAAAAAGATGTCGGCACGAACCGGGCCGTTGATGGCCCCACCGGTATCCTGCGCCAGCATCAGCCGGCGCAGCGGCTGGCCATCGGGCAGCGTGGTGTCGAGCCAGAGCAGGGAGCCCAGCGGAATGACTTTGCGGTCGATGGCAACGCTGCGCAGATCGGTCAGTGGCACATTCAATGAACCGCGCGGGTTTTCTCCGGGATCCCTGCGCAAAGTGAAAAATACATAGCTGGGATTCGTGTTCAGCAATGCCTGTGCACGCTGTGGATGGGCTTCCAGCCACTGCCGGATCGTGAACAACGATACCTCGTCGCGTTCCAGTTCGCCCCATTCGATCAGCTTTTTACCAATCGACACATACGGGTGTCCATTCTGGTCGGCGTAGTTGACGCCTACGAGTGTGCCATCGTCGAGCTGTACCTTCCCGGAGCCTTGAATCTGCAGGAAGAAGCTGGCGTAGGGATCATCGAGCCACAGCAGCTCATGGCCCTTGAGCGGCGATGTTTCATGGTCGATTTCAGCCCGGCTGTAGAATGGTACAACACGATTGCCATCGATACGCCCACGCACACGTTTGCCTTTGAGTTCAGGATAGAGGCTGTCGAGACTGACCTTCAGCAATGACTCAGGGCGTTTGTAGATCGGATAGCGATAGGTTTCCGATGCCGTTCGGCTGCCACGCAACAGCGGTTGGTAGTAGCCCGTAATCAAGCCATCTTTTTTACCACCTTTTCCCAGTATTTCATGAGGTTGAAAGTAAGTGGTGAGAAATGATCTTACATCAGCTTCGTTGTCGGGGTCGATTTGTTCAGCGATTGCGCAAAGCCGTTGCCACTGCGCGTCGCGCCGCTGCATGCGAGGGCACTGGGCTAGCACTGCGGGCCAGGCATCGATCAACCGATCCTCGCTCCAGCCAGGCAGTGTTGACCAGGTGACCGGTGCGCCAATACCTGGTTCAGGTTCGCGGGTTTTGAACCAGTCGCAGGCTGACAGCAGGGGTAACATGACAAACACAATGAGCCAGCGATACTGCTGGTAGCCCAGCTTTCGGTGCTCAGATGAACCGGCTTCTGTCACAGGAGGTGCCGCCGTTTTTCTGGCTGGTGCCAGCCGCCAAGCTGATAAACATTGGCGTTGGGGAAAAGGGAACTGCATGGCTGGGTGTCTTGAATGGCAAAAACGAACGGTTATTGTACCCGTCCTGTCGTTTCGGGGTTTTGTTTGTCTGCGTGGTCGGAACTGAAGCATTCCCCCAACCCCCATCCTGTGCGACACTACCCGGCTTCCTGCGCGGCAGGGCTGACCAGCCGCCGGCGCGTTTCCTTGCAACATCTTTCCGAGTACAGAACGTCTTGATTTCTACAGCAAATATCACCATGCAGTTTGGGGCAAAGCCCTTGTTTGAAAACATCTCCGTCAAGTTTGGCAATGGCAACCGTTATGGTTTGATCGGTGCCAATGGCAGCGGTAAGTCCACTTTCATGAAGATTCTGGGCGGTGATCTGGAGCCGACGTCGGGGTCGGTCAGCGTCGATGAGAATGAGCGGGTTGGCAAGTTGCGCCAGGATCAGTTCGCGTTCGAGGAGTACAGCGTCATCGACACGGTCATCATGGGGCATGATGCGCTGTGGAAGGTGAAGCAGGAGCGTGACCGCATTTATTCTCTGCCGGAGATGAGTGAAGAAGATGGCATGCGGGTGGCCGATCTGGAGGTCGAGTTCGCTGAGCTGGATGGCTATACGGCTGAGTCGCGTGCCGGTGAGTTGCTGCTGGGGCTGGACATTCCCATCGAGCAGCATAATGGGCCGATGAGTGCGGTTGCGCCAGGCTGGAAGCTGCGGGTCTTGCTGGCGCAGGCGTTGTTTGCAGATCCGGATATCATGTTGCTGGACGAGCCGACCAATAACCTGGATATCAATACCATCCGCTGGCTCGAAGGTGTGTTGAATGAGCGCCAGAGCACGATGATTATTATTTCCCACGATCGTCATTTCCTGAACAGCGTTTGCACGCATATGGCGGATCTGGATTATGGCGAGCTGCGCATGTATCCCGGTAACTATGATGAATACATGACGGCGGCGACGCAGGCGCGTGAACGTCTACTGGCGGATAACGCGAAAAAGAAAGCGCAGATTGCCGAGTTGCAGAGTTTTGTCAGCCGTTTTTCGGCCAATGCCTCGAAAGCGCGGCAAGCCACCTCACGGGCGAAGCAGATCGAGAAAATCAAGCTCGATGAGGTCAAGCCCTCCAGTCGCGTCAATCCCTATATCCGCTTCGAGCAGAACAAAAAGCTGTTTCGCTTGGCGGTCGAGGTGGAAGGGTTGACCAAGGGCTACGACAAACCATTGTTTTCCGACTTGAACCTGATGGTTGAAGTGGGTGAGCGTATTGCGATCATCGGCCCCAACGGTATTGGCAAGACGACTTTGTTACGCACCCTGGTGGGTGATCTCGAAGCGGATGGTGGCAACGTCAAATGGTCGGAAAATGCCAGTATCGGCTATTTCGCTCAGGATCATGCTGATGAATTTGCCGAGGAAATCTCCCTGATCGACTGGATGACGCAGTGGCGTGGGGAGGATGACGATGAGCAGGCCATTCGCGGTACGCTGGGGCGGATGCTGTTTTCTCAGGATGAGATCAAGAAGCCGGTCAATGTTGTTTCCGGTGGCGAGCAGGCGCGCTTGCTGTTTGGCAAGCTGATGTTGCAGAAGCCGAATATTCTGGTGATGGACGAGCCCACCAATCACCTTGATATGGAGTCGATCGAGTCGCTGAATCTGGCGTTGGAGAATTATCCCGGTACGCTGTTTTTCGTCAGCCACGATCGCGAATTTGTCTCCTCGCTGGCGACCCGGATCATTGAAATGACACCTTCCGGGCTGGTCGATTTCCAGGGTAGCTATGACGAGTATCTGGCGAGTCAGGGAATTGCGGCGTAGTTCAGGGCAGGGAGCCGATGCGAGAAAACCCGATGATGGCGCCGGTGCTGGCGTTGCTGCACGCTCACCCGGAAGGGTTGAGTGAGTATGAAATCATTTCTGCGCTCAAGGTGCAGGGCTTGTATATCGATGCCATGGATGATCCGTCGATGGCGCTGTATACCGGGCATTTTTTCGTTATGAATGCGCTCTATGCCTTGCAGCGTGAATTGTTGTCTGACGGGTTATACCTCCATATTTCACCGATGGAAAACCGCCTCCATCCCACCCAGGCGGGTGGTCATGGAGCGCTGCGCTCAGGGGCTGCCGATGCGGCGCTCAGCGCCTACTACCTCGACTGGAACAATCTCGACACCATGACGCCTGACGGCGTGGAGAAACTGCTGTCTGGATTCTGGGAGCACTTCGCCGCCACCGATCGCCAACCGGATGCGCTGACCGTGCTCGGCCTGGAGGCAGGGGCTGACTGGGGCGAGATCCAGGTAGCCTATCGTCGGCTTGCGGCGATGCATCATCCGGACAGGGGCGGGGATGCGGAACAATTTATTGCCGTGCGCGAAGCCTTTCTGGTGTTGAAGGGTTTCTATACCGGCTAGGCTTCGCTTGCCAGCATTTCTTCGATGCGCTTTCCCGCCAGTTCATAACGCCAGCCACGCATCAGCGGAATGTCGTTGCCTATCTGGATGAGGTGTTCGATATCCTTGCGTGAGGCGATGAGGGAAGGGTTGATATTTTCTGCTTGTGCAATCTCTGCGAGTATTTTCTGTACTGCTTTTACTTTGCCGGTTTCCTCCGGCGTGAGCTTTTTCTGCGGGATGCGGCGTGCGATTTCTGCGTCGTCGAGCGACAAGCTGTCGTGGATGAGGGTCAGCAGTTCGTTGCCGTGACGTGCAGCGGTTTTGCTTGGCAGGTTGTCGATGTTGCGCAGCTCGGCGGCTGTGGCGGGCGGATTTTGTGCCAGCGCCAGCACGGCGTTGTCGGATAGCACCCACTTTCTGGGCAGATTGCGTTTTTCGGCCTGCTGCTCGCGCCACAGGGCCAGTTCGCGAATGGTGGCGCGTTGACGAATCGGCAGTAGGTGCTGGCCCTTGACGCGCCGCAGTACCGTGCTGGCCTGTGGTTGATATTTTTTGGGATCTTCCAGCATGGCGCAGTCTTCGCGTACCCAGTCGAGCCGGTTCTGTTGCGCCAGCCGCGTCATTTGCAGTGGATAGATCTGACGCAGATAGCGCACGTCATCGGCGGCATAGCGCAGCTGTTCCGGGGAGAGGGGGCGACGCGACCAGTCGGTGCGGGTCTGGCTTTTCGGCAGTTGAACCTGCAGCAGTTTTTCCACCAGTGCGGCATAGCCGGTTTGGTCGCCCTGGCCGAGCAGGCTGGCTGCAATTTGGGTATCGAAAATGGGCGTCGGGGTCTGTCCAAGGGTGTGGAGCAGCGCCTCCATGTCCTGTGAGGCAGAGTGAAATACCTTGGTGACTGCCGGATTGGTCAGCAGCGTTTTGAAACAGCCCAGGTCGTCGATGGCAAGCAGGTCGATGCAGGCAATCTCCTCATCGCTGGCAACCTGGATCAGGCACAGCTTGGGGTAGTAGGTCTTTTCACGCAGGAATTCGGTGTCGATGGCGAACCATTGTTTCGTGGCAAGCCGCTGGCAGAGCTGTTGCAGCGCGGTGGCGCTATCGATCAGGGTAAATGCGTCGTCCATGAGGAGTGGCTGGTTGCTGGTGATGATCGCGAAACTGACAGATTCCTGTGCTGAAGGCAATCCTCTATTGCAAGCCGTACTTTTTCATTTTCCGCCATAGGGTGCTGCGGTCGATGCCAAGGCTGGCGGCGGCTGCGCTGCGGATGCCGTTGGCGGCTTGTAGTGCGGTGATAATGCGTTCGCGCTCGCTATCTTCTGCCGGGATCGTTGTGAGCTTGTTCGACGCTCCCGCTGCTTCGGTAAGATGGGGTGGCAGTGATTCAGCCCGAATCTTTCCTGATACTGCGCAGATGATGCCATGTTCGATGGCGTTCTCCAGTTCACGTACATTGCCGGGCCAGTGATAGGCGAGAAGCAGGCGCCGCGCTGATGCGGTCAGTTCGATATTGTCGGGATAGCCGAAACGTGAGAATCGCGCCATGAAATGCTGGGCGAGCAGTGGGATATCGCCGGGGCGTTGTCGTAACGGCGGCAGCTCCAGCGCCACAACGGCGAGGCGATAATAGAGGTCAGAGCGAAAATCGGCTGTCCGCACCATGTCGCGCAAGCCGCGGTTGCAGGCGGTGATGATGCGGACATCGACCTGGATAGTCTCGTCGGAACCCACGGGTTCAAAACGCTGTTCCTGAATGGCGCGCAACAGCTTGGCTTGCAGATGCAGCGGGATCTCGCCGATCTCGTCGAGAAAAAGGGTGCCCCCATCGGCTGCCTGGAAGCGGCCGGGGCGATCCTGTATGGCCCCGGTAAAGGCGCCTTTCACATGGCCGAACAGTTCCGATTCAACCAACCCCTCGGGAATGGCGCTGCAATTGACTTCGATGAAGGGGCCGCGGCTGCGGTCGCTGAGCTGGTGGATCATGCGTGCGAACAGCGTCTTGCCGGTGCCTGATTCGCCTTGCAACAATACGGCTGCTCGTGCTCTGGCGACCTGATGGGCGCGGGCCGTAAGAGATTGCATGACCGGATCGCTGGTGATGATGCCAAAGTGGTCATGACTGCTAAGAATCGCTTCGAGGCGGAGTCGGTCGGTACGGTCGGACAGCAATACCAGACGCAGGCGTGTACTGCCGTCCTCCAGTGACACCAGGCCGGTGCTGAACTCGATGATGCGGATATCGCCAGTATTGTCGAACTGGTGGCTGAACTTGCGAAACCGGCTGATTTGATTGGCGTTCGCTGCCGTGTCGTCGAGGTCACCCAACGCGCTTTGCAGGTCGAAGCCATTGAGATTGTTCAAGGCGTCTATAGGGTTATCCCCAGGTAGGTTTAACAATTCGATGCTCGAAGGGTTATGGTAGAGTACCTGCCCGCTGGCGCTGGCGATGATAACTCCTTCATCAATAAAGGAAACTATGCGCTCTAACACGGGTCTGATGTTGTCGAGTGTAAGGGCTGTGTCTTTATCGGAGGCGGGGGGCATACAGATGATGATGCAGGAGTGTTGCAGAGTGTTGCAAGTGTTGTTGCAACACTGTTGCATGGAAAATTGTGAGTCAGTTCACGGGCTTGCTGTGATTTATTCCCGTCAAGGTGGTTTGGTCTTGCAACAATTGCAGTGCTCGTGTAGCTCCAAGTCCTTGATTAACAAGCGATAGTAATTCCGGCATGCGTATTGCCGTAGACAATAAAATGTTACATGATGAAAACGCTGCTCAAGGATCGGATGTCTTTTCGAGAGACTGGTTAGACTCTCTGAAAGAAACCTGGAATCAGGAAGATGGTTTGGCTGAGCAGCTGCGCATGGCGCACTTCAATGCCATTGTGGCGTTCGGTCTGCTCGACGAGGATTCGCCGCGGGCTTTTCTGGTCATCAGGGACGGGGAGGTGCGTGAGGTGTCGACTTGCTCCGATGATGAGCCTGATTGGGATTTGCGGGCAGACCGGACACAGTGGGAGTGTTGGTTGAATGATCCGCCGGGGCTGTTTGCGCTAGGCATGGCGTTTACCACGCGTTCGCTGCAATTCCGGCGTGGGAACTATCCTGCGATGATCAAGGATCCGCTGATGGCGGAGTCCTTCAAGAAGAGTTTCATGTTGATGGCGGAGGCGTACCGACGCACCAGCCACTATTGAGTTGCGGCACCGCTTCCGTGTGTGTAGCCGGTTGTCGCAGTTGAGTTTGATCTACCGAGTGGACCGCAGCCCCCTGCGGCCGGAATCGATATTGATGAGGAAAAGCGCGATGAGGCGTCACCACAAGTTATTGCACCTGGTTCTGGGCGCAGTGCTCACCATTCCCGCTCTGCAGGCAACCGAGAGCCAGATCGTCACGGTTCAGGCGGGCGAGGGGCAGCGCACTGCCACCGTCAGTGGCACCGTAATCCCGTTCAAGGAAGTGACGTTGACGGCACAGATCCCCGGTCGGGTGGAGATGATCTCCGGCAGTGAGGGTGACAGGTTTCGCCAGGGCGATGTGCTGGTCGCTATCGACGACGATGATTTGCTCGCCAAGCGCCAGGCGATTCAGGCCCAGATCGCCAATGCCCAGGCGGCATTGCAGAATGCGCGGGTGCAGTACAACCGGGAGCTGATATCGCCGCGCAGTGAAAGCCCGTCGTCGATGCCGGGTTTTGGCTTGCCGATCATGATGGACAACATGTTTAGTCGCGAGATGGGCGACATGATGGGCTATGGCGAGCCGGACCTGGAGCGCCACGCCGATCTCTACTCGGCATTGACGCAGGTCAATCAGGCGCAGGCAGCTCTGATGCAGGCGCAGTCACAGCTACAGGAGCTCGACACCAAAATTCGCGATGCGAAATCGGTAGCGCCTTTCGATGGCATTATTCTGAAGAAAATGGTTGAGGTCGGGGATACCGTGCAGCCGGGCATGCCGCTGGTGAAGTTTGGCCACGTCGATTATCTGCGAGTGCGATCCGATGTGCCCTATCGTCTTGTCCACAATTTGAAGAAAAGCATGCTGGTGCCGGCATTGCTCGATAACGGCGTCGCCGTGAAGGTTCGTGTTGCCCAGATCTATCCGATGGCGGATGAGCGAAATCATACGGTCAGGGTCAAGTTCGACCTCCCCAAGGGGGTCAAAGCTTCGCCCGGCATGTACGCTGAGCTGAGAATTCCGCAAGGGGGCGCAGGCGAATCGGATGAAGTCGTCATTCCAGAATCTGCACTCATTCGTGGTCGCAGCCTGCCTGCGGTATTGGTCATCAACCCCGATGGTGGGTCGAGCGTGCGCATGGTGCGCCTGGGACAGCGTTTGGGCGACGGCATGATCGAGGTCTTGTCCGGGATCAAGGCGGGGCAGAGAATCGTCGACAATCCGCCTTCGGGAGTAGGGTCCGGATGGGTACCGGGCAAGCCGCTCCATGACGAGGCAGCTGGCTAGACGAGGAGCGTCGCACTGAGCAGCGCCAGCTACCGCTTGCGCTGACCCGCAAACAAAGAATCCGATGCTATGGAAAACCAAGAATTAGACAATCACAACGAATCAAACATCGGTCTTGCCGGTGGTCTGGCAAAGCAGTTCATCCACTCGCCGCTAACGCCGCTGCTGCTGATCGGCTTTTTCCTGCTGGGTTTCGTTGGCTTGATCGCGACCCCGCGTCAGGAAGACCCGCAGATCTCGGTGCCGATGGTGGATGTTTTCGTCCAGTATCCCGGTGCCAGTGCCGAGCAAGTGGTCAACCAGGTGGCAATACCACTGGAACAGATCATGATGGAGATCAAAGGGGTGGATCATGTCTACTCCGCATCCATGCGTGATCAGGCCGTCGTCACGGTGCAGTTCATCGTCGGCGAAGAGATGGAGCCGTCGCTCGTCAAGCTCTATGACAAGCTCTCCTCAAACATGGACAAGATCCCGCCCGGTGTCAGCCAGCCATTGGTCAAGCCCAAGGGCGTCGATGACGTGCCGTTGGTGACGCTCACGCTGTGGTCGGAAGATGTTCCGGATTCGTCGCTGCGATTGGTCGCGCTAGACCTCCTCAAACATATCAAACAGATTCCCAATACCTCACAAGGGTTTGTCGTCAGTGGCCGGCGCGAACAGATGACCGTGCATGTCTTTCCCGAAAAACTGGCGGGTTTCGGTATTCCACTACAGCAGATCGCGCAGACCATTCAGGCGGCCAATGCCGAAGCCAATGTGGGTGATACCGAGGCGGATGGGGCGCTGGCGACGGTATATAGCGGCTCCTTTCTGAAAACCGAAGAAGACTTGAACCGCCTGATGGTGGGGCAAAGCAATGGCCGTCCCGTATATCTCCGTGATGTGGCTGAAGTAAAGCGGGGGCCGGGAGACGCAAAAGCGATCGTGTCTTACTACACGGGAGCCGCCAACGACGACGAGCTGGAAGCTAACGGTGCACCTGCTGTGACGCTGGCGATTGCAAAGAAAAAAGGCACTAACGGTGTCTCTGTTGCCGATAACATCCTTGAGCTCGTCGAAGACCTCAAAGGTTCGTTGATTCCCGATAACGTCCATGTGGCGGTCACGCGCAACTATGGCGATACAGCACGTGAAAAGGTTAATGAGCTGATCTTCAAGTTGTTTGTCGCCACTGGCGCGGTGGTGTTGCTGGTTTGGTTCTTCCTTGGCTGGCGTGCCGGTGTGGTCGTCGTGATCGTGGTGCCAAATGTCATTCTGTTTACCGTGTTCATGGCATTGGTGATGGGGTTTACGATCGACAGGGTGAGTTTGTTCGCGTTGATCTTTTCCATCGGGATACTGGTTGATGACGCGGTAGTCGTACTTGAAAACATCTACCGTCGCTGGCTGGAAAAGGGGTGGATCGATACTGAAACGACCATCGATGCGGTGGCGGAAGTAGGTAACCCGACGATACTGGCGACATTCACCGTTGTTGCCGCCCTGCTACCAATGGCAGCCGTTCGCGGCATGATGGGTCCCTACATGGCGCCAATCCCCATGCTGGGAAGTGTCGCAATGGTGTTCTCCTTGTTCGCCGCTTTTGTGTTCACACCGTGGCTGGCGATGAAGATTCGCCCGAGCATGTCGGTGCTGCATCGCGCCGAAGAAAAGGAAAAGAAGGAGATTGAGTTTCTTGGCCGTTTTTATCGCGGTGTGTTGCAGCCACTGATCGAGAGTCGGTGGTTGGGGCGGATCTTTCTTCTTAGCTTGTTTGCCATTTTCTTTTTGTGCATCTCACTGTTTTATACCAAATCGGTGAAGGTGAAGATGCTTCCGCTGGACAATAAGCCTGAATTCAATGTTGTGGTGAACTTCCCCGAGGGGACCGCATTGCCAGATACTGCGAATTTGGTCGGTGAATTGGCGGAAAAAGTCCGGGAAATTGGCGAGGTAACGGCGGTACAGACTTATGTCGGTACGGCTTCACCGTATAACTTCAATGGTCTGGTACGTCACTATTACTTGCGTCGTCAGCCATGGGAAGCAGATCTTCAGGTTCAGCTTCTCAACAAGCATGACCGTGAGCGTTCGAGCCACGAGATAGCGCAAGAGGTTCGGGAGTTGTTGAGCCCGATGGCCCGCGCAGTGGGTGCCCGCATACAGGTTGTCGAAATGCCGCCAGGACCCCCCGTTCTGCAGTCCGTCGTTGCTGAGGTCTATGGCCCGGACGCAGATACGAGGCGTCTCGTCGCACGCGATCTGATGCAGATGTTTGAAAAAGCTGAACATCTCAACGATGTCGATACGCTGATGCCTGAACCGCACTATGCCTATTTTTTCGATGTCGACAGAGAAAAGGCGCAGCGGGCGGGAGTCGCTGTGGCCACGATCAACAGTACGCTCGATATGGCGATGGGTGGCTTTCAGCTTGGCGATATCAAGTACAACTCCGTACTCGACGTGACCCCGATCATCATGGAGTCGCCACTCGCCGTGCGGGGTGATTTTGGCCGGATTGGCCAGTTGCCGGTCATGACGCAGCAGGGTACTGCTGTCCCGTTGTCTGAAATGGGGAGTTTCAAGCAGCGTTTGCAAGATACGATCATCTATCACAAGGATCTTCGCGCCGTTGAATTCGTCACCGCAGAGACCGTTGGTGATCTTGCCGCCCCGATCTACGGCATGATGGAGGTGGAAACACTGCTGGAGGACTACACCGCGCCAGATGGCGTCCAAATCTCCGGCACCATGATGGGGCCGCCGAAACACAGTAATCGTTCGGGCTTTGAATGGGCGGGAGAGTGGACTGTCACCTATGAAACTTTCCGTGACATGGGCATTGCATTCGGTGTTGCACTGGTATTGATTTATATGCTGGTCGTAGGCGAATTCGGCAACTTCATTATGCCTGCGATCATTATGGCGCCCATTCCACTGACGTTGGTGGGTATCATTCCCGGGCACTGGATCATGGGTGCAGAATTCACCGCGACATCGATGATCGGATTTATTGCGTTGGCGGGTATCATTGTGCGCAACTCGATCTTGCTCGTCGATTTTTCTCAGCGCAAGGTGCAGGAAGGGGTGCCGGTTCTCGATGCCGTGATCATGGCCTGTCAGACTCGAACTCGCCCTATCGTGATCACTGCCCTGGCGCTGGTCGGAGGCGCCAGCGTCATCCTGTTCGATCCGATCTTCCAGGGTATGGCGGTTTCGTTGTTGTTTGGTGTCATCGTCTCTACGGCGTTGACGTTGTTCATTATTCCGCTGGGTTGCTACAGCGCTCGCGCAGCTTTCTGCCCGGCGGGCAACGGAGATGCTGACGGTAACGGCGGTTGTGATAACGGGAACGGCAACGGCGGTAGTGGCGGTGGCGGTTCTGCGGGCGGCAAAGTATCGGGCTTCGTCAGCATCGTGGCGCTGTATCTTGGACTGCTGCTGAAAGCACTGTTTTCACTCTTTGTGGCTGCGATAGGCTTTATCTATCGCAAGACGCTTGGCAAGAAGAAAGACACGCCGCCTCCTGCTGGGCCTCCGACCCCGCCCTCAGGTGGTGGTGCTACTGCAAAGGCTGCGGCAACGACATCGGATTCTGCGTTAGTCGCTGATGCAGGTACTGCGTCTTCCGGAAAATCGTCAGAGGCTGAGAAGGCAGCCGCCGAGAAAGCAGCCGCCGAGAAAGCAGCCGCCGAGAAAGCAGCCGCCGAGAAAGCAGCCGCCGAGAAAGCAGCCGCTGAGAAAGCAGCCGCTGAGAAAGCAGCCGCTGAGAAAGCAGCCGCTGAGAAAGCAGCCGCGGAGAAAGCAGCCGCTGAGAAAGCAGCCGCTGAGAAAGCAGCCGCCGAGAAAGCAGCCGCTGAGAAAGCAGCCGCCGAGAAAGCAGCCGCCGAGAAAGCAGCCGCCGAGAAAGCAGCCGCCGAGAAAGCAGCAGCCGAGAAAGCAGCAGCCGAGAAAGCAGCAGCCGAGAAAGCAGCAGCCGAGAAAACAGCCGCTGAG
>JALSHZ010000047.1 GCA_026981985.1 Gammaproteobacteria bacterium | reverse complement strand
CTTCCGTGATTTTGATGTTGGGATTTGAGAATCAACATTTTATCACGCGCAAGGCCTTTTTTGTTGCTATTTCAATGCCTTATAGGGATTTTTGTGCTGAAAGTGAACTCCGAAACTTGAGTTTGTATTTGGCTAACCAGTCATATATGCAGGACCGGTGGAAACCCAAGCTTTTGATGACCTCTTCCGGGCTCTCTCCGTCGAGTACGCGTGCCACGGCGCGCTTGCGAATTTCTTCCCGAACAGAGTGTGAGAGTGCTCTTCCATCTTGTTTGTTCATGGTGCTGAATTATAGCACAGGATGTCGGGTGCGTTTTTGCCGAGTTAGTAACTACGCATGTTTTTCAGAATCAGACCTGCCATATTGGCATCATTGTTTTTTTTCATGGGGTTGCATGGCTGCGCGACGACGCCCGTGCGGTTGGAAGAACACGGCTCATGGAAGCTCCATACCATCAATGATGAACTGTTGTACGGCCAGCGTCAGATCACCCTGCATTTTGACTCTGCCAGCCGGTTCAGTGGCTTTTCCGGCTGCAACCATTACCGGGGTGAATATCGCTACGAGGATGGTGCCATCGACGTTCTGGATGTTGTGACCACCACGGATCAGCGCTGTGAATCCGCTATTGAGGAGCAGGAAAAACAGTACCTGGATATTATCGGAGACGCAGTCAACTACCATGAACAGTGTGACCTGCTGCGGCTGCGGACAGCAGAAGGTGACAGGATGCTGTTCAAGCGCGCAGTGAAGTCGCCGGTGCGTTGAGGGTAACGGAATGATGGCGCCTGATGCCAACCCGGTTACCATCAGACTGGCAAGCGACGATGATCTTCCCGCCATCAATGCCATTATCGAAGTCTGTGTCATGGGCTGGGACCTTCCTGAGCGCGTCAAACGGCTGTCTCTCGACAGCTATCGCTACCATGCGCAGGATCTCGATCACCTGACCGTGTATGTCGCCACGTCGGTTACGGGTGAGGTCGTGGGTGTTGCCGCGTTGGAGCGGGCGGATAAAAAGGATCTGCCGGCCAATCAGACCGGCCTGCTGCTACATGGGATATATGTCATGCCCGGCTGGCAGCGCAGCGGGGTGGGGAAGCAATTGCTGGCACACGCGTTCGATGCGGCGTGTGAGCAGGGGGTCGATGGCCTGCTGGTCAAGGCGCAGGCCGATGCCAATAGTTATTTCGCCTCGCAAGGGTTTAGCCCTCTGCCGGTTGTCGATCCGGGCAGGGACTATCCGCATCGCTGGTGGCGGGCTGTCACTCCTGGTTGTTGACCATTCCCTTGACCAGTTTTGTCTGGAACGCTTCGATCAGATCGATCGGCACTGGAAAAATGACGGTTGAGCTGTTTTCCGTGGAAATATCGCTGAGCGTCTGCAGATAGCGTAGTTGCAACGCCTGCGGGTTTCCGGCGATGACGTCAGCCGCTTCACGCAGTTTTTGCGATGCCTGCAATTCACCTTCGGCATGAATGACTTTGGCGCGTCTTTCGCGTTCGGCCTCGGCTTGCCGGGCAATGGCGCGTACCATGCTCTCGTCGAGGTCGATGTGTTTGATCTCCACGTTCGTGACTTTGATGCCCCAGGCGCTGGTCTGGTCGTCGAGAATGTCCTGAATATCCCGATTCAGTTTGTCGCGCTCCGACAGCATTTCATCCAGCTCGTGTTGGCCAAGCACTGAGCGCAACGTGGTTTGCGCCAGCTGGCTGGTGGCCATGTAGTAGTTTTCCACCTGAATAATGGCACGTTCCGGATCGACCACGCGAAAATAGAGCACCGCGCTGACATGCACGGTGACGTTGTCGCGGGAAATGACATCCTGGGGCGGCACGTCCATGGTGATGACGCGCAGATCCACGCGCACCATCTTCTGGATGCCCGGGATGACGAGAATCAGGCCCGGGCCTTTTACCTTCTGAAAACGCCCGAGAAAGAAAATGACGCCGCGCTCATATTCCGGCAGCACCTTGACCGCAGTCAGCAGGATGCCGCCCAGAATCAGCAGGGGTACGAGATAGTCGAATAGAATCATGATTCCTCCATTGGGCTCACCTTCAGGGTGAGGTGATCGATTGTGTTGATGATGACTTGTTGTCCAGCCTTGATCGGGTGCTCGCTGGTGGCCAGCCAGGATTCGCCTTCCACCTTGACGCGCCCCTTGGCGCCAGGGGCGATATCGTCCATGGCAACCGCCTTCAGGCCGACCATGTTTTCGCGGCCGGTGATGACTTTTTTGCGGCGCAGTGAGACAAGTCTGCCCACCAGCCAGAACAGAAAACCCGCAGCGATCAGTGCGACCCCAGCCACCAGTGGCAGGGCAACCCCCAGGCTCGGATCGTCAAACAGGATGATCGAACCCACCACGAAGGCAATGACGCCGCCGATGCCGAGAATGCCGCCACTGGTGACGAACGCCTCGCCAATAATGAATGCCAAGCCAAAAGCCAGCAGTAGCAGGCCGACATAGTTGACTGGCAATATCTGGAACGCATACAGCGCCAGTAGCAGAGAAATACTGCCGATGACGCCGGGCAGGATGTAGCCAGGGTTGGTGAATTCGATGATCAGGCCGTAAATGCCGGCCAGCAACAGCAGGTAGGCGATATTCGGGTCGGAAATGATCGCCAGCAGACGGGAGCGCCAGTCGGGCTGGATGTGCTCCATACTGACCTTGCTGGTGGCAAGCACGACGTCGCCGCCAGCAACCGTAACGCGGCGGCCATCGAGTTGCCGGAACAGGTCGTCACGATCGCTGGCAATCAGGTCGATCACATTCAGCCGCAGCGCCTCTTCAGCCGTCAGGCTGACAGCCTCGCGCACTGCTTGTTCAGCCCACTGTGCATTGCGTCCGCGCAGCTGGGCCAGGCCAGTAATATACGCGGAGGCATCGTTGATCACTTTTTTGGACATGGCGCTGGCAGACTCGCCGGCAGGTTTTGCATCATCCTTCGGCATGCCCGGCACCGCGCCGATCGAGACCGGCGTGGCAGCACCAAGATTGGTGGCAGGCGACATGGCCGCAACATGGCTGGCATACAGGATGTAAGTACCGGCGCTGGCGGCCCGTGCTCCCCGTGGCGTCACCCAGGTGACGACTGGCACCTCGGAAGCGAGAATAGCGCTGATGATCTGGCGCATGGAGTGGTCGAGTCCGCCCGGGGTGTTCATCTCCAGCACCACCAGCTGTGCCGATTCCGTGTTGGCGCGTTCGAGAGCACGAACGACCAGATCCTGTGTTACAGGGCCGATAGCACCCGTCAGCTCGACGACCAGCGCCTTGCTGGCCGCATGGGCGAGTGGTGCGATAAACAAGAGCAATAACAGTTGTAACCGCAGAAAGCTGCGCATGGCTGCCTTGATATTGCTGTGATGAGATCATTGTGCGCCTGAGGCATCACAAGGGTCAAATATCGATGGCCTGTCATTCGCACGGCTCAGCGTGATGCTTGGTATTGGGCCAGCTGCGTCACGTCATTAAAATATGGCACACTGGCAGTTCATGAATCTCCGTGATCTCAAATACATCATTGCCGTCGCTGATCTGCGGCATTTTGGCCGGGCGGCGGAACGATGTTTCGTCAGCCAGCCGACCCTGAGCGGTCAGATCAAAAAGCTGGAAGTGGAGCTCGGAGTGACTATTTTTGAACGTACTCGGCGTACGGTCGACTTGACACCCGTCGGTGAGGAAATCGTTGCCCAGGCACGCAAGGTGGTAGAGCAGGTGGATGCGCTGCTTCAGTTGGCTGACCGCCATCAGGATCCCTATGCCGGCCCGCTACGTGTCGGTGCGATCCCCACGTTGAGCCCCTATCTGATGCCACTGATACTACGGCCACTGAAGCAACGTTTCCCTCATATGCGCCTGGTACTGTTTGAGGAAACCACCGAACGCTTGCTGGCACGGTTGAAAAGCCATGAAATTGATGCGGTGCTGCTGGCGACGTCAGTCGATGAGCCGGATCTTGTTGTCGAGCCACTGTTCGATGAGCCGTTCTGGTTGGCGCACCCCGTCAATGATCCGCTGTACACCAAAGATGAGATCACCCGCGAAGATATTGAAAACCTGGACTTGCTACTGCTGGCAGATGGCCACTGCCTAGCCAACCAAGTGATGGATGCCTGTGGCTGGGAGCATCGCCCGGTGAACAGCGAGATGGGGGAGCTGCGTGCCGCAAGCCTGGAAACGTTGCTGCAATTGGTAGGGGCTGGCTTTGGCTCGACCTTTGTACCGGCACTTGCGACGCGCGGTAGCTGGATGACAGACAGTGGCATCGTCGCCCGCGAGCTGGATTTGCCAGATACCCAGCGGCGAATCTCCATGGTGTATCGCAACAGTTTCCCGCGCAAGCAGGCGCT
Source organism: Gammaproteobacteria bacterium (assembly GCA_026981985.1). Classification (GTDB taxonomy): domain Bacteria; phylum Pseudomonadota; class Gammaproteobacteria; order UWMA-0217; family UWMA-0217; genus JALSHZ01. Next base: position 17,987 of record JALSHZ010000047.1, on the reverse strand, counting down.
GGAAGGGCTGGCCAGCGTGATTCGGGACAACCTGCCAAACACGGTGGCGGTTGTTCCTGCGGGCGAGGCAGCGACTGTCTAAAAAAGAAAAAAGCCCCGATAACGGGGCTTTTTTCGTTCTGTCGAGGGCTGATATCAGAGGTCTTTCTTGCAGAAGTACCAGTCCACGCACTCGTAGCCTTCGTTCATCCGTGCCTCGGCGGCGGCTGTTTCGGCCGGGGGTGGTACGATGACCTTGTCGCCGGGCTGCCAGTTCTCGGGTGTGGCAACGCCATGTTCATCGGATGTCTGCAATGCGGTGAGCAGGCGCAGAATCTCATCGATCGAACGGCCGTTGGTCATTGGATAGTAGACCATCGCCCGCATGATACCTTCCGGGTCGATGATGAAGGTTGCACGTACCGCAGAGGTATCAGCGGCGCCCGGATGGATCATGCCGTAAGCCTTGGCAACATCCATTTTCAAGTCGGCGATGATCGGGAACGGAACCTCGATGCCGAACTTCTCCTTGATATTGCGCACCCAGGCAACGTGGCTGTAGTGGCTGTCGATTGACAGGCCGAGCAGCTCGCAGTTGCGTGCCTGAAAGTCATCGTTGCGTTTGGCAAAGGCGATGAACTCCGTTGTACATACCGGTGTGAAGTCAGCCGGATGCGAGAACAGCACCAGCCATTTGCCCTTGTAGTCTTCCAGGGTTCTCACGCCATGCGTGGTCGGTGCGGTGAAGGCGGGTGCCGGTTCGTTGATGCGTGGCATGGTCATGCTTTGTTCAGTCGTGTTTTCCATTACAATCTCCTCAATGTGTGTTGCGATGATTTGATGTCTTGCGTAAATCTGGGGCCATATTAGGCCTTTTCCAGGTGTATGCGAAAACGTTTATTTGGATGGCTGTGATAGTTATTTCCTATCAGTGCCTTGAATTGTTGATCGCGCCGTCAGCTGCTCACATATCGACATGGCCTATGAAGCTGGTCGTTACAAACGGTTGTGAATGATCACCGTGCAGCGCTACAGTGTGGCTACGGCTAGGTTGCCGTATGAGATATCGGCCCGCGACGAGTATCGGCGTGGGTCTACAACCTTTCAAACAACGGAGACGAACAATGGCGAATGAAGGCTATCATGAGGCACTTGAAGACCTCAGCGACGAAACGCGCGACATGCATCGGGCAATCACCTCATTGATGGAGGAGCTGGAGGCGGTCGACTGGTACAACCAGCGTATCGATGCCTGCAAGGACAAGGAGCTGGAAGCGATTCTGATCCACAACCGTGACGAGGAAAAGGAACATGCAGCGATGGTGCTGGAATGGATTCGCCGTCAGGATCCGGTAATGGACAAAGAGCTGAAGGACTATTTGTTTACCGATAAGCCGATTGCGCACCATTCGCACGATTGATGCACCCTGCGCCGGCATCGTCTCGATGCCGGCCTGGCGGTACCGTTAGGCCACGGCTTTCTGGATCAGCGGAACTAGGTGCTCGGGCAGTTTGATGTTTCCGGCTAACGCAAATTCCTGGGCGTTTTGCGACATTTTTTTCCAGGTTTTGCGAATAATATCGAGCCACTTTTGTTCATCGTATTCGGGATGCTTGGCGACGAAGGCGTCCATATAGTGCTCAAGAAAAACCAGGTCGGCGATGTCTTCCAGCAGCTGTGAGTCAGGGTTGACCTTGATGCCTTTTTTGCCAACCGCCTTCTTGACCCGTTCGATACTTTCCTGCGGCCAGCCAAGCTGTTCCATGATCTGGCCGACGGTATCGGCGTGAAACTTGTACAAGTGAACCCGCCATTGCAGGTAACCGGCACGGTTCATGGGGTAGTCGCTACGGGCCGATTTCCAGCGCTGGATATGCTGTGCTCTGACCGCGATTTTCATTTCATCGTCGGCATCGGGTTTGAAGCGGTCGATCATCTCCGACATACGTTGCCCATAGAGAAGCTCTTTCGGCCACTCCTTGCCGTCAGCCGTCTCCATGTTCGGGTCTTCCTTGTTTGCGGCATCGATAAGCGCAAGCGTTTTTTCCAGTCGTGATGCTTCGGTCATCTCAATTGTTTCCATCGGATAATTGTTGGGTGATAGTGTCGTTGCTAGCACTTGTTATCAACCCGGCAGGTCTGCCGGGTTAGTCAATCCGCAGCTTTCTGAACAGCCGCTGTCCGCGCTCAATGGTCACGCCATCGAGTTGCAGAATTTTCCTGCCGTTTGGCGTGCCATCCTTCGCGGTGACAACGATGTCATGCGTGCCGGGCGCAAGTGGAATTCTCAGCAGCGAGAGCGTTTCCGGCAGGGTACTCCAGCCTCGGGTGTCGGCTTCTTCGAGCAGGAAGAATAGCAGGCTGAGGATTTGTCCGGCAGCTTCGTTTTCCTTTTTCAGTTCATGGGCCAGATTGTGTTTCAAGCTAGCGCGGGCGGCCTGTTTGGCGAGCATTTGCTTGCCGCGGGCGTGTAGTGCCTCACGCGCCACATCGAGCAGCAGTGTTGTGGTTTCCTCGACTTGCGCGCGCCGGCCATCGGCTTCGACGATGTAGCGTGGCTTGACGGTATCGACCAGTGGGTACTGCGGGAATGAGATTCGAATGTCGGGGGCGACGAGCAGATCGGCCGGCTGTTTTTGTGGTAGTACGCCATGGGCAACAAAGATGATGATTTCGCCCAGCTCATCGGGATCGGTTTTCATTTTCGATGTGGACAGCATGGCGCGGTATTTTTCCGCTGCGCTGGTGATGCCAGAACGAAGGGCAGTCCAGTAGAGTTCGCGGGCGATGAGCTTTTCAGTCGGCAGCAGATCCGCAAGTTTGCGATATTCGATAAAGGCATCGTTGTATTTGCCGGCGCTCTCGAAGCTCAGGGCGATCAGCGCGCGGGTGAAGAGGTCTTTTTTCAGTGAATCGCCATGACCGTCCAGCACCTTGAGCGCCATGCGTGCTTCCACCGCGGCTTTTTCCGGATCTCCCAGCAACAGGTAGTTCATCATCTGATAGCTGTGAATCCACAGGCGTTCGCTGTATTCGCCCTTGTAGATGCCCGCCCAATCACTCGTCACCAGCGTTTTTGCCTGATCGGAAACGCTGACGTAGTCCCATTCATCGAGCTTTTTTTCGGCTTTCAGAAAGGCCTTGGTGCTGTCTTCGTATTTTCCCAGGTTATGCAGGATCAGGCCGCGTTCGAGCAGTTCGAGCAGCGCATTGCGGGTGCTGTGTTCCTGCTGGTCAAGCTGGGCCAGTGCCGCTTCGGGTTGTCCTTGAAGGAATGCCTGACGTACGCCATCGTTGGGCATCGAGGCACATCCGCCCAACAGCAGCAACAGCAGCAGCACGAACAGTAGTCGCCGTGATTTGCGGCTGCCAGCGTTTGTCTGGGCGCTGGTCGGCGAGACGCCGGCGACCCCAGGAAGAGGCGGGTTTGGCTCGATCACTGATGATTCCGTCTATGAGCGCTGCCGGGTGGTGAAGCACCGGCAGCCTTTTTCGGTGGTCTGGTTGGTTTACCAACCAATGATCGGGCGTGAAGCCTCGCGTGCCAGCTCGACCTTGTCAGCCCAGGCGATCTCGCCGGTGGTGGGGTTGGTGAGTTCCAGATTCAGGCTGTAGTACACCATCTTCTTCTTGGTCAGGCGGATCTGCTTTTGCTGCTTCTTTTCGATCGAACGCAATGCGCCGGAAAGAATGTAGTCGGCACCGAGTTGCTTGCCTTGCTGGAAGCGCTGGGCAGGATCGACATAGCCTTTCGACTGGTAGCGTGCTTCACGCTGAATGTTGGTGCGTTGCGCCTCGTTGATGAAGCGGAACTTGCCGGAGCGTATCAACGCGAGACGGATGTCGTCGGTGATGCCGCTGGTGCTGATGTGCTCGGATGTTTCATTGGCAATCGGATAGATGAGGATAATCGGCTTCTTTTCCGGTGACAGCGTGTTGATCGACAACAGACTGGCGGCCAGCTTGTCGACAATCTTCTTCTTGTCGGAAAAGTCGTAGTTGGCATCGTAGTGGGTTTCCTGGTTCGGATCGAGCGTTCGCGTCGTGGCGCAACCACCCAGTGTCAGCGTGACGACGCTCGCGGCTACTGCCAACGTCAGTCCCTTCAGAATGCTTCTCATCGCCTTGCTCCCGGTTCTGGAATAGATTCGCGCGATTCTAGCAGTTCATGCTGAATGCTGTGTGAACTGCGTTGGCACTTTGTAATCGCTGAGAACTTCAGGTTTAACCCTTGAATTCCCGTGGAAAAGGCGCATGTTCATACGCATATGGAGGTGTCGACAATGCTACAACGCGACAAATATACCGTCAGTACCCGCTACTGGCACAAACTGGATGATGGTCGGATTCAATGCGATCTCTGTCCCCGTTACTGCAAACTGAAAGAGGGGCAGCGCGGCTTGTGCTTCGTGCGTGCGAACCTGGATGATGAAATTGTATTGACGACCTATGGGCGTTCCAGCGGCTATGCCATCGATCCTATCGAAAAGAAACCACTGAACCATTTTCTGCCGGGTACACCGGTGCTCTCGTTCGGCACCGCAGGCTGCAACCTTGCCTGCAAGTTCTGTCAGAACTGGGATATCAGCAAGTCCCGCGAGATCGACACGCTGGCGGATGAAGCATCACCAGAGCTGATTGCAACCGCAGCCGCCGAGCTGGGTTGCCGTAGTGTCGCCTACACCTATAACGACCCGGTGATCTTTCATGAATACGCCATCGATGTTGCCAAAGCCTGCCGCGAAAAGGGTATCAAGTCGGTTGCAGTGACCGCTGGCTACGTGACCGAAGAGCCGCGCAAGGAGTTCTATCAGTACATGGATGCCGCCAACGTCGATTTGAAGGGCTTTACCGAAGACTTCTACTTCAAGCTCACCGGCGGGCATCTGGCGCCGGTGCTGGAAACGCTCGAATACATCAAGCACGAGACTGACGTGTGGCTGGAGATCACCACCTTACTGATACCTGGTCAGAATGACTCGGATAAGGAAATCAACGAGTTGACCCAGTGGGTGGTCGACAAGCTCGGCCCGGACGTGCCGCTGCATTTTTCCGCCTTCCATCCCGACTACAAGATGATGGATGTGCCGCCGACACCGGTAGAGACGCTGATCCGTGCCCGCGAGATCGCGATGAAGAACGGGCTGCGATATGTCTATACCGGCAATGTTCATAACCCCCAGGGGGACGCCACCTATTGCCATCACTGCGGTGAGGTGCTGATTGGCCGTGACTGGTATCGGCTGACCGCCTGGAACCTCGATGCCAACGGTGCCTGTAAATCCTGTGGCACCCCCTGCGCCGGCGTGTTTGAAGCAACACCCGGAGATTGGGGGCCGAGACAAGTCCCGGTCAGGTTGGCGGATTTCAAAGCGTAGGGGCGAATTCATTCGTCTTCAAGCTGTAGGGGCGAATTCATTCGCCTAACCCGACCGCCAAAATAGCCTGTCGCCCCCTCGCTCGTCCCACAAAGCCGCCCGCCCCCACCTATAAATTTCTGTGATTCACATCACATAACACCCCCTCAGTCGACACCAACACAAAACTAAGTTAACAAAAATTGGTCGAATTTCGATAACCCGGACTTCTCACTGGGTCAACAGTCGACGGAGGCTATTTTTGTGCGCATAGACCGGATTTTCTGGTTCCTGATCCTGTCAGTCTTATTCATGGTGCCCATCGCAGCGCAGGCTGCAGAAGGCCACCCGCAGTATCGTCTTGGTGTCGGCGACAAGCTGCGTGTCACCGTGTTTGGGCACAAGGAGTTATCAGGCGAATACGTCGTGTCGGGCAATGGTGAGGTGGTGATGCCGCTCATTCGCGGTGTCAGGGCGCATGGCTTGAGCACGGCGCAACTGGCGGATGCCATTGTCAATCGGTTGCGGCCGGACTATCTCGTCAATCCCCGCGTGACGGTCGAGCTGCTGGGCTATCGCCCATTCTACATTCTCGGTGAGGTGCGCAAGCCCGGAGACTACCCCTATGTCGAAGGCATGACCGTGCTGAACGCAGTGGCGCTGGCGGGAGGTTTTGCCCCCCATGCCAAACGGGATAAGGTGATTATCGAGCGGGGCAGCGGGGCGGCCAGGAAAAAGCTGAAAGCGCATGTCGGCGTGCATGTGCAGCCCGGTGACATTATCACGGTACGAGAACGGTTCTTCTAAACCCCCGGGCTGGTGCCTACAAACGAGAAGAAGAGATGCTAAATCCCATATCCAGACATGCCTACCCAGCGCGTGAAGCAGCCGCAGTCGATCAGCGGCCAGCCGCAAATGCGCCGAATGATGATCTCGACCTCCATGGGCTGGTCGCCGTGTTCCGTGCGCATTGGCTATCGGTGCTGACCGTGATGGCGCTGACGCTGCTGCTGGGTCTAGTGCTGGCATTGTCTAAGCAGCCCCAGTTCAAATCGACTGGTGTGATCAGTGCTTCTGAAGCCCCTGGCCCGTCGTCGAAGGGGAAAGCGCCCCGCGCCGACCCTCGTGCTGGTGGGCGTGATGTGGCTTTGCTGCGTTCCAGGCGCCTGGCGGCACACGTCATTCAGGCCTTGTCATCGGCGCCGTTGGATGGGGCATCCGCGCATGCCAAGGATAGTGTGACGCCTGGAGAGATTGTTTACTTTCTGAATCGCCTCGAAGTGTCGCAGTCGCCGGGGTCTCCGGTTATTGAGATCAGCTACCGTGGAGACAGCCCGGTTGATGCCGCTCGGGTGGTCAACCAGGTGATCGACAGCTTCCGGAAGCTTAAGGCAGAGCAGATCGGCAAGCTGTTTGCCGCCGAAAAAGAGTACGTGGAAACGGAACTGAAGCGGCAGCAGGGTGAGCTACGGCATGTTGAGCAGCGTATGGAGGATTTTCGTCAGGCCAATGGCTTGGTGGAAGGTGCTGGTTTAACGGTAAAGGTGGGGCAGGTTGGTGCGTTGAACAGCCAACTGGTACTGGCTGAGGTAGAAGCCGAAAAAGCCGCATCGCGCTGGCGTCAGATCGATGCGCTGGTTCGTGCCGGCAACATGGCAGCAGTGGGTGCGGCGGTCGAATCACCACTGGTCCGGCGTTTTCGTGAAAAGGAAGTCGAGTTACGCAATCGAATCAGCGAGATGCGCAATGAATATGGCCCCCGCCACCCGGCCTTGGTCGACGTGCAGAGTCAGCTGCAAGACTTGCGTGCCAGCATCGATCGTGAGCTGCGCAACCTTGCGCGAGCAATGAAGGCTGAAGCCACCCTGGCGCAGCAAAAAGTCACGTCGCTGCGGCAGAATGTCGAGCGGCTGGAAGATGAGATCGCACAGGCCCAGTCCGCAGGCAGAGGTCTGCTGGATCTGGAGTTGAAGGCAGAATCGCTGCGCGAATCGGTTCGTTCACTGCTGCAGCGCGCCATGTCGCTGGGGGATAAAGCCCGCGATCTCGCCGTGGCCAAACTCGTCAGCGTGATCTCTCCTGCCTACGAGCCAGTGGGCCCGGTCTTTCCGACACGCAAGAATATTCTCTCACTGGCGGTAGCGGCAGCCCTGCTGCTCGGCTTGCTGACAGCCTTGCTGGCGGAATACTTCAATCCGAAGGTGACCGCGAGGTGGAGTGGAGCGTCGGCTGCTGCTGCGTTGCCAAAACGGCCCATTTCAAGGGCTGCGCTTGGTGCTGCGCTGCAGGACGAGGTTGCATTGATCCCGCCAGGGGAGAAAACAAGCGAGGATCTCCCAGTGGTGGTACCGATCCCCGGAGATGGCACTGGCATCGTGCCGGCGGCTGAAATTCTGATGAAGCAGCAATCCAAGTTTGCTGCCGCCATCTCGGCGTTGAATGAAAAGCTCCATTCACGGCTGGGCAATGGTGCAGCCAAAGCCGTTCTGTTGACCGGGCACCAGAGCATTGGCGACAAAGTATCTGTTGCTGCGGCACTTGCAGCGCTCAATACACAAAAAGGGCTGCGGGTTGTATTGGTCGATCTGACGCATGGCGAAGCAGAACTCCATCGCGCCTTCGGCATGCAGCCGGTTCCTGGCATCGCTGAGGTGCTGACCCGTTCGACAACCCTGACAAAAGCGTTTCAGACGGACTATCGCACCCATGTCACACTGCTCCCCCGCGGTGATTTTGCCGACAACCGGCTGGTGATGAAGCTGCTGGAAGTGGCGCCGTCACTGGTGACGCAGCTGAAAAAACATTTTGACTTGGTACTGCTGGTAGCAAGAAATGTCGATGTCGCAATCGAGGCCGAAATGATCCCCAATCAGGTGGAGCTGGCGGTAGTCGTTGCCAGTGGCGAAGCAGGGGCTACCAAGCAGCAGGCCGGAAAAGTCGCTGCCCATCCGAAGCTTCAGCGCCTGCACTCGCGCCTGTTGACGGTTGCGGTACAGCGATAGCGCGTTCTCCGTCGGCACGAATGTGCTTCCTTGCCCCGTGGGGGCAAGGAAAAAACGTAGCACTCCCCCTAAAATCCCCTCGATCCCGCTCTCCCGCGAGAGCTGTGGCTATCCCCAGCATGCTGATCATCGTATTTCTCCCTCGTCCCTGGTATTCAACCCCTTATCTTGGGCCCGACTTGCCCCATCGAGCGAACACCCGCCAGTTCGCAGTCCTGCTCAACAGTAGTAGCGAATCGCTGAGAACTTCAGGTCAGGAGGTCATCCCCTTGTTTGCTGTGCCTACAGCTTTTTGCGATCCATATCGAACTTTGCTGTGGGTTCACTGTCATATGGCTGTAACAATCGGCAATAAGGGCGTTGATCAGAATGAAAATCTTATACGTCATCGAGACTTGCGGTGGCGGCTCCGGGCGGCATCTGCTTGACCTCGCCGGTGGGATGAGCCAGCAGGGCAATGAGGTTCACGTTGCCTTTTCACCGCTGCGGGCTGACCCTCGGTTCCTCGAGGCGCTTGCGCGGTTGCGTGGTGTGCGCCGTTTTCCCATCGACATGCAGACCACGCCTGGTAGCGACGACCTCAAGGCGCTACGCCGCCTCAAGCGCTATATCAAACACATGGGGCCGTTCGATGTTGTGCATGGCCACAGCTCGAAAGGCGGGGCGCTGGCGCGCATGGCAGTTGGCCGCAGTAGCGCCAGGGCCATCTACACACCGCATGCGCTTTATACGATGAACCCCAGCCTCTCCCCCCTCAAGCAACGCATTTATGGCGCTGTCGAAAAGCTACTCGCTGCCGTTGCCACCGATAGCATCATTCTGGTGTCGGAGGAGGAGCACGATCATGCCCGGCAACAGGGTTTGCCCGAGCAGAAGATGAAGGTGATCGTCAACAGCGTTGGCGCACGTAGTGAAAATGAACTATGTGAGATGCGTGCCAGGGTAAGGAGCCGCTTGGGAGTTGATGACAGCGTACCCGTGCTCGGCTTCGTGGGTAGGCTCGATGAGCAGAAGGCGCCCGAACGCTTTATCGAGCTGGCGGCGCGGCTACAGGCGCAGCATGCCGAAGCACGCTTCATCATGCTGGGTTCAGGCCCAAAAGAGGGGTTGATCCAGCGCCTTATCGAAGAATATGGGCTGGCAAGAACAGTCAAGCTCTTTACAGATGCGTCTGGCGAAGCGTTCATGCCCGCCTTCGATCTGCTTCTGATGACCAGCCGGTATGAAGCGATGCCCTATGTCCTGATCGAAGCGCTGGCGGCGGGGCTGCCAATTGTCAGTACTGATGTGGGCGGTGCGCGCACCGTTATTGAAGAAGGTGTCAATGGCTATGTCGTTCCTGAATCGGATGACAGCTCAGCGATGCTGGACCGGGTCGTGTCGCTACTACGGCATCCGCAGCGGCGCAGCGAATTTGCTCAGGCCTCGCGGCAGAAATCCGCGAGTTTTCAGACCGACGCCATGGTTAACGACACACTCGATTATTACAGCGTAGCCGGGCAACAGCGTTCGTTGCCGTAACGCCGTTGGCAGGGCGCCATTTCAACACTCGGTTTCAGCGCGGGGCGAGGCAGCGGTCTTGCACTTTTTGGGAGTTCTAGGGTGACAGCAACACAAATAAAACTCGTCAATGATTTTACGTCAGACATCCAGCCGCTCGGGCAAGTATCGGCATTGCTCGATCGTGTCAACGAATCGAAGTGCCGTTATTGCCACTGGAAGACCAACCTCGATCTGGAGAAGGCGCTGAGCGGCGTCGATGATCTGGACCTGCTGGTGGCGGGCGAAGATTTTGCTGCGTTCAATATCGCCTTGTTGCAGGAGAATTTCAAAGAAGCTGAGAGTATCACCAGCCGGTTTCAGCCGGGGGTCTACCATTTTCTGGGCAACGATGCCGCGACTGGCACACTGCTCAACGCCCATCTGCACAGCCGCACCATGACCGGGGACCACTTCATTAAATCATGGGTGTTGCCGTTCGAAGAAATGCTGCTGGAAAAGACGACGAAAGTCGCTGGCATGCCGGTCCCAAGGAAAGAGGCAGAGCTGATCATCTATGTCGTTCGCAGCATGATCAAGCATGCCTCGCTTTTCGATCTGCTGTTGATTCTCCGATCGAAAAAGCCGGGTAGTCGGGAATACCGCTATTTAACGGAAGATATCGATATGGTGCTCACCCGGGAGTTACTCAACAGACATCTGCCGGAAATCGATGACGTACTGTTTTCCGATGCCATGCAGTTACTTGGGCGTGAGGGGAGGTTACTGGACAAGCTTCGCCTTGGCCTGATCTTCAAGCGCAGGCTGGTGAAATATCGTCGCTACAATGCGCTAACCCAGACTGCCATCACCAGCTACGCTGTTCTGCGCATGGTCTGGAACCGGGTTGTTCATCGCCACAAGCACATGACATTGCGTAATGGCGGATGTGTGATTGCCCTGATTGGCCCGCAAGCAACCGGAAAATCGACCATCGCTGCCGAGCTCAAGCGCTGGCTTGGGGTGGAGCTGGCGGTGAGCACCATTCATGCCGGCAAACCACCGCGCACATTCGCTACGTTGCTGCCGTCACTGGCCATCCCATTGGCACGCAAGCTCATGCCGGGCCAGGCCACCGTCAAAATAGAAAAGGATGCTGTCGATAACGATACCCGGCGTTTTCCGCTTGTCTTCGTTGTTCGCAAGGTGATGCTGGCATGGGACCGACGCGCACTGCTGCGCCGGGCCTGGAAAAAAGCCGCCAATGGCAAGGTGGTGATTTCCGACCGTTATCCGTCCGATCTCGTTGGCGCCATCGACGGTGCCACGTTCAGGGATGATGCGATCGATGCGGAGAAATCTACGCTGAAGAAATTCCTGATGAAAGCTGAGCGGCGGCTATACGATGACATTCCGTCGCCGGATCTGGTGTTGGAGTTGACCGTTTCAACCGAAAAGGCGATCGAGAGAAATCTGAAGCGAAACAAGAAAGGCCCTAAGCACACCACTGACTATGTCCGCTTGCGTCACTCGATGAAATACAAGCCTGTATTCGATGGGGCACCGGTGGTGCGGATTTCCACTGATGATGATTTTGAAGCCATGATGCTCAGAATCAAGCAAATCGTCTGGCCCATTCTCTAGTCGTTATCGGAATCAGAAAAGGCATGCCACAACCATGAGTTCCAGAACAGCATCTACCTCATTCGAAAATGTTTTTCGGATCCCATCATCTTCGTTTGGCAAACCATCCAAAAAGGATATTATCGAAGTAGACAATATCTACCGCATTTGCTCTGTTGAGTCGGATAATCCATCGCGCTTCAAAATCAGGCCCGTCGATATTACCCAGCGGAACTGGTCGCGTGTCGGGACAGCCTCACTGGCCGCAACGGATGTTGCAACCAGTAGCTGTTTTGTCAAACAGTATATTGATCGTAGTGGCGTCCGCCATCCTGATCACTGGCAGTACGAATACGAAGGAGCGTTGCTGGCGCGTGAAATCCTCGGTGCTATCGTGACGGTACCAATGCTGCTGTTACAGGATGAACAGCGTCTGCTAAATATCTTCGAACATGTCGAGCTGATCACCGTCGATGAGTTATTGCGCCAGGATGAAACCCGGTTCTGGAAATTCTATCCACTGCTGCTCGAACAGTTTTCGGATGTGCTCCAGGCGATGAAGCACGGCGTGCAACATGAACTCGCCGCTGGATTGCCTGTAAAGCAACGGAGTTACGCCAGCCAGGGGCTGGCTATCAATTTCAAGGGTTTCGAAATTCGCAATACCGGCTATCAGCTCCCGTTGGACGGTGGCACAGGTGGTGGTATCTCACTACCGCCCGTCGTCATGTTCGATTTTGTCAGGCCATATCTCGCGCCAATCGAAGAAGCCGCTGCCAAATTACTGGTTTCCATTGCGCTGCTGAATTGGGGGAAACCCTTGAGCCGTTTCATTAAAGGCCACGATGCCGAAATGCTCGATACGGCGTTCTACTACATTGGCCAATGGACCAATCGTGCCGCCATGGAGGCGGAGCTTGCCATTCAGGAAGGGTTTCGTTTCGACACCATCAAGGGTGCCAGCCGATCCGAATCGCAACTCAAGAAGGCAGGGTTGAATCTCATTGGTCGCCGTTATCTGAGCCGGGTTCGTGATTGGACGATGGCACATTTTCCGGGCGAATAATACTGAACCTGTCGATGTGAGGATTTTAATTACTCAAGTTTCGGAGTTCAGATTTGCCCATCAGCCAGTTCCCCGGGAAAGGTGGAGGCTGGAATGTAGCTCGGTCGCGGAGGAGCCACCAAAAGCCTCCCTTTCGCAAAGGGAGGTTTGGAGGGATTGGTGCTGCCGAGTTTTGGTCTGGTGAGGTGGTATAAATCCCCCTCAATCCCCCTTTGACAAAGGGGGAAGTTGTCAGAGATGGCGCATTCCAGTGGTGAGCTGAGTAGTTACCGCATTATTTGTTTTGCATCAATAGGTTGCTCACTGATTTAGATGCGACATGAACTCCGAACTTGAGTAATTATTCGGTAGTTTTGACGAATGATGTTTGATTTTGTAGAGAGCCCCAAACTGCAAATGCACGCCGGGGTCACTCCACACAGCCCCCCCCCCAGGATGTCAGCGAGCGGTGCAGAAAGGTTGTGTAAAACTGCCTTCAGCTTCGTGAAGTTCTCTGCATCCCGGCAACGAAAGAGGAATACACAATGAGACTATTTTTAGATGCAAGCGGTGGGCAACTGCGCCGCTGTTACGCCGGTTTTGTGCTGGTGCTTATCACGATGATGGGGTCGGTGCATGCCGGCGTGATCGATGTGCGTATTGACCAAAGTCATGACGATGCCGAGGAGCTTGCTGATGGCCGGGTATCGCGTGGTAGCGCCGACCTCGACCTGGTAGAGGAAGACGGCAGCCAGCGGCTTGTCGGGCTGCGCTTTCACAGTCTGGCGATTCCGCAGGGTGCAACGATCAGTGCAGCTTGGATACAGTTCGCCACGGATGAAACTTCGAGTGGCGCGGCTTCATTTGTGATCGATGCGGCTGCCGCAGACACCACCAAGTCATTCAAAACCACGCGATACAGTATTTCCAGCTTGCCGCGAACCTCGGCCAAGGCAAGCTGGTCGCCCCCTTCCTGGGATGTCGTCGGGGAGGCGGGGCCTGCACAGCGAAGCGCCGATCTCTCTGGCGTGATCGAAGAAGTGGTCTCGCGCAGCGGCTGGGTTTCGGGAAATGCCATTACCCTAATTGTCGACGGTAGCGGAAGAAGAGTCGCCGAGGCCTGGAATGGAGATGCGGCTGCAGCGCCGTTGCTCCATGTCGAATTTTCCGGTGGTGGCAATACCGCCCCGGTTGTCGATGCGGGGCAGGACGTAGCCATCACACTGCCGACATCGGTTGTCGCGCTCGATGGTACGGTTAGCGATGATGGCCTGCCTGAGACAGGGCAATTGAGTGTTACCTGGTCGCACGTGGGTGGTACTGGGACCGGAACAGTGACATTTGATGATGCAAATGCTGTCGATACCGCTGCGACTTTCAGTGCCGATGCGGGCTCCTACATTCTCCGTCTCACGGCAACAGATGGGGATTTGACGACAAGCGATGAAATGACTGTTCAGGTTTACGCGGAAGGGACTGTCAGTGCAGTTTCGTCCATTACCCAGGTCAATTATTTCGATACTGGTTACGACGCAGCAGGTAATCCGTTGACGATCGCCAGTACCGACCCCGCCGGCGTACTCTACGATACGTCGACAGGAAATCTGCTGATCGCAGATTCTGAGATTACCGAGATTCCGGAGGTGTGGGATAACGAACCCTATAACGTCTTTGAAACCGACCGTGCTGGCAGTCTGCTGATCGGAAAATATGATATTACCCCCACGCCGTCAGGCATTCTGAAAAACAAGGAGGCGACCGGGATCGCCTACTGCGGTAATGACGGGCACTACTATGTCTCCAATGACGACAGCAATATGGTTTATCGTTACAGCTTTGTCAGTGGCTCTGGGTTCACATTGACGGATACGGTCTCTACAGATCCCGAGACCGGAGATCCTGAGGGTATCACCTGCGATTCGCAAACCGGCAGGATTTTCGTTATTGGTGGCAACGCCATCAATATTGTCGTCTACCGTTATGGAAGCAATGGTTTTGAACTCGACAATGTGATTGATCTGAGCGTGACTGCAGGCACTCCAGATGGCGTTCCGAGTGATCCGGAAGGCATCGCGTTCGATGCAGTCAGTGGTCACCTGTTCGTGATGTCGAATGACGATGATGCGATTTTTGAGTTCACCGATGCCGGTGTGTTTCTCAACAAGTTGGATATCAGCGCGTTCTCACCAAAGCCCAAGCAACCCCAGGGATTGTCGATCGGCCCGTCGTCAGTCACACCTGGAAAGGACTCTTTCTACATATCCGACGCCATGAACGACAACGACTACGATCCTGCTGAGCGAGACGGAAGAATATTCGAGGCAGAAATTCAGCGGAATTGACGTGGATTTTTCCTTGCGTTAAGTCGTGAAGGGGCAGGCTTATCGGCATTGGCTCTAATGACTACACCGTCAGGTATTTGCCGGTGTCGCCGTTCCCCGGATGGCGACACCGGTCTTTTTATGCATGCTGCGCGCCCAATAGATGCTCCCCATCAATACGCCGAGCAGGAAAAACAGATGTCGCCAGTGGAGCGTGTCGATAAACAGGCTTTGCATGGTGGTGGTCAGCAGCACTGCGAAAACGATGAGAATCCCCTCGTCGACGCTATTGCTGACTGGACGGTGCGAAATACTACGCAAGTAGTGGAACCCAATGGTGATCTGTAGTAGCAGGAAAGCGGTGAAACTCACCATGCCGAGCCAGCCGTTTTCTACCAGTGTTAATAGGTACACGTTGTGGGGGTAGCGGGCAAATTCATCATTGACCTCTCCGGGACCCGTGCCCAACGGTTTTTCCAGACCCAGGAGCAGCGCCCGTTTCTGGGTGCCAAAACGCCCGGTTTCACCGACGTCATAAGACTGGATCAGGGTTGCGCGTTGCTCCATCATCCCGGCCACTGTGGGAATCTGTAGCAATGCGGTAATGCCGATCAATAACAGGCCGATGGTGACGCCGGCTGCAACGAGATAGCTAACCAATAGCCGTAATGAACGGGTTACCACGAGTCGTGTAGTCATCAATATCAGGGTAGCCACTATCATATTTCCCCAGGCGGCGCGTGAAAATCCCAGCAGCAATCCCGTTAGCAGAACAGCCAGTGAAATGGCATAAAAAAGTTTCCGCCAGTGGCGACTCGAAAATAGCTTGGTTCCGGCGTAAAGCACTACCGGCACGAGGAACGGACCGTAGACATTCGGGTCTTTGAACAGTCCCTTGGCGCGGCCATGTTTTAGGAATAGCTCGCCATCCGGGAGCAGATGAAGGAAGGCGGCAATGCCGATGAGTGCGGTGACTAACGCGGCGATCAGGTATCCACGCCAGAAGGCGCGAAACATGCGCTCCGCGTCATGGTAGAACAGCGCTACAAATAGCCCCCAGATAATGAACATATAGGCCGAAATGGCGGCATATCTGCTGGCTTTGGCGAAATCCCTGACCTCAACGAAAGAAACCAGGTTGGCGAGCAGAAACAGTATGGCAAGCATCACCGGAAATGCCAGGCCGTGCGGGATACGCAGCCCTGCCAAGGCTGCGACAACGACCATCAGCAGGGCAAGAACGTCGAAGGGTGAGGGTTCCACGACAACAAAAGCGGCCGATATCATCAGGATCAAGAGCAGCAGGGGGAGTTTGCGAGCCAGCGGATCGCTGGCTGTGACTGGATCGATAGCGGTCATGGAGGCTGTGGTCACCCGTTGGCGGTAGCATCTTGCTTAGAGTCGGCTCAGTGTCGTAGGTTCCGCTTGGTGTTTGACACGGTAGTGAAGCGTGATGAGGTTCACGTTACCTCGTCAGTATTGCGCTGCCGCCAGGATGGGCTGGAACCACTGGGTAACGTTCCGGTCATAAGAGTGATGTTTGGCCGTTGTTCCAGGTAGGGAAACCAGATGACAGGAAAAAAATCATTACTTGGCTGGTCAGGGTTCATCTTTCTGATGCGCTTGTCGGGTGCCGTGACAGTACTGCTGACGCAGATTCTGCTGGCGCGCTGGATGGGCGCCTATGAGCTGGGTGTCTATGTGTTGGCTTTCTCCTGGCTGATCATGCTGTCGACCACGGTGGGTCTTGGCTTTCCCATGGCTTCGATGCGCATTCTTGGCAAGGCGCAGCATGATGGTGAGGCGGGTATCGTGCGCGGCTATATTCGCCGCGGGAGGGAGATCAATTTCGGGATTGGGGTGCTTGCCAGCCTTGCGGGTATTGCTGTTGTCATGCTGAAGGCACCGCAGCTCAGCGCCTCCCAGCCGGGGGCGTTTATTTTGGCTTTTCTCTGTATCCCCGTACTGGCGACGATGCGTATGCACGAGCGGGCGGCGCAGGCGCATGGCTGGTTCGTGTTGGCAATGTTGCCAAACATGTTGCTGCGCCCCATCGTTTTTCTACTGCTTGTCTGGGGCGCGGTATTGTATGGTGTGGATCTGGATGCCAGGCAAGTCATGTTGTTGCATGTGCTGCTGATTGGCTTCATGGCGCTGTTCCATGGCCTGGTTTTTTCGGCGCGAATGCGACGCCAAATCGGTGCGCCCAAGCCGGATTTCCGTGATCGTGAGTGGTTCCATGTCGCTCTGCCGCTCTTGATCGTGACCCTGTTTTCCCAATATTTCGCCGACCTCGATATTGTCGTGGTCGGTCTGATCCTGCCGCCAGAGCAGCTGGCGCAATACAATGCCGGCTACCGCATCGCCCTGGTAATCTCTTTTGGCTTTCTCGCCGTCAACGCCGTCTTGATGCCGCGTGTCTCCAGGCTCTATGCAGCCGGTGACACTGCGGCTATTCAAAGCACGGTAGCGTTGGCGACGCTGGCGACGGTTACTGGCGCGGCCATTGCCATCACCTTGTTGGTGGTTTTTGGGGAAAAGATTCTGCTGTTGTTTGGCGAGGAATTTGTCCCCGCTTACCAGAGCATGCTGATTCTGGCGACTTCGCAGCTGCTGCTGGCGGTGATCGGGCCGGTCGCTACGCTGTTGAGTGTGACCGGGCACCAACTCTATTGCCTCAAGGTATTTTCATGGTCTCTCCTTGGCCTGATTGTGCTTAGTATTGTGTTGACACCCCTGTATGGCATGAACGGCGCGGCATTGTCGGTGCTGCTGGTGACGCTGTTCTGGGCGCTGATGTTGCGGGGTTACGTCAGGAAATACCTTAACGTTGAATCTTCGATTCTGTCGTCATGGGTGCTGCTGCCGCGGAAATGATTTCGAATGGGGATGCCTCCCTGCATCAGCGTAAAAGGGCGCAAAACCAGAGAATTTGCAGCAAGCCCGAAAAAATCTCCCTCAATCCCTTTGGAAAAGGGGGAGGTTGTCGGTTGGGGCTGAAATGTTGCGATGAATGGCACCCGTATCGAAGCCAATAAACTCCCTCTCCCCGCGGGGGCAATGCCATTAAGTTAAGCCCCAAGTCATTGATTTACATGGCCCGTTTATAACAAAGATAGAATGGCTGCCGCCCCGTAGCCCGCTTTTTTCGGACGAAGCACCTGTCAGGGCGTATTGCCG
>JALSHZ010000046.1 GCA_026981985.1 Gammaproteobacteria bacterium | reverse complement strand
GTATTCGGCACGGCTCTTGCGGTTGACTGTTGTAGACATGGCTTTCTCCTGTCGAACTTGAAGACAGGGGAAAGTTTGGCGCGCGTGGTGGCGCAGGGGAAGGTGCTGATTCTTTGGCGCTTACTGTCAATACGAGTGACGAGGTCAGGCTAGCGTTATTGCAGCCACTCCCGAAAATGGCGCGACAATATCAGCTTGACTCTGCTGGTACGCACTGCGCCTCACAGGGCAATAGCTATGGGGCGGTCACCGGCAGCATCGCTGCAACCCACGAATCACATACCATTTCTGCGCCTCAACATCCTGCGGCTTACCCCAAGCGAGGACAGCGCTATCAGCAACAGAACGCCGCTGCCGCCCGCACCCGTCACGCCTTTGGTGTTGAGATTGACATCGATGGTGATTTTTTGGGCCTCGCCGTCACTTCCGTTGTTGCCTGTGTCGCCCGCGACGGCTGTGGATTGCCCGGCATCAGACGATTGATCGTCGGCGTTGCTTGAGTCCCGGATGATGAGGGTCGTCATCGACTCGGCAGTTGGCGTATAGCCTCTGGATTCGAAATAGTCCTGCGTAACCTTGGTGCTAACCTTCAGCGTATAGCTGCCCGGTGCCTCGTAGCGGTGAACAAAACGCTCCATGATGGGAAAACTTTGTGGCCCATTGATATCGTGACTGGTCTTGTTGGCATCGCTGCTGGCATCACCATAGTCCACTGAGATGCCGGCCAGACACCCGGCTGGATAGCGTTCGCAGAAAGTGCTGTTGCCCGTTGTCCCGTCGATTCGCACCAGGATCTCAACACGGCCGTCATCAAGCGCGTTCAGCGTGATCTGTGGTTTTTCGAACTTCAATGGTTTGAACGCCTCGACTCTCACCGCAATCTGCTCGGTTGCTGTCGCACCCCGATCATCGGTGACACTGGCGGTAACGGTGTAGTTACCCGGCTTTTCATAGCGGTGGAGCAATCCCCAGGCGCCGAAATTGCCAAACGCCGGGCCCCTTCCGGACTCCAGTACATGGGCATCTTCCTTATCGCCAAGTTTGACCTTCCCGTCGCCAAAATCAACCTTGAAGCTGACCAGGCTGCCGTCGGGGTCACGGCCTTTGAGCAAAAAGGGGGTTGGACTCCCGCCAACCAGGAGGCAGTCATCTGGCGACACAGGGGGAGAATGACTTCCGAGATTACAAACCAGGCGCTGGAGCGATACCGTGGGGGGCTGGTTGTCGCCCGGCAGGTTGCCGGTGTAGCCGCGTATCCAGTCACGGAAGTCGTCGATGCGAGTAAAGCGGGCATGGCTGCGGTCGGCGCCAATGCCGCAGTCATGGTGGGAGGCGACGATGCCCAGCAGGCGCGCTGAACTCCCCTGGCCAGAAAAGATCGGGCCACCGCGATCCGCAGGGCAAATCCGCCCTTGCAACAACATCTGCGGATAGTTGTTAGCCACCGCACAAAACGCGGTGGCCGGAACCGCCAAGCGCTCCGCTATACAACGCGCCGACTCGACCACGGTGTAACCAATCTGGCGAAGATGCCGATAGGCGGAAAAGGCTTGATACCGGCCATGCAAGCCATCCCAGCCCAGCACGGTTCCACTGGCACCTGCCGCCACCGGGCCGATCCCGGTGACCACCCCTTGCACCGCGTGGGCAAGCTCCACCAGGGCAATATCGGCATCGCCCGTCTGCGGATTAAAATCAGGGTGAATATAGAAATTGCTCGCAGCAAGGCGCTTGCCCCCTTGCTGCAAATCGCTGGTATTGGTCAGCACGAGGACGCCTGCAGGTTCACGCCGTTGCAGGCAACTGGCCGTGGTTACGACCCAACGTGGCGCCAGCAACACACCGCCGCAGAACAGCGCAGCCTGATTCGCCTCATCGGGCTGAATGCGCTCATAAGGCACGGTAGTAGCCGCCAGCGCGCCACTTTCAACCTCATCGACACGGGCGGCATCAAGCAGCGCCACGACACCAAGCCAATCACCGTCGGTCGCATTTTCCCCGCCCATGGCAATACGCGGTTGCGGTGCGATACTACCAGCGGCCCCTGCTGCGGATAAGAGAAATGCGGCCAGAAGTCACCATTGAGACAACCTGAAAATACACCCCATTATTTTTTTACCTGTTTTCCACCCTGTCGCTAATAGTATCAGGCAAGGGCTTTGGCGCTTACTACGAAAAAGTGAACTTGATCGCAAAGTCGGTTGGCTTGCGTTGTTGCGTCACTCTCCTGGCGCAGGCACCCCACCGTCAAACCACTACAGCCGAGCTAGACATCATGTTTGCTCCGATGCTGCATTTACAAGCTCAAGTTTCGGACTTCATGTCGCATCTAAATCAGTGAGCAACCCATTGATGCAAAACAAATCATGCGTTGCAATAGGTGGTATTGTTGATTCCTGGGTCGCCACATCAGAACTTATGAATCAGTGGTCACGCGCTCAAGACCTGCGCTGTCCCTGGAAACAGAGCTCGCACCTCTGACAACTTCCCCCTTTGCCAAAGGAGGATTGAGGGGGATTTATACCACCTCACCAGACCAAAACTCCGCAGCACCAATCCCTCCAAACCTCCCTTTGCGAAAGGGAGGCTTTTGGTTGCTCCTTCGCGACCGAGCTACATTCCAGCTTCCACCTTTCCCGGAGAACTGGCTGATGTGCAAATTTGAACGCCGAAACTTGAGTTACAAGGCATCGCGTCGTTATGAGTCATTTTTGATAGTGGTAGCGACATGAAATGATGGTCATTTGATTGTCATCTACTGCGTATACCAGCCGATTATTCTCATCAATTCGGCGGGACCAAAAACCGGCCAGGTTTTCTCTTAGCGACTCTGGTTTTCCGATGCCTTCAAAGGGGTTTCTCTGGGTATCTAAAATGAGTTTATTTATGCGCCACAGCGTTTTTTTGTCCTGGCCCTGCCAGTACAGGTAGTCTCTGCTGGCTTCTTTGGTCCATGCCAGTACTTCAATCATCCACCAGACCATGATTTTCAGTGTTACCTGAGCGATATTGCGCGATGGACTTTGCCAGATGCGCTGCGTTGGCCGGGCTTTTTAACAGGTGTACCGTTTCCATTAGCGCATTGAAGTAATCAAGGGACATGACAACAGCATCTTCAGCATCCCGACGCGAGATGATCGTGCAATCATAATCATCAACCACTTGATCCAGTACGCTTTTTAATCTGTTTCTGGCATCCGAAAATTTGACAACCTTCATCATGCTCTCCTTTCACTTGTACGCTATATTGATCAAGTATAACTTGTCCGCTTAGCTGTGCAAGTTCAAAGGAGGCAGGACCTCTGCTTTTTGTCCTACGCGAAACCGATCACAGGCCACTTTGGGGTCAGTCAATCAACACACGCCTTAGCCATATCACGATCACGCAGCGATGTTCTCAACCTTTTCCAGATCATCGTGTGCAGCCTTGTAAGCCTCTTCCAGGTCGTAGTCGGCCTGCAACCCCATCCAGAACTGCTCGGAGGTGCCCAGCGCACGCGCCAGGCGCAATGCCGTATCAGCCGTGATCACTCGCTTGCCATGGACGATTTCATTGATCCGCCGCGGCGACACACCCATTGCCCGAGCCAAACGATTCTGGCTGATCGCGAGCGGCTTGAGAAATTCTTCCAGCAGTATTTCTCCAGGATGAATATTCGGTAGTTTTTTCATGCGTTACCCCTAATGGTAATCGACGATTTCAACTGCGCCCGCATTAACGCCGTCCCAGACAAAGCAGATGCGCCATTGGTCGTTGATTCGAATGCTGTATTGGCCTTTGCGCCGGCCTTTCAGCGCCTCCAGCCTGTTTGCTGGTGGAACACGAAGATCATTCAGGTCACAAGCATTGTTCAGCATACGCAGTTTACGCCGCGCGATGGCCTGTATCGCCTGCGGGAGACGACGCGACGCGACACGCCACCTGTCCACACCTTCTCGGCCTCCCTATCCTTGGAACCCGTGATCATGAGACCAGCCATAACGCACTGCGTTATATAACGTCAAGCGTCATAGCCTCATTGTCTTGGCCTCGCCACGATAAACACCCACAAAAAAGGGCGGCCTAAGCCACCCTTTTTCTACAAACCCTTTCCGATGCAGTGATTGCCTTACACTATGCCGCCATTGCAGTGCGGATTTTCTTGAAGGCATTCTTTTCCAGTTGACGAATCCGCTCGGCGGATACGCCGTATTCTGCTGCCAGTGTCTGCAAGGTTTCCTTGCCGTCGTCATTCAGCCAGCGACGTCGCACGATATCCTGGCTGCGTTCGTCCAGCTGCGCCAGTGCTTCGGTCAGCTGCTCCATCTCATGCTGCTGGGTGTCGTTCTTTTCCAGTTGCTGCAGTGGATCGTCACTGTCATGCGCCAAGTAAGCAACGGGTGAGGCATAGTCCTCATCATCGTCGACCGGCATGTCAAAACCGACGTCGCGATTGCTCAGCCGTGACTCCATTTCCATGACCTCTTCTGGCTTGACGCCTAGATCATCGGCAATGGAGCGGACTTCCGCCTGATTCATCCAGCCCAACCGCTTTTTCGCGCTGCGCAGGTTGAAGAACAGTTTGCGCTGCGCTTTGGTGGTCGCGACCTTGACGATGCGCCAGTTGCGCAGAATGTACTCATGAATCTCGGCGCGAATCCAATGGACGGCAAATGACACGAGCCTGACGTTCATTTCAGGATCGAAGCGCTTGACCGCTTTCATCAGGCCAATATTGCCTTCCTGAACCATATCCGCCAGCGGCAAGCCATAGCCGGTGTAGCCGCGCGCGATCTTGATGACGAAGCGCAGGTTGTGCAATACCAAAGCACGCGCTGCCTCCACGTTACCGTTTTGTTTGTAGTCCTTGGCAAGTTCGTATTCATCTTCCTTGCTCAGCACTGGAAACTGGTGAGCAGCCTGGATGAAACCATCGATATTGACCGTCGCTACGGGCACGAAACCTGTATGTAACTTCAATTCGTTGCTCATTCTCTAGTCTCCCGTTGGTTAGTTTCTGATTATATTTTAGCACTCACTACCTTAGAGTGCTAACAAATAACGTCGAATCTAACGTAAATCCTTGATTAAAGTCAAATAACTGGCATGAAATTTCGCAGAATCTGGGAGCTTTCCGGCGATTCAGCCAGTGTTTCCAGAATACAGTCGGTGAGCGGACCGATACCGAGGGATTTCTGGCAGATACGATTGATCTGCAATCCTGGGTCAAAGCTGGAGGCATCGACCTCGTCACCGGTCAGGACAATGATGGGGGTGTTCTCGAACCCGTGCGTCTTGCGAATTTCGGCAATAAAGGCGGCGCAGTTTTCATCGGGTAGCGCCTTGGCGGTGGTGATCAGGGAAATTTCGTGACGGTGCAATTTGGCCAGCGCCTGGTTCGCGCTGGCAGCATGGATCACCTCGACGCCGTGCGCTTTCAGCTTGACCTCAAGCATCTTGCGTGCGGCCCGGGAGCTGTCGATGATCAGTACTGTCTGTGCCATTGCGAGGAACGTGAATTCATGTCTCACCATCGTAACGGCTGAGAGTACATGGATAAAGCGGAGATTCCCGGTTTTGATACCGGTATCACCCTTGGCCTTGGCATCAGGGCCGGATGTGTTTTAGCAGCGCGCCAAGGCTGAGGCGTGAGGAGAGGAGGCTGAGAATCATGGCCAGCAGCACCAGGGTGACCACGAAGCCGCCACCAAGCTGTAGCGGCAGCGCTACATCATAGGCCGCACCCAGCTCGGCGAAATGCGGTCGCAAGATGACGAACACGATGGCAATAAAAACCGATGCCAGCAAAGCGCCCGCGGCGCCCAGCATGACCGCATGGTAGTGGAACGGCCGCTGGATATAGTGATCGCTGCCCCCGACGAGCTTGATCACTTCAATCTCGTGACGATGCTGCAACACCTCGATACGCAGGCCGTTGTAGATCACCAGCGCGACCAGCAGCGCGAACAACAGCAGCATGGCCAGCGAGAAGCGTTTGAACGCGCTTAGCGTGGCAAACAGCGTTCCCATCCACTCGCGGTCGAGCACCACCGTTTCCACGGTGCTTCTGGCCTCGATTTTCATCGCCAGGCGCTCCAACGTCTCCATTTCGTCGATATCCTGTCGTGGATGGATTAGGAGCACAGCAGGCAGAGGGTTGTTCGGCAGCAAGTCGAGCACATCGTCCATGCCACTACTGTCGCGGAAGCGTTGCAGCGACTGCTCCCGGGTAATCACATCGATGCGCTCGATTTGCGGATCTTTCTCCAGTTCCGCAGCAATATCATGCAGCTCTCTGCCGTCCACGCTGAGCTTCATGAAAGCGCTGATGGCACGCCCACCCTGATTGCCCAGCGCGTCACCGATGGCATCGATGGTGAGAAACAGCGCATTCGGCAGCGCCAGCGTAATAGCGATCGCCAGCACCGTCAGCAGCGTACTCAATGGAGATGCCTTGATATGCGCCACGGCGGTTCCCATGGCCATTCGATGCTGATGCAGCCATACATGCAGCGCATCACCTGAGAATGTCGGCAGCTTGGGCCGCCTCATGATGGTACGTACTCCGCCGTCAGCTGCCCCTTGTCCAGCACCAGGGTGCGGCGGGTGAAGTTTTCGATCAGCGAGTAGTCGTGGGTCGCGATCAACACGGTGACGCCCACTTCGTTGAAATCGACGAACAAGCGCATAATCTCGTTCGACAGCTCCGGATCGAGATTGCCGGTCGGCTCATCGGCGAGCAGAATCGCCGGCCGATTGACGACAGCGCGCGCAATACCGACGCGCTGCTGCTGCCCGGCCGACAGCGATCGCGGATTGCTGTGCTCACGCTTCAGCAAGCCCACCTTGTCGAGCGCCGCGCGCACACGCCTGGCCACCGTTTTTTCATCAAGCCCGGTGATACGCAGCGGCAGCGCGACGTTTTCGTAGACATTGCGGTCGGTCAGCAGGCGGTGATCCTGAAAGATGATGCCGAGCTTCTGGCGATAGCGCGGGATGCCGATATCCGGCAGCTTAGTCATTTCATGGCCATTGATGCGCAAGCTGCCCCGCGTTGGCCGCTCGATCATCGCAATCAGCTTCAGCAGCGTGCTCTTGCCGGCGCCGGAGTGGCCGGTGAGAAACACCATCTCGCCACGTTCGATGCGCAAGTTGATATCCAGCAGGGCTTCCTGACTGCCGGGGTAGCGCTTGCCGAGGTGGCGGCAGTGGATCATTGCGGCCATGCTTCAGTTCGCCTCAGGCATCGGTTGCCAACAACGCTTCGACAAACTGCGCCGCATCGAAGGGGCGCAGGTCTTCCAGCTTTTCGCCCACGCCAATGAAGCGGATCGGCAAGCCGATTTTCTCTGCCAGCGCAAACACGATGCCGCCCTTGGCGGTGCCGTCGAGCTTGGTGATCGCCAGCCCGGTCAGGCCAATCGCCTCATTGAAGGCTTCGGCCTGGCGCAGCGCATTCTGGCCGGTGCCACCGTCGACGACCAGCAGCGTTTCGTGGGGCGCATGCTCATCCAGCTTGCCCATGACGCGCTTGATCTTCTTTAGCTCCTCCATCAGATTGTCCTGGGTATGGAGCCTGCCGGCGGTATCGGCAATCAGCACATCGATGCCCCGCGCCTGCGCCGATTGCAAGGCGTCGAAAATAACCGATGCACTGTCGGCGCCGGTGCCTTGGGAAACCACCGGCACGTTATTGCGTTCACCCCAGACTTGCAGCTGCTCCACCGCTGCGGCGCGGAAAGTGTCGCCAGCAGCCAGCATGACGCTGCGGCCTTCATTCTGAAAGTGGTGCGCGAGTTTGCCGATCGAGGTCGTCTTGCCAGCGCCGTTGATGCCCACCACCAGAATCACGAACGGCTTGTCGGCGACCTCCACTTGCAGCGGCTGACTCACGGGTTCGAGGATCTCCACCATGATCTCGCCCAGCGCCTGGTAGAGATGCTCGGCGTCGTCGAGCTGCTTGCGTTTCACCCGCTCGGTCAAGGCATCGATAATGCGGGTGGTCGCCTCCATGCCGACATCAGCCATCAACAGGCGGTTTTCCAGCTCTTCGAACAGCTCGTCGTCGATGCTTTTCTTGCCAAGCAGGCTGCCCATACCCGAGGTGAGTGTGCTGCCGGTTTTCGCCAGCCCGGACTTCAGGCGGCCAAAAAAGCCCTTCGGCGCCTCGTCAGGCGTTGCGCTAACTGGTTTGTCTTGTGAGGGTTTTTTCTTGAAACCGAACATTTCTGGTTTACTCTATGGCGACGTCGAACGACGCGTAATGCTATCACCACCGTCACTGCACAGCCATTGCCAGCATCGTTCGCAACAGCATTGAAACAGTTCACATCACTGCCGGAAACATCAGTTGGCGACAGCAAATGACCAATTGTTAACGCAAAGATGTTGAAGTTCACGGGTAAGCTGCGCAGTGACATCACCACAAGCCAGAGAACGCTTCACTATGCAAAGAATCATCACGTTGCTCGCCATGCTCTGTATCGTGTTTACGACAGGCGCACAGGCGGCAGGCGAAGTCAGGGAATACATGCTGGAGAACGGGATGAAGGTGCTGGTAAAGCCCGATCATCGTGCGCCGGTGGCGGTATCGCAGGTGTGGTACAAGGTTGGCTCCAGCGCCGAGCATAACGGCATCACCGGCATTTCGCATGTGCTGGAACATATGATGTTCAAGGGCACGAAGTCTTATCCCGCCGGTCGCTTTTCAGCCATCATCGCCGCCAACGGCGGTGAGGAAAACGCCTTCACCGGCCGCGACTACACCGCCTACTACCAGTTCATGGGCAGCGACCGGCTGGAGACGGCTTTCGAGCTGGAAGCCGACCGCATGCGTAATCTGCTGTTGCCCGAGGATGAATTCCAGAAGGAGCGGCAGGTCGTTCGCGAAGAGCGTTTCATGCGCACCGAGGACAAGCCCGAAGCGCTGACCTACGAACGCTTCAACGCGGTCGCCTATCTCAACACCCCTTACCGCAACCCGGTCATCGGCTGGGATGAAGACCTCAAAGCCTTGACGGTAGACGATCTTCGTGCCTGGTACGAAACCTACTACGCACCCAACAATGCCACCCTGGTGGTCGTCGGCGATGTCGATCCCGATGCGATCTTCGGCCTGGCAAAAAAATATTTCGGCAAGCTCAAACCGAGCAAGCCACCCGTGGACAAACCACGCGGCGAACCGGAGCAACGTGGCGAGCGCCGCCTGCGCATTCACGCGCCGGCCAAAGTACCCTATGTGCTGATCGGCTATCAGGTGCCATCACTGAAAACGGCTGAAGAAGACTGGGAACCGTATGCGCTCGACGTATTGGCCGGGATTCTCGACGGCGGTTCCAGCGCGCGCTTGACCAGCGAGCTGATTCGCAAGCAGGAGATCGCCGCCTCAGCATCCGCCGGTTACAACCTCACGGCAAAATACCAGACGCTGTTCATGCTCGACGCCAATCCCACCGAAAAACACAGCATCGAGGAAGTCGAACAGGCGCTGTACCAACAAGTCGAAAAACTGCGCAGCGAGCTGGCAAGCGACGCCGAAATGGCACGCGTCAAAGCACAGGTCATCGCCTCGAAAGTGTATGAGCTGGATTCTGTGCGGCAGCTCGCCAATCAGATGGGCGCCCTGGAAACCATCGGCCTCGGCTGGCAGCTAATGGATCAGTACCCCGAGAAGATCAAGGCGGTCACTGCCGAACAGGTGCGCAAGGTGGCGCAGAAATATCTGATCGAAAAACACCGCACGGTGGCGGTGCTGGTGCCCGAAGATGTGGGTAACGGCAAGCAAACAGCAGAAAAGGAGGTCTCCGATGAAGGCTAATATCCTGATGAGATCCCTACTGGCCACGCTACTGCTACTGCTGCTGGCCACGGTACACGCAGCCCTGGCAGGCCCCGCGATTCAGCACTGGACCACCGAAAACGGTCTGCGTGTCTATTTCGTGCCCGCTGACGAATTGCCGATGATCGACATCCGCGTCACCTTTGCCGCCGGCAGCGCGCGTGACGGTGCGCAGCCCGGTGTCGCCGCCTTGACCAGCCGCATGCTGACCCAGGGGGCCGGCGGACTCAGCGCCGATCAGATCGCCCAGGCGTTCGAAGATGTTGGCGCCAGCATTGGCACCGGCGCCCTACGCGATATGTCCTGGCTGTCACTGCGCAGCCTGTCCGACCCGACCTATCTCGAACCGGCGCTGGAAGCCTTTACGCATGTACTGTGGCAGCCTGATTTTCCGCAGGCCGACTTTGTCCGCAGCCAGAACCAGACACTGCTCGGTATCAAGGCCGCCGAAGCCAGCCCCGGCAAGATCGCCAGCAAGGCGTTCTACAAGGCGCTGTATGGCGACCACCCCTACGCCACGCCGATCCAGGGCACGAAAGCATCGGTCGAAGCCTTGACCACGGATGACCTCAAGGCTTTTCACCAACGCTACTTCGTCGCCCGCAATGGCGTGCTGGCCATCACCGGCAACCTGTCCCGCAGCGACGCGGAAAAACTGGCGGAGCGCCTCAGCAGCGGGCTGAAAAAAGGCGAGCCCGCACCGGCGACACCGAAAGTGCCAGCGCTGAAGGAGGCAAAGGAGATTCGCATCCCCTTCCCCTCCCGCCAGGCCCATGTCTATATGGGGCAGCCCGGCATCGAGCGCGGCAACCCTGACTACTACCCGTTGTATCTCGGCAACCATATTCTCGGTGGCGGGGGTTTCACCTCGCGCTTGGTCAAGGAGGTGCGCAGCAAGCGCGGCTATGTCTACTCCATTTACAGCTATTTTCTGCTGATGGCGGCGCAAGGGCCGTATCAGATCGCGATGCAAACCCGTGGCAGTCAGGTCGATGACGCCATCAAGGTAAGCCGTGAAACGCTGAAGCAGTTCATCACCGACGGGGCCGACAACGAGGAGATCATTGCATCCAAGAAAAACATCACCGGCAGCTTCCCGTTGCGCATCGCCAGCAATGGCGACATTGTGGAATATCTGGCCGTGATCGGCTTCTACAAGCTGCCGCTGGATTACCTCGATACCTTCACCCAGCATATCGAGGCGGTGACGGCAGAGCAGATCACTGATGCCTTCAAACGCCATGTGCATCCCGACCAAATGGTGACGGTGATCGTCGGTGGCGACAAGGAGTAAACAACACTGGCCGTCGCGCGGCGAGCCGGGACAGGTCCGGATCATCGCCGGGCAGTGGCGCGGGCGCAAATTGCATTTCGTCGGCGCGGAAGGCTTGCGTCCCACTGGCGACCGCATGCGTGAAACTCTGTTCAACTGGCTGCAACCAAGCATCGAGGGTAGCCGCTGTCTCGACCTGTTCGCTGGCAGCGGCGCATTGGGCTTCGAAGCTGCCTCGCGCGGTGCAGCCAACGTCGAGATGGTGGAATACAACCCCGCCACGGTGCGCCAGCTACAGTCCCAGATCGCCCGCTTCGACGCCACCAACCTCAGCGTCACACAGGGCTCGGCCCTGCAATATCTGCAACAGCTCGACCAGCCGGTCGATCTGATCTTTCTCGACCCCCCCTTCCATAGCGACCTGCTGCAACTCAGCCTGGACAGCATTGACCCCGGCACAATGTTGCGCCCTAACGGGCGGATCTATCTGGAATATCCACTGCGGCGCGAACCGACATTGCCGGCTGGCATGGCGTTCATCCGGCAGAAAAAGGCGGGGGATGTGGGCTATGGGCTGATTGCCGTCGCGGCTGAGAAGCAGTGAAATCATCCGCCCAATCGGGCATGATTGGCGCATGATCCTTCTCTACCCCGGCACGTTCGACCCCATCACCCACGGCCATACCGATCTGATTCGGCGCGCGCTGGGCATTTGCGACCAAGTGATCGTCGCGGTCGCAGTGAGCAAGAAGAAAGACCCCTGCTTTCCGGTGGATGAGCGGGTCTCACTGGTACGCCAGGCGACCGCCCATCTTGGCAATATCGAGGTCAGGCCATTTTCCGGGCTGACCGTCGAGTTTGCCCGCGAGGTGGGTGCCCGCGCCATTCTGCGCGGCCTGCGGGCGGTTTCCGACTTTGAATACGAATTCCAGATGGCCAGCATGAACCGGAATCTCAACCCGGATGTCGAGTCGCTTTTCCTCACCCCGGCGGAAGAATTCGCCTTCGTATCGTCCAGCCTGGTACGGGAAATTGCGCGCATGGGTGGTGACGTGTCACACTTCGTCGATCCTGCGGTCAGGGCAGCGCTCGAAGCATACTGCCAAGCCGAACAGACCAGTTAGTCCGCTTGCGATCTGTCATTTCCCGATCAGAGGGAACGATAGTATCGTAAGGTGCAATTTTAGGAGAACCTATCTATGGCTTTGACGATTACAGACGAATGCATCAACTGCGATGTCTGCGAACCCGAGTGCCCGAACGAAG
This sequence comes from Gammaproteobacteria bacterium, assembly GCA_026981985.1. Classification (GTDB taxonomy): domain Bacteria; phylum Pseudomonadota; class Gammaproteobacteria; order UWMA-0217; family UWMA-0217; genus JALSHZ01. The sequence continues at coordinate 64,447 of JALSHZ010000046.1, read as the reverse complement.
CAATCTACGCGGGCGATGAAATCTATGAAATCGACCCGGACAAGTGCACGGAATGTGTTGGCCATTATGATGAACCACAGTGCATCGAGGTTTGCCCGGTGGACTGCATTATCGTCGATCCCGAGCACACTGAAACAAAAGAAGAACTGATGGAAAAATACAAGCACCTGACCGGTGAGGTATGACGGAGCAGTCCGGATGTCCATGGCAATAATCAAAAGGCTCCTTGTTGGAGCCTTTTTAGTGTGTACCGCAGTTGTCGCCGCCGCTGGCGAACGCATGACTCCCGGCATTGCCACGGCACACCCACTGGCAACAGCGGCAGGCATGGAGATACTCGACCAGGGCGGCAACGCCTTCGATGCCGCCGTTGCCGTCAGCGCCGTGCTGGCCGTCGTCGAACCCTACTCCTCCGGGCTTGGAGGCGGCGGTTTCTGGCTGCTGCACCGCGCCAGTGACGGCTTTCAAACCATGGTCGATGGGCGCGAGAAAGCGCCGCTCGCCGCCACCGCCGACATGTACCTGGATGAAAATGGCGAGGTCATCCCGGGCTTGTCGATCGATGGCGCGTTGGCAGCCGGCATTCCCGGCGAACCCGCCGCGCTGGTACATATTGCAAAACACTACGGAAAATTGCCGCTCAAAGCGACGCTGGCACCAGCCATTCACCTGGCAGAAACGGGATTCCCGGCTGATGACATCTATCTGAAAATGGCCGGCTTCCGCGAGCAGGCCATCAAAGCATCCGCTGCGGCCAGCGAGATTTTCCTGCCCGGCGGCAAAATGCCGCGCCTGGGAGCTCTGATCACCCAGCCGGATCTAGCCCAAACCTTACGCCTGATTGCTGAAAAGGGGCGAGCAGGATTCTACGAAGGCGAGACTGCCAGGAAACTGATCGCTGCCGTGACCCAGGCCGGTGGCATCTGGCAGGACAAGGATCTACGCGAATACGCCATTGTCGAACGCCAGCCCGTGCGAGGCACATACCGTGGAACAAGAATCACCACAGCCGCGCTACCCTCTTCTGGCGGCATCGTGCTGGTGGAAATACTCAACCAACTGGAAGCCTACGATCTCAGCGCAATGAACGAGGCGGGCCAGCTGCACCATATCGTCGAAGCCATGCGCCGGGCGTATCGCGATCGCGCCGAGTATCTGGGGGATAGTGACTTTGTCGAGGTTCCGCAGACAATGTTGCTCGACAAACGTTATGCCGCGGGACTGCGCCAGTCGATTCATCCCGACAAGGCGACACCGAGTGCGATGCTGGCGCCAACCGTGCGAGAGACATCGCAGGGCCGTCACACCACTCATTTTTCGATCATCGACAGCGAAGGCAACCGCGTTGCGGCAACCTTGTCGATCAACTACCCGTTCGGCTCCGGTTTTGTCGCCGCGGGCACAGGCGTTCTGCTCAATGACGAAATGGATGACTTTGCCGCACGGCCCGGCACCCCCAATGTCTATGGCCTGGTCAGTGCCCGCGCCAACGCCATCGAACCCGGCAAGCGCATGCTCTCGTCAATGACACCGACCTTTCTGGAGAACAAGCAACGCATCGGCATCATCGGCACGCCGGGCGGCAGCCGCATCATCACCATGGTGCTGCTGGCAACACTGGCGTTCGATCAGGATGCATCCGCTGCTGAAATCGTCGCCATGCCGAGATTTCATCACCAATACCTGCCCGATGCCATTCAGCTGGAGCCCGGCAGCATCGACGCAACCACCAAAAAAGAACTCGAAGCCATGGGGCACAAGCTGCAACAAATGGAAAACAGCTACGGTAATATGCAGGTCGTTATTTTCGACAGATCATCGCAAAAAACCGATGCCGCCAGCGACCCACGTGGCATTGGCAAAGCGGTAGTCGGCGCGGAAAAATAATCGGCAAAGCCTCACACGCCACTGAATCAATGGGTCAACCAACTCAACACCATGGCTCCCGTCGTTCTGGCAGGGGTGCCGGAATCCAGCGCCAGGGAGGACCTCCACCCACGGTGGCATACATCCCTGTAACCTGGATCGCCACTTCCCTGCGAGGATGACGAAAGTGCTGTCATTCCGGCAGGATGCCGGAATCCAGCGCCAGGGAGGGCTTCCACCCACGGTGACATACATCCCTGTAACCTGGATCCCCGCTTCCCTGCGAGGATGACGACGCGCCGTCTTTCCGGCAGGGACGCCGGAATCCAGCGCCAGGGAGGGCTTCCACCGACGGTGGCATACATCCCTGTAACCTGGATCGCCACTTCCCTGCGAGGATGACGAAAGTGCTGTCATTCCGGCAGGACGCCGGAATCCAGCGCCAGGGAGGGCTTCCACCCACGGTGGCATACATCCCTGTAACCTGGATCCCCGCTTCCCGGCGAGGATGACGAAAGCGCCGTCTTTCCGGCAGGACGCCGGAATCCAGTGCCAGAGAGGGCAACCCACACCGCTGGTGCACATCCCGGTGAGAAATCCGGGTTAGCTTCGCACCAGCCAAGCTTTCAAGACAGATCAATCATACTCACTGTATTTCTTCGCACTTCCCTTCACCTTCTCTACCGGATATTTCTCTGCATTCAGCTGGATTTTCTCCTCTACAGCCTGCATCAGATCAATGTCGAGCCGGTCGGACAGACGCATCAGGTAAATCAGCACATCGGCCATTTCGTGGGCAACGGCCTTGCGCTTGTCGGCGGGAAGCTGATAGCTCTCGTCCTCAGACAACCACTGAAAATGCTCCACCAACTCCGCCGCTTCGACGATCAGCGCCATGGCGACATTTTTTGGTGACTGAAACTGCTCCCAATCACGGTCGATGGCGAATTGCCTCAGTTCGCGATTGAATTGATCAAATGGATGCTGGGACATTTGCAAGCCTTTATTGGAACCATCAATAGGTGTAGACGCGTCCACCATCAGGTCGCGTTTTGAACAGCCGCAGGGTCCACATGTATTCCTCCGGCGCCTGTTCGATCATCTGCTCCAGTGAACGATTCATTTTGGTGGCATTTTCCACCGCGTCATCTACTGGAAAATCAGGGATCGGCGGGAATATTTTTGTCCGATAACACCGGCTGTATGCGTCGAAATAAGTCATTAACGGCAGTACCGCTGCGTTTGTCAGTTTTGCCAGGCGCCCGATCATCGGCAACGTTGCTTTTGGCTCGGCGAAAAAGGGCGCAAATACCGACACCTCGGGGCCGTGGTCTTCATCCGACAATGTAAAGAGCGCCTTGCCCCGCTTCAAGGTGCGGGTATAAGCCATCATGCCATCGCCGCGCTCGAACACTCGGTTGCCAAAGCGCCTGCGCCCCCGCGCGATCAGCCAGTCCGCTACCGGGTTTTTCGCAGCATTGTAGGGTCCCATGCTCGGCTCCTGCAGACCAATGGCCATGGTGCCGAAATCCAGGGCCGCGGAATGTGCAACATTGTAGATGACATTTTTTCCTGCTGCTCTGGCGGCTTCGACGTGCTCCCAACCTTCGAGCGATACCAGCCGTTTTATTTTTCGGTCGGACGCAAACCAGACCTGCCCAAGATCGAGCAGGCTACGCGCCATCACGGTGAAATGCGCCTTTGCAATTTCCTCCCGCCGCTGTGATGACCATTCGGGAAAACAGAGTTCAAGGTTTTTCAGCACGATGCCACGACGCTTGTGGTTGTGTTTCCACGCCAGCTGCCCAAGCGGCCCGGCTGCCTTGTGGCGCAAACGCATTGGCAGCTGGGAAACCAGCCAATAGATCCCGACCCCCGCCCAGGTACCCCAGTGGCGCGGGTGCAGTAATTCACGCGGCAGACTGACCGGCACCGTCGATGTGATATTTTTCGTCATGGCCGTTTTCGTGCAACGATTGCTGACTCGCCGGGCAGCCCCTTGTCGGCATTGCCCAGCAGCCCTTCATCATGGAACGCCAGCACATCCAGGGATGAAAATGCGCGCAACAATTCATTGCGTTGCAGCAGAAATTCCGGGTTGCGGGGGCCGGGTGCGCCCTCGGGACGGTCGATGGAAAATGTCTGGTAATAAATCATGCCGCCAGGGCGCAGCGCTGCGACCAAGGGGGCAAACAATGGTCGGTGCATAAAATAGCTGACGACAATGACATCCTGCGACAATGGCGCCGGCGGCTCGCGCTCGACATCTCTGGTCACGGCATCGATCATCAAGCGCCGGCTCAAGCTGAAATTCTGCAATGTGCGCACCGCGACATCACTGATGTCCCAGGCATTCACCGCAAACCCGGCCTGCGCCAGAAATATCGCATTCCCGCCCAGGCCGCAGGCGAGATCCAGCGCCACGCCAGCTGGTGGCAACAGGTAGTCGTAGTGCTGCAACACCCAGACAGGTTGCGGCACCACGGCATCGCTGCCGCGGTAACGTTCGTTCCATTTCTCCTGGATGGCGGTTGTCATAGACTCCTCTCTGGTGATGCGAAAACCCGCTCAGCGCTGCCAGAACGACGGCGTCAGCAATACAAGCAAGGTAAAAATTTCCAGCCGCCCCATCAGCATTGCGAGGCTCAGCACCAGTTTTTGCGCATCAGTAATAGTGGCATAGTTCGATGCTACATCCCCAAGCCCCGGCCCGAGATTATTCAGGCTGGCGGCAACAGCAGAAAAGGCGGTCACTTGGTCCATGCCGGTGGCAAGCATGATCAGCATGAACATCACGAACACGAAAACATAGGCGGAGAAAAACCCCCACACCGCTTCGATTACCCGATCTGGCAGCACCTTGTCACCGACCTTGACCGCCAGCGTCGCATGGGGATGTACCAGACGCATCATCTCTCGCTGCCCTTGCTTGAACAGCAGCATGACCCGAATCACCTTCATGCCACCTCCGGTGGATCCAGCACAGCCACCGATAAAGCTGAGGAAAATCAGGCTGACGGCAACGAACGTCGGCCACGCGGCAAAATCGGCGGTGACGAACCCCGTTGTGGTGGCAATGGATACCGTCTGAAAAATCCCCAGCCGCAAGGCATCGAAAAAATTGGTTTCGATGCCAGCCGCCAGCAGGTAGACGACCGTGGTCATCGATGCACCCAGCAGCAACAGAAAATAGGTTTTGAATTCGGCATCATAGAACCAGACGCGCAGACTATGCGCCCGCAGCGCAACGAAATGCAGCGCGAAGTTGATCCCCGCCAGCGCCATGAAAAAAATGCTCACGGCTTCGATCAATGGGCTGTTGAAATAGCCGATGCTCGCATCATGGGTGGAAAAGCCACCTATCGCCACCGTAGAAAAGGCATGCGCCAGCGCATCGAAGCCATCCATGCCTGCGGCCCAATACGCCGCCATGCAAGCCGCCGTCAACAGCAGGTAGACATACCACAGCGCCTTGGCGGTCTGGGTGATCCGCGGCGTCAACTTTGAATCTTTCACCGGGCCAGGTGTTTCGGCACGATAGAGCTGCATGCCACCGATGCCCAGCATCGGCAAGATCGCTACCGCCAGCACGATAATGCCCATGCCACCCAGCCATTGCAGCTGCTGCCGGTAGAACAGAATGCTCTTCGGCATGTCGTCGAGCCCCGTCAGTACGGTCGCGCCGGTGGTGGTCAGTGCCGACACCGACTCGAACACCGCATCGTAAAAAGACAACGACAGTCCGTCGGACAACATCAGCGGCAGCGCACCAGCGAGGCCAAGCCCCGCCCAGAACATCACTACGACGATAAAGCCATCGCGCAGTTTCATTTCCTGGCGCGCCCGACGCAGATTGAACCACAACAGCAGCCCCAGCAGCATCAGGATCATGAAACCTTCGATAAAAGGCATCACGGTCTGATCCTGATACAGCAGCCCCACCAGCGCAGGTGGCAGCATGGTGGTGCTGAAAACCATCAGCAAAATACCAAGAATGCGGAAGACGACGGCTGGCTGCATCAGATGAACGTCACCTTCACCTGGAACATTCGCTCGACCTCCGGCAACTTGCGCTTGTCGGCGACAAAAACGATGACATGATCTTCCGGCTCGATGACGGTGTCGTGGTGGACGATAATGACCTCCTCCCCCCGCACCAGCGCCGAGAAACGGATGCCCGGCGGCAGCTTCAAATCCTCGATGCGGCGACCAACCACCTTCGATGTCTTGCGGTCACCATGAGCAATCGCCTCAATCGCCTCCGCCGAGCCCTTGCGCATGGAATGCACAGCGGCAATATCGCCTCGGCGCACCCGTGTCAGCAGCGCGCCCAGCGTGATTTCCTGCGGCGAGATCGCAATGTCGACCAGCCCGCCCTCGATAATCTGCGAATGCCCCGAACGATTCACCAGCGCCATCGCCTTGCGCGCGCCCATGCGTTTGGCAAGCATCGCCGAGAGGATATTGGCTTCACCACGATTGGTCAGGGCCACGAACACATCCATCTCACCGATGTTCTCTTCGCGCAGCAGCTCCTCATCGGCCGCATCACCGAGCAGAATCATAGTCTTGCGCAGCACTTCGTTCAGGTAGTTGGCGCGCTTGCGGTCCCACTCGATCAACTTGACCTTGTACTGGCCCTCCAGCCGTTTTGCCAGACGCATGCCGATGTTGCCGCCACCGGCGATCATGATGTGCCGGTAGGGCTTGTCAGTTTGACGAAATTCGGCGGTCAGCATGTCGACCTGGCTAGGTGCCACCAGAAAAAACACCTCATCACCATCTTCGATGACGACTGAGCCTTCGGGCTTGATATTACGACCATCACGAAAAATCGCCGCGATACGCATATTGACGCCCGGCAAGCGAATACCAATCGAAGCAATCCGCTGACCAACCGCGGGGGCTCCCGCCATCGCCCGCACGCCCACCATCTGAATGCGTCCGCCGGCAAAATCCACCACCTGCAGCGCCCCTGGGTGCTCGATCAAACGGACGATGTGGTTGGTCACCAACTGCTCCGGGCTGATGATCACATCGATCGGCAGCGCCGATGACTCGCCACCAGCAAGCTCGGGATGATTGAGATAACTGGCGGCGCGGACACGGGCAATTTTCGTTGGCGTATGGAACAACGTCCACGCCGCCTGGCAGGCGATCATGTTGACTTCGTCGCTGTCGGTCACAGCGACGATCATATCGGCATCGGCACCACCGGCATTCTCCAGCACATCGGGATGGGCGCAGTGGCCAGCGATCGTGCGCAGGTCGAGGCGATCCTGCAACTCGCGCAGCACCGTGCTGGAACGATCGACGACGGTAATGTCATTGGCCTCGCGCGCCAGATGTTCCGCCAGCGACGAGCCCACCTGGCCGGCGCCGAGAATGACAATCTTCATCTAACCGCCCCTTTATCTATTGTAATTGCTCAGCATAGTGCCAGTAACTGCTCAGATTGCCCCCGTTTGCGCCAAATCAAGGCGGAAGCGCGCAGTTTACAAGTGAAAATGAGCACTTCCAACGCAGAGTTGGCGCAAATAAGGGCGTAAGCTGGGCAGTTACCTATCTATTTGTCTTTTCGCGGCGAGATGCCCAGCGCCCGCATCTTGCGATAGAGATGGGTGCGTTCCATGCCGACCCGCTCGGCCAGCCGGCTGACATTGCCCTTGCATAGCTCCAGCTGACGACAGAGGTATTCGCGCTCGAACACCTCGCGCGCTTCGCGTAGTGGCAGCTCCATCACCTCACGCGGCAGGCCTGCCGTCATGCGCGCCTGGGCGATGCGGTCACGCACCAGCGCCTCTTCGACCTCCCCCTGGCTGACCTCAGACTCGTCACCGAGCACCAGCAGGCTCTGTACCAGATTGCGCAGCTGCCGGACATTGCCGGGCCAGCTGAAATAGCGCAGGTAGTTCTGCGCCGCCACGGTGAAATGACGATAGGGCAACCCTTCCTGGGTGTTGAAATGATCGACGTAGAAGGACAGCAGCTCTGGAATGTCCTCGGCATGCTCGCGCAGTGGCGGTAGCTGCAGCGACAGCACGTTGAGATGGTAGTAGAGATCCTCGCGGAAGAGGCCGTCTTTTACCCGCTCGACCAGGTCGTAGCTGGATGACGCCATAATGCGCGCTTGCAGCGGGTAGCGTTTGTCGCCGCCCACCCGCGTGTAGCTCTTTTGTTCCAGTACGCTCAGCAGTAACGCCTGCACACCCAGATCGAGATCGGCAATCTCATTGAAATAGAGCGTACCCTTGCCCACCTTCTCCAGCAGCCCCGGCGTGCCGCCTTCCTTGCCAAACAACTCTTCTGCAGCACTCTGTTCATCCAGCGCCCCGGACGACACCTCGACAAACGGCTGATCGGAGTTGGCGGAAAGCGCATGAACATAACGCGCAGCAAACGTCTTTCCGGTGCCTGGCTCACCCACGAAGAATACCCAGGTGTTGTGCTGCGCCGCCCGCTGGCAGGCTTCACGCAGGTCCTGCATGACCTGGCTGCTACCCACCGGTTCCAGCAACGGGATACGCAGCGCCCCGGCCGCGCCAGCCTGCCCCGACTCGCTGCGCGCCGCCTGCAATGCCTGATTGGCAACGCGCAGCAGCTTCGCCAGCGACAACGGCTTTTCGATGAAATCGAACGCCCCCAGCCGGGTCGCCTCCACCGCTGTCTCCACGGTACCGTGACCAGACATCATCACCACCGGAAAGTCGAGCGCATTCTGCTCACTCCACGCCTTCAGCAGGCTGACACCATCTTCGCCGGGCATCCAGATATCGAGCAGCACCAGATCAGGCGTGCGCAGTTTGAGCTGATCTCGCGCCTGCTGTGCGTTTTCCGCCAGTGCAACGGTAAAGCCTTCGTCTTCGAGAATGTCTTTTACCGAATTCCTGATCTCTGGTTCGTCATCGACGACAAGAATATGGTTCGCAGTCATTGGTCGTTGTTACTCCTGGTGGTTCGCCGGCTCGTCAATGCGGCCCAACCGGCAGACGAATCGTAAAACGGGCGCCAGCCTCAGGCAGATTATCCGCCATGATAACGCCACCGTGTTCCTCGACAATCTTCTTCACCACGGCCAGACCGAGACCGGTGCCGCGTACCTTGGTGGTCACATACGGCTCGAAGAGGTTGTCGAGCATCTCTGCGGGAATGCCATCACCGCTGTCGGTGACTTCGAGCAGGATATAGTGCTCCTGACCCGATTCAACATGCAACGTGCGCAAATGGACCACCACCGGGCGGTCGGCTGCTTCCATCGCGTTCTTGATCAGATTGTGCAACACCTGGCGGATACGCACCGCGTCACCCTGCAGCAATGGCAGCGACTCGTCCAGCGCCAGCTCGATCGTCACCTTGTCGCTGAAACCAGCATAGAGTTCGGCGACATCGTGCAGAATCTCGTTCAGATCGATGCGCTCAAACTGTGCCGGCGGCGAACTGGCATAGTCGCGAAAAGCATTCACCATCGCCTTCATTGCATCTACCTGCTTGACGATGGTTTCAGTGGCCCGCGACAGCACTGTCGCCAGCTGGGGGTCCAAGCCACCGGCAAGTTTGTGTTGCAGCCGTTCCGCCGATAGCTGGATCGGCGTCAGTGGATTCTTGATTTCATGCGCCAACCGCCGCGCCACCTCCCCCCAGGCCGCATCCCGCTGAGCCCGAATCAGGTCGGTCACGTCGTCGATCACGATCACCCAGCCGGGCTCGCCCTCACCGTCAGCGGGCAGCTGCACCCCGCGGCAGATCAGCACCTTGCGCCCGTGCTCACCAAACAGCGTCAACTGCCGCCGCCACTCCGACCGGGATCTCAGCAACTCCCCCAGCAACTGATCATAGAACGACTGCAGCACCGGACGCGAGCGCGCCACATCGGCAATATGCTGACCGAGAAAATTTTCCAGCGGCTGCTCCATTTCCAGAATCTGGTCGGCCATCTCGTTGGCCGTACGGATTTTCATCTCGCCATCGAGTGTGACCACGCCCGAGGACAAATGACCCAGCACTGTTTCCAGATACGAGCGCTGATTTTCCACCAGCCGTCGACTCAACTCCGCCGCCTCGCGTGCGGAGCGAATACGCGCGGTCATCTGATTGAAGGAGCGCACCAGAAAACCAAGCTCATCGTGGTGCAACACCGGCAGACGCTTCTTGTAGTCCCCATCGGCCACCGAGCGCGTTGCCGCGGCCAGCTCCAAAATGGGCGACAGCAACCGCCGCGCCATGAAAAACGCCGCCCATACCGCAAACAGCGTACTCAATAGCAGCACCAGCGACAACGTGATGCGGTAAGTCTGCTTCAGTGGCCGCCGCAGAAACTCCAGCTGTTTGTAATCGAGATACGACTGCTGCACAGAGTCGGCCAACTGGCTGACACCCTCGGGAAGCGGATAGATCGCAATCAGCAGGCGCTCGCTGTCCTGTGGCCGCTGGCCTTTTTTGCGGGTGACGACGCGAATCTGCAAGCCGCCCCGCCCAACCGGCTCCAGCGCGGCGTAGGTCTGCCCACTGGCCAGCTGTACCATCACCTCATCACTGGGGAAGCGCGGCACGATCAATTCCAGCGCCCGGCTGCTGGTGGCGATGATGCGATTGTTGCGTCCCAGCAGGGTCAGCTCCGATGCGCCCAATGACTCGCGGAGTTGATCGAGCACGATCGGCACCATCGCCTCCGGCACCTGCATCACGCGCTCCAAGGCATCGCGACTCTGCTCCGCCCGCACGTCCTTGTAAAAGTTCAGCGAACGCTGACTCAATGCCAGCGCGTCACTCAGGGAGCGCTCGATCTCCACATCGAACCAGCGATCGATACCCGAGGACAGAAAGCGCACCGAAAATGCCCACACGGTGAACACCGGCACCACCGCCACAAAGAAGAACATCAGCACCAGCCGCGTCGTCAGTCGTGAACCTTCGACGCCGCGAATCAGATCCCGCACGATACCGGCCACGCGCAACACGATGATGATCGCCAGAATCACCATCAGGGCGATATTGAAGATCAGAATCCAGATGTAGATTTCGCCGAACCAGTCCGACTTCTGCGCCGCATAGCCCATGAAGTAGAGCGACAGCAGAATCAGCAGGAACAGCCCCAGGATCGGCAGCGCGGACGACCAGGATCGGCGCATCAGGGCCTTACCAGTGTCAGTTCAACCCAAGGGCTGTGCGCCTTCCAGGCGCGCTTGAAGAAAGACTTCACGCGCAGCGGCACCGGCAACTCGCCCGCGTCCAGCCCAATGCGAACCCGCGCGACATAACGTCGACCAGGTTCCAGCAATGCCTGATCCAGCACCGGCAGGCCATCGACATGCCCCAGCGCCGCCAACGCCGTTTGCAGATCAGCGAAACTCTGCTGCTGCTCGGTATTGCGATTGAAAACCAGATAACGTTTGCTGAGCGCATGAAACCGCAAGACGTACTCCTGCGTCAGCCGCGCCACCTGCTCATCCCACACCAGACGCCGCGGCTCGTACAACTCGAACTCCAGCACAAACGCCAACGGCACACCATTGTTCAGCGCTCGCTGCATCTCACGACTCAGCGACAAGCGCATGTCGGCATCGAGATGGTAAATGCCTTCGTGCAACCTGAGCGCGACACGATCGACAGAAAAATCAGACGCTTCCGCCTCGGCCGTCAGACAGACCATCCCCAGCAGCAGGACCAAAACACCACGCAGCAGCCGCTCAGTCAGCATGGGCAACCACGCTGCAACAGCAAAACACATCAGCAATATCAGAAAGAAACGCCGCGCTCATTCATCGCCCGCATGAAGATTGACTGAAAGAAAGCAAGTGGCACCCATCGGTACCCGTGCCCGGCATTTTAGCACCGGACGGAGGAGAGCTGAGGCTTTTTTACCACAAACTAAAACGGGCTAAGCGCCAAGCAAGTCTTCCACCTCAACCTGCAGCGCCTTTGCAATGCTGCGCAACACTTTGGCGGAACCGGTCTTTTTGCCTGCCTCGATCTGGGAAATATACGACTTGCCAACACCTGACATTTGCGCCAGCACTTCCTGGGTGAAGCCACGATATTCACGCCAGACACGCAAGGGATGCTGCTGACCATTCAGCAGCTGCTCGGCCACATCAGCAGGAACAGACTCATCCTCGCCATTTTGCAATTCGAGCCGTGCCGCATCAGCAGCCCGAATATCCTCGGCATCCTCCGCCAACTGCAGCAAGCGCCGGAACTCTTCATAAGGCACGACGGCATATTCCGGCTTACCGTCTTTTTCGATGATCTGAACAGGGGCATTCATTTGTAGACATCACCTCTTGGGCCGACTTTCAGAACGAGCAGGATGAGCCTTCCCTTTTCTAGCTCGCAAATGGCGCGATAGCCACCTACTCGCAAGCGCCAGTAAGGTGAACCCTTGAGCGGCTTCCAGTCCCCTTCATACCGATCAGGGCCAGCCGCAATACGTTTGAGCTCCGCCTGAATTCTGCCACGAATTCGGGGAGACACCCGACTCAACGCCTTGAGTGCTGATTTTTTGTATAGAAGCTCATACACGCCGGTAGTTTACACGCCATGTTTACCCTTGGTAAACATCGCGTAATAGAACCCATCCATGCCGTGTTCACCCGGAAGAACCTGGCGGCCAACATTGCAGGCTCGCCCCCAGTCGGCATCGATGGCCTGTTCGGCACAATCCGGGGTATCTGCCAGGAAGCGTTCGGCTTGTTTGCTGTTTTCCTCGGGCAGTACCGAGCAAGTAGCATAGAGCAGCAGGCCGCCGGGTTTGAGCAACGGCCAGAGCTGTTCCAGCAGACGGCGTTGCTGTACCACGAGTGCCTTGACGTCATCGGGCTGACGATGGCGCTTGATGTCGGGATGACGGCGGATGACGCCGGTAGCGGAACAGGGCGAGTCGAGCAGGATGCGATCAAAGGGCTGACCATCCCACCAGGGTGCCGTATTGCCCGCATCGGCAATCGAGATAGTGGCCTGATAACCCGAACGAGCGAGGTTCTCGCGCAGTCGTTCGACGCGCTGCGGGTCACTCTCGACGGCGGTGACTGATGCCTCCCCGGCCGAGGCTTCGAGCAAGTGGACAGTTTTGCCACCGGGTGCGGCGCAGGCGTCGAGTATCCGCTGACCAGGTCGGGGATCAAGCAGCCCGGCGGCGAGCTGGGCGGCAGCATCCTGCACCGAAACCTCGCCCGAGTCGAAGCCGGGCAAGCGGGTGACATCGGTGGGCGTGTCGAGCACGATGGCTGCGGTGGCAACGGGGTGCGCCGTTGCCGTCACACCCGCAACTTGCAGCGCATCAAGGTAGTCATCACGGCTGCAACGATTGAGATCGATGCGCAGCGTCATTGGCGCCGGCCGGGCCATCGCTGCCGCCACCTGCTCGAAGTCATCGGGCCAGGCTTTGCGCAATTTTCCGACGAGCCAATCGGGCATCAGATAGCGCGCCGCCGGTTGCGCCATGACCTGTTGCAGCAACACGTCGCGATCCCGCAGAAAACGTCGCAGTACAGCATTCCCCATACCCGCTGCCCACGGGCGCTGCTGGCGGATCAGGCTGACGGTGCTGTCCACCACCGCATAGTCAGGCGTCTCGGCATCCAACAGCTCAAACAATGCCACTTGCAGCAGATCAGTGACGATCCGGTCCTTGCGCTTCAGCGGCTTGCGCAGCAGCACTGCCAACAGCGCGTCGATCCGCTCGTAGTGGCGCAGCACACCATAGCTGAGCGCCTGAATGGTGGGGTGGGTTTCGGGGGAACACTTGGCAAGCCACAGCGGCAATTCGCGGCTGAGTGAGCCACCTTCACGGACGCCTTGCAGGACCCTAGCGGCTGCCAGTCGCGTCTGCACTGTCTTCTCCCAGCCGGTGACCGAGCAGACTGCGGCCATTGAGGAACGTCGCCGCATCGAGGGGCTTGCCACCGGGGAGCTGCAACTTTTTCAGCCATAGCAGGCCATCGCCGGTCTGTACCGCGATACCGCGTTTGGGATCTTCGGCAACTACCTCGCCGGGCTCGCCCTGGCCTGCGCCCGGCTCAGGCTCGGCGGCATGAATGCGGAGCATGCCCTTGTCCAGCGGGGTCTGGGCCACCGGCCAGGGGTCGAAAGCGCGTACCTTGCGATCGATTTCGATGGCCGGTTGCCGCCAATCGATCAGGGCCTCGCTTTTGTGCAGCTTGCTGGCGTAGGTGGACAGCGCATCGTCCTGGGCTTCGGCCTCGAGTTCGCCTGTTTCGATCGCGGGTAACACCGCCATCAGCGCTTCGGCACCTGCCGCAGCCAGCCGGTCGTGAAGCTGCGCAGTGGTCTCGCGCGCGCCGATCGGAACCACCTTGCGCGATAGCATGCCGCCGGTATCCAGCCCCTCGTCCATCTGCATGATGGTGATGCCCGTCTCGGCGTCACCAGCAAGAACGGCGCGATGAATTGGTGCCGCGCCGCGCCAGCGTGGCAGCAGCGAGGCATGAATATTGATGCAACCGTATTTCGGGATATCCAGCACCGCAGCAGGCAACAGCAGACCGTAGGCGGCGACCACCATCAGATCGGGTTCGAAAGCGGCGAGTTCGGCTTGCGCTGCGGCGTCTTTCAATGTTTCCGGCTGCATCACCGGAATGCCGGCAGCGCTGGCAACAGCCTTGACCGGGCTGGCCTTGAGCTTGCGACCGCGACCTGCGGGGCGATCTGGCTGGGTGTAGACGGCGACCACATCGTGCGCCGACGCGATCAGGGCTTCGAGCGCAGGCACCGCAAACGCCGGCGTCCCGGCATAGATGATTCTCACATTTGCGCCCTGGCCATCTTTTCCAGCTTCTTGCGGATGCGGGCGCGCTTGAGCGGTGAGAGGTAGTCGACGAACAGCTTGCCGTCGAGGTGGTCGATTTCATGCTGAATGCACACCGCGAGCAGGCCATCCGCTTCGAGCGTACGCTGCTTGCCGTCGCGGTCGAGATACTCGATGGCCACCCCTTCGGCCCGCGTGACGGGGGCAAACTGATCGGGTACCGACAGGCAGCCTTCCTCCATCTCTTCGGTGCCTTCGCTGGCGACGATCACCGGATTAATCAGAAACACCGGTGAGTCGCGCTTTTCCGACACGTCGATCGTCACGATCCGCTGATGTACATTGATCTGCGGCGCGGCCAAGCCAATGCCCGGCGCGTCATACATGGTCTCGAGCATGTCGTCGACCAGCTTGTTGACGGCGGCATCGACCTTGTCGACCGGTTTCGAGACCTTGCGCAAACGCGGGTCCGGGAAATGAAGAATGTCCAGTAAAGCCATGAGTAACTATTCAGTAGGTAGAAAAATAGAATCGTAACTGCTCAGATCGCCGCTGAAACGCGTCAGATCAAGGCGGGAAATGTGAGTTTACATGTGTAAATGACCATTTCCCAACGCAGAGATGGCGCGTTTCAGTGGTGAGCTGAGCAGTTACAGCCATGATTTCTTGAAAAAGCTGATATTGATCTCGTTATTTATAATGGATCCGTCACGGCTACAATAAACCCGTGAAGCAGTACGAGCAATTTTGCTACGATAGCGGGCACACTCAAACGCATTTGTTGCGGTTGCATGCACACGATGGCGGCTGCGACCCGAACGCCATGCGGAAGTCTATTGTAAGGGGACGACATTGAACAAGCGAATGAATCGCTGCTTTCTGGCCATGATCACAGGAATGACCACCGCCGCGCTGAGCAGCGGTTGTGTGGGGCCGCGCGAGATTTATGACGACAAACCTGTTGTCTCCGCCAAGCCACTATACGCACCAGCTGCGCCCGCCAGCGCGGCACCCCAACCTGCGCCAGCAGTGACCGTCACCAGCGACGACTTGCAGGCCAATGCGCCAGAGACCTATGTGGTCAAAAAGGGCGACACGCTCTGGGGCATTGCCAAGCACTTCCTGAAAAATCCCTGGTACTGGCCTGAAATCTGGCACAGCAACCCCGACATCAAGAATCCGCACCTGATCTATCCTGGCGATGTCATCAGCCTGTATTACGTCAACGGTAAGCCACGGCTGGGCATCAACATGAAGCAGGTTCCCGGCTCGACCCGCTTGCAGCCAAAGATTCGCACCTACCCGCTGGACGAAAAAGATGTCGGCATTGCGATCCAGGCGATCAAGCCCTTCCTGATCCGGCCCCAGGTCGTCGCCGAGGAAACCCTCGAATCAGCACCGCATGTACTCGACTCCCGCGAAGCACGGCTGATCTATGGCAGCGGCGATGAAGTCTATGTACACGGCCTGAACAATGCCTGGGCCGGCCAGCGTTTCAGCGTGTTCCGTCCGGGCAAGAAGCTGCTCGATCCCAAAACAGGGGAATTGCTCGGCTACGAGGCAACACACGCCAGTGATGCCGAACTGATCCGCGAAGGCGAACCGGCGACGATTGAGCTTCAGGACTCGGTACGCGAGGTGCTGCGCGGCGACCGGCTGCTGCCGCTCGATCCCGGCCCGGAAGGTTTCTACTTTATTCCCCATGCTCCCGCACCGGCAACTGAAGGCAATATCGTCTCGCTGTTCAATGCGCTCAGTCAGGTCGCCCAATACCAGGTCGCCGTCGTCAACCTTGGGCAGCGCAACGGCATGGAACCCGGCCATGTGCTGGAAATCCACCAGGCCGGCCGCACCGTCACTGATCATTTTCATCGCGACCAGAAAGATCGCGAAGTCGCCCTGCCGACCGAAACATCCGGTTTGATGATGATCTTCCGCACCTTCGACAAGGTCAGCTACGGCCTGATCATGGAATCCGATCATCCGATTCGCATCGGAGACATCGTCACCGGACCATGAACATCGAACACTGGCTCCGTCTCTGGCGGGTGCCGGGGATTGGGCCAATAACCTTTTTTGCCCTGTTGGATCGCTTCGGCTCACCCGAAGCCGCACTGAATGCAAGCGCCGCCGGCTGGCGCGAAGCCGGCCTGAAAAACGCCCAGATCAATGCACTCGCAGCCGGGCGAGACGGCGACATCAGCGCCGATCTCGACTGGCTGGCGCAGGAAGGTAACGATGTGGTGCTGTACGGCAGTGACCGCTATCCCAGCTTGCTCTGCAATATCCCCAGTCCACCACCATTGCTCTATACCTGTGGCGACAGTTCCCTGCTGCGTTACCCGCAGCTGGCCATGGTAGGCAGTCGCCATCCGACACAGGGTGGCCAGGGCAACGCAAAAGCGTTCGCGCGTCATCTGGCCGCAGCCGGGGTTGGCATCACCAGCGGGCTGGCACTTGGCATTGACGCCGCCGCGCACGAGGGCGCACTGCAAGCGAACGGCGTTACCATTGCCGTAGCAGGCACCGGCCTCGATCGTATCTACCCCGCCCGGAATCGCACACTGGCACACGAGATCGCCAGCGAGGGATTGCTGGTTTCCGAGTTTCCCATCGGCACTATTGCCAAGCCGGGCAACTTCCCACGACGCAATCGCATCATCAGCGGGCTCAGTCTCGGCGTACTGGTGGTCGAAGCGGCAAAGAAGAGCGGCTCGCTGATCACTGCACGCATCGCCAACGAGCAAGGGCGCGAGGTTTTCGCCATTCCCGGCTCGATTCACAATCCCCTCGCCCGTGGCTGCCACCAGTTGATTCGCCAGGGAGCCAAACTGGTCGAGACCGCCGACGACATTCTCGAAGAGCTCGGCCCATTGCTGCAATCGGCAGAACTTTCCGTTCCGGAACAAGTGCTTGATGAGGATTCGGCCAGCGCCGACGTCGACCCGGAACACCAAGCACTGCTGCAGCACATTGACTTTGAGCCGACAGCCATCGATACCATAATTACGCGCAGTGGATTGACCGCCGATGTAGTTTCCTCCATGCTCCTGATCATGGAACTGAATAACCTGGTGGCTGCCGAGACCGGCGGTTACTATGTACGAGTCGGATGACCGCTATATTATGTTGAAAGAGAATATCTTCGACGTTCTGATGTACCTGTTCGAACACTACATCGAGGACGATCCACATATCGAACCCAGCCGTACCGACCTTGAAGGTCATCTGCTGGAAGCTGGTTTCGGCAATCACGAGGTCAGCCGAGCATTCGACTGGCTGGAAGATCTTGCCAGCCTCAAGGAAGGCGAACACCCTGCCGATCAGAGCGACTCGCTGCGCATCTACCGCGATGAGGAACTGGCGCAACTGACTGCGGAGGGAATCGGCTTTCTCCACTACCTGGAACAAAATGGTGTATTGACCCCGGTCATTCGGGAACAGATCATCGATCGCGCCCAGGCGCTGGAAAGCCACCCCGTCAGTCTCGACCAGCTCAAATGGGTTATTCTGATGGTGCTGTTCAACCAGCCCCACGAGGAACCGGCCGATCTTGGCTGGCTCGAAGACCTCGTCTACGACGATCAGGGCCTGACGCTGCACTGACAGCCCTTTCTTCTCCCAAAACCTGAATACTCAACTATACGATGAGCCATCACCTGGTAATTGTAGAATCGCCTGCGAAAGGCAATACCATCAAGAAATACCTTGGCAAGGATTTCGAGGTGCTCGCCTCCTATGGCCATGTGCGCGACCTGGTACCCAAAACCGGCGCGGTGGACCCGGATCACGACTTCGCGATGAAGTACGAGATCATCGAGCGCAACCAGAAACACGTCGACCGCATCATCAAGGCGCTGAAAAAGGCCGATACACTCTATCTCGCGACTGACCCGGATCGCGAGGGTGAGGCCATCTCCTGGCATCTCTACGAGCTGCTGAACGAGAAAGGTGCGCTCGAAGGCAAGAACATCCAGCGCGTTGTATTTCACGAAATCACCAAGAAAGCAGTTCAGGACGCCGTCGCGGAACCACGCGGGCTGTCGCAGGACCTGGTCAATGCCCAGCAGGCGCGCCGTGCACTGGACTACCTGGTCGGCTTCAACCTGTCACCGCTGCTATGGAAGAAGATCCGCCGCGGACTCTCGGCTGGCCGAGTGCAAAGCCCGGCGCTGCGCATGATCGTCGAACGTGAACAGGAGATCGAAGCGTTCGAGCCGCAGGAATACTGGACCATCGAAGCCGCACTGAAAAAAGAGACACAGGCCTTCACCGCCAAACTCGCCACCTTCGACGGCAAGAAGGTCGAACAGTTCAGCTTCACCAACGAGGAACAGGCCACCGCCGTCCAGCAAGCGCTGAAAGCGGCTGGCGGCAACGAACTGGTTGTCTCCAAGGTCGTCAAGAAACAGCGCAAGCGCAACCCCGCGCCACCGTTCATCACCTCTACACTGCAACAGGAAGCCGCACGCAAGCTGGGCTTCTCGACGCGCAAGACCATGCAGATCGCGCAACAGCTCTACGAAGGCATCGACCTGGGGGACGGGCCTGTCGGCCTCATCTCCTATATGCGGACCGACTCGGTCAACCTCGCCGACGAAGCGCTGGTGGAGCTGCGCGAGCTGATCGCCAAACGATTCGGCAAGGAAAACGTGCCCGAGGCGCCGCGCACCTACAAAACCAAATCGAAAAACGCGCAAGAGGCCCACGAAGCCATTCGCCCCACCTCGGCCATGCGCGTGCCAAAAGAGATCAAGAATCATCTCACCAATGACCAGTTCCGCCTCTACGAGCTGATCTGGAAACGCACGGTCGCCTGCCAGATGATCCACGCGACGATGGATACCGTCGCCATCGACTTTGCCTGCGGCGAAGGCAACAGCTTCCGCGCCACCGGCTCGTCCATCCGCCACCCCGGCTTCATGGCCGTCTACCTCGAAGGTACCGACGATGGCGAAGAAAAGAGCGATAAGGATGAGAAGCTGCTACCTCAGTTCGAAGAGGGCGATCGCGTTGCGCTGGAAGAGATCCGCGCCGATCAGCACTTCACCGAACCGCCACCACGTTACAGTGAGGCCAGTCTGGTCAAGGCGCTGGAGGAATATGGCATTGGCCGCCCTTCCACCTATGCCAGCATTATCTCCACGCTGCTGAATCGCGAATATGTCGAGCTGGAGAACAAGCGCTTCCATCCGACGGATGTGGGGCGCATCGTCAACAACTTCCTAACAAAACACTTCACCAAATACGTCGATTACGACTTCACCGCCCACCTCGAGGACGAACTCGACGAAATCTCGCGCGGTGAAAAAGAGTGGATTCCGGTGCTCTCCGAATTCTGGGAACCGTTCAAAGCGTTGCTCGACGACAAGGAAGAATCCGTCAGCCGCAAGGAAGCCAGCCAGTCGCGCCTGCTCGGCACCGACCCCAAAACCGGCAAACCCGTAGCCGTGCGCATGGGCCGCTATGGGCCTTATGTACAGCTGGGCGATCCAGACAATGAGGATGAAAAGCTCACTTTCGCCGGGCTCGTGCCGGGACAGAAAATGGACAAGATCACGCTGGAAGAAGCGCTGGAACTGTTCAAGCTGCCACGCAAACTCGGCGAGACCCCCGAAGGCGAACCGGTCAGCACCAGCATTGGCCGTTTCGGCCCCTATGTGAAATACGGTAACGCCTTCGTCTCGATCCGCGGTGAAGATCCTCACACCATCACCCTGGAACGCGCGCTGGAACTGATCGCCGAGAAAAAACTCGCCGACGCCAACCGCATCATCCATGACTGGGAAGATGAAGGCATTCAAGTGCTGAACGGTCGCTACGGGCCGTACATCACTGACGGCAACAAGAACGCCCGCATTCCGAAGGATACAGATCCGAAATCACTCGATCTGGAAACCTGCAAGAAATTGCTCGCCGAAGCGCCAGAACGAAAAGCCCGGGGCAAGAAAAAAGCGGCGGCAAAAAAGAAAACAGCTGCCAAGAAAAAAACCACGGCAAAGAAAAAGACGACAGCAAAAAAGAAGACCGCAACCAAAAAGAAAGCAGCAACAAAGAAAAAGGCGACAGCCAAAAAAAGTGCGACAAAAAAGAAAACCGCCGTCAAGAAAATCGCCTGAGCAATGCCTGACGAGCAGGGCGCGATTGCCGAAGCCGCCAACATCCTGCGCCGTGGCGGCATCATCGCCTATCCCACCGAGACGGTCTATGGCCTCGGCTGCCTGCCTGACAACGATGATGCGCTACAGCACCTCATCGACATCAAAGGCCGTGACGCGGACAAGGGATTCATTCTA
This sequence comes from Gammaproteobacteria bacterium, assembly GCA_026981985.1. Classification (GTDB taxonomy): domain Bacteria; phylum Pseudomonadota; class Gammaproteobacteria; order UWMA-0217; family UWMA-0217; genus JALSHZ01. The sequence continues at coordinate 43,522 of JALSHZ010000046.1, read as the reverse complement.
CTGGCCGCCGACGCACATCAACTCACCCCCTACACCGCCAGCCTCAGTGATGAGCAATGGAAAACGATCGCGGAACGACATGAACGGGCAACCACCTGGACAGTGCCCGCCGCCCACGATATCTCACCCCTGCTGACCGGCAAGCACTCGCAGATCGCCATACGCCTCACCACCCACCCCATCGTCACCGCACTGTGCAAAACGAGCGGCTCGGCACTGGTCTCCACCAGCGCCAACTTCAGTGGTGAAGCACCACCGAAAACCGCCGACGCCCTGCCCGACGCGCTATGCGACCGGCTGGACTACATCCTGCACGGTGACTGCGGCGATGATCCCCGGCCCAGCCGGATTGTTGAACTTGCGACAGGAAAAATAGTCCGGCAGTAACCCGTACTCCATGAGTCCCGCCGTTAGAAGATAAGAACGGTATCAAACAGCATTGACCAAACCCTGCGCAACGACGTACAGTACCCCTATCTTTATACGTCAACCTATGATGCATGCCATGAACACCAAACTGACACTCCGACTGGACGAGCAGTTGATCAGTACTGCCAAAGCCTATTCCCGAAAAACAGGTAAATCGGTTTCACAGATCGTCGCAGAGCTGTTTGAAGCCATAGGCAACGAGGAAGTCCCTGGCGAACAGCGCCTCCCGCCCACGGTAGAATCACTGCGGGGTATACTCAAGGGAAAAGCCATTGATGAGCTAGATTACAAGGAGTATCTCGAAAAGAAACACGCATGAAAGTGCTCTTCGATACCAATATCATCCTCGACGTACTGCTTGACCGGGAGCCTCATGTCCATGCGTCTCTCTATTTGATGTCACGAGCAGAACGTGGCGAGATCACAGCCTTCGCATGCGCAACAACGATAACAACCATCCACTATCTCACCGCAAAAGCGCTTGGTATGGAAGCCACATCCCGTCACATTGCTTCACTACTTGCCCTTTTTACCATCGCGCCAGTCAATCGCCTGACACTGGATGGGGCATTGCATTCCGAATTCACTGATTTCGAAGATGCAGTTCTGCATGAAGCAGCCATTCATGCAGGCGCACAATATATCGTCACGCGAAATATCAGAGACTTCCAGCAAGCCAAAATTCCTGTTTACGAGCCAAAAACACTAATTGGCATCATAAATACCCTTTCCGATGAGCATTGAAACATGCTTGTACCATAGGAATATCGAAATAAATCTCGACATTCCGAATTGCGTTTCCCTCACCAACCACCCTCAACTGCAACTTACCAGAAGACCATAGCACTATGAGCCAAGCCAATATCGCCCCCGTGATCTCTTTTCTCAAGACGTTACAAGACAATATCTGCGACGAAGTCAGCGCCGTTGATGGCGAGCAGTCATTCCGTGAGGATGCCTGGACCAGACCGGGTGGCGGCGGCGGACGTACCCGTGTGCTTGAAAACGGGGCTGTGTTCGAGCAGGCCGGGGTCAACTTTTCGCATGTTTTCGGCGATCAGCTACCACCATCGGCCACTGCAGCCCGACCGGAGCTGGCGGGGCGCTCTTTTCAGGCGGTGGGCGTATCGCTGGTAATTCACCCACACAACCCCTATGTACCGACCTCGCACATGAACGTGCGTTTTTTCATCGCCGAATCGGAAGGAGAAGAACCGATCTGGTGGTTCGGAGGTGGCTTCGATCTGACGCCCTATTACGGCTTCGAGGAAGACTGCATTCACTGGCACCAAACGGCAAAAGCAGCCTGTGAACCTGCCGGGCCCGACTGCTACCCCAAGCTGAAGAAATGGTGCGATGATTATTTCTACCTCAAACACCGCCAGGAGCCGCGCGGTATTGGCGGGCTTTTTTTCGACGACTGGAACGAACCCGATTTCGACGCGGCCTTTGCCCTGACCCGCAGCGTAGGCGAGCACTATACCAAGGCCTATCTGCCGATCGTGGATAAACGCAAGGGTGTGGCATACGGCGAGCGGGAACGGCAGTTTCAGCTTTACCGGCGTGGCCGCTATGTGGAATTCAACCTGGTCTATGACCGTGGCACACTGTTCGGTTTGCAGTCCGGCGGCCGTACCGAGTCGATTCTGATGTCACTGCCGCCACTGGTACGCTGGCAATACAACTATCAGCCCGAACCCGGCAGTGCCGAAGCGGAACTCTACGAGAAATACCTAGTACATCGCGACTGGCTCGATCAAGCGTAGCATTTGCGTCTCACTGGCGACTCGCTCCCGCACACAGGTCATCGGCCTGGATATGTAATAACCCTGCGCGTAGTCGATACCCATATCCAATAACGCGCGCAGCGTTTCGGGCGTCTCAACATACTCGGCCACGGTTTTCATGCCCAGAGAATGGGCAATGTCATTGATGGCAATGACAATCGCGCGGTCGATCGGATCGAGCATCATGTCTTCAACAAACTGACCATCGATCTTCACCATGTCTACCGGCAGGAATTTCAGCTGTGAAAACGAACTGAAGCCGGTACCGAAGTCATCCAGCGCAAAACGCCAGCCGCGGCTGCGCATCCGTTCGATGAACTTTCGCGCCGAGTCGATTTTTTCGATGGCACTGGTTTCAGTCACTTCAAAAATCAGCGACGATGGCGGCAGACTGGTTTCCAGCAACAGCTTTTCCAGTTTTCTCAGGGTCTCGCTCGTATTGAGCGTTACGCCGGAGAGGTTGACGGAAAAACTGGCATCGCGACCCTGATCACGCAAATCTTCCAGCACTCGGACCGATTCACGCACAACCCACAAATCAATCTTGTCGATCAGCTTGAAGCGTTCCGCCATCGACAGGAAGGCCCCCGGGCCGATCAATTCCTTCTCGCCATCATCGAGGCGCAACAGCACTTCATAGTGGTCCGGCAGATGTGACAGCGATGCCCACAAGCGATTCGGCTCGCCCGGCAAGCTGTGCGAATTGACTTCCTCCAGCGGCAGGATTGGCTGAAAGTACAATCTAAAGCGATCGAACTCCAGCGCATCCTTCAGCTTCATCGACCACACGATCTCCTCATTCATCGACTCCTTGTCACGATCCTGAGAAGGAGTGTAGAGATGTGACTGGTTACGCCCCTTACGCTTGGCAATACCACAAGCAATATCCGCATTGGCCAACACATCCTTGTTCTCAAGATCGGGCAGAATCATCGCAATGCCGATACTGCAACTCAGCTTGTAGGAGATGTCATCGGTGATATAAGCGACATCCTGCAAGCTGTCACGGATATCCTCGGCAATCGAAATGGCCTCCTCTTCTTCCACTTCCCGAAGAATGACGGCAAACTCATCCCCACCCAGGCGTGCTACGTCATCCGTTACGCGCACACATTCTCGCAGACGGTCACTGGCCTGGCGGAGAATGTAGTCCCCGGCCTCATGCCCGGCCGTGTCATTGAGATATTTGAAGCGGTCGAAATCGATATACAGCAGCGCCCCCGTGGTGACCGTACCACTGCGCACCGCCATGACTTCACGCTTCAGCGACTGCTCAAAATGCCTGCGATTGTACAAGTTGGTCAGCGGGTCACGCGTGGCTGCATGGATCAGCCGCTTTTCCAGCCGTTTGCGTTCCGTGATGTCACGGAAGGCGACGACTGCCCCCTTGCGCTCACCGCCAACCTCCAACGGCGCAACCGTGCAGGCGACATCGATTTTCTGCCTGTTGGCGCGATAGAAGTTGATTTCCAGCTGGTCGAGCCGGGTACCGTTGAGATAGGCTTCCTCCAGCACGTCGATCACACCGTTATCCCCGCGACGCTGCGCGTGCTGGATATGGATGAGACCGCTTGCCGCCTTGCCTTCAAACTCACTGGCACGCTTGAAGCCCAGAATCCGCTGCCCGGCCGGGTTCATGAAGGATATCCGTCCTTTGGTATCGACACCGTAGACTCCCTCGCCGATCGAACCCAGAATCGCTTCAAAGCGGCGTCGTTCCGCCTCTGCCGTTTTCTGCACAGCAATTTGATTGTCGAGTGAATGAATCCGCGCCAGAAACAGCGCATCGGTCTCGGTCTTGAAGACACATTCCACCGCGCCCGACTCCAGCGCATGCTGCACAGCCTTGTCGTTGTAGCTACTGATCAACACGACACTGCGCATGTATTTCAGTGTTTGGTGCGCCAACACCTTTTCGAAGAAGCGGCGGCCTTCCTCGGACATCAGGATGGCGTAGTCGACAATAACGATATCGAAGCTGTCTTCCGATGCAAGATCACTGGTCAGCTGGTCGAGGCCAGCGACAACCGATACCCGAAAACCGGCTGATTCCAGGCTCTTCTGGTAGCGGGCTCGATCCTGCACCGACTCATCGACCAACAGGACGCGTGCACCAGAACCCCGCTTGGGTTCACCCTGTCTGACCGGCTCGACGTTAGTTCGCCGCCTGAGATGCTGATTGAGAAAGGCCAGAATTTCATGTTGGTTCGAATGCCCCAGCCATGCCGCCTTCGGCAGTGACACTACCCACTGTCGCAATTCTTCAGTTGGCGTATCGGTCAAAATCAACTGCGGCACCATCATCAAGGGAGCGGTGGCCAGCATGCGTTGCAATAGCAGGCGCAACTCCGGCTCGTGGGCAACCCACTCCATGACAATGGCCGAAAAGGCATCCGAGGACGCCCCTCTGAGCAGATTCACCGCCTGCCAGTAGTCCGTGCACTCAACCACCTCGTAGCCCGACGCCTGCAATGACTGAGCCAGCGCAAAGCGTTGGGTATGAGAACTCTCTATCAGCAAAATACGTTGCATTGGAACAGCTTGTTATCGTTATCCTTTTAATGACCTGCATGCTACCCACGCCCTTCCCACAGCCCAAGCCGCCACTTCACAGCGGCATGTAGGTAGACCACCAGCAGCGGTCCGGCCTCAACCAGACTGCTGCCTGCCTCACACGAAACCCTGTTCGCAGCGTAACTACTCAGCTCACCACTGGAATGCGCCATCTCTGCGTTGGGAAATGGTCATTTACACTCGTAAACTCACATTTCCCGCCTTGATCTGACGCATTCCAGCAGCAATCTGAGCAGTTACGGTTCTACTTGAGCGAGCGCTGAATAGTTACGTCGCAGCAAACCCCATACAACAAGCAAGGCTGTGTCATAATTGCGGCCCGAGACCATAAGCAACCACGGGATTCCCATGCAGTCTGGCTACCCCATCAATCGCCCCCGCCGAATGCGTCGCGACGACTTCAGCCGCCGCCTGATGCGCGAATCGCAACTCTCTGTCGACGACTTGATCTATCCGGTCTTCGTCCTTGAAGGCAACAACCAGCGCGAAGCCGTGACATCGATGCCCGGTGTCGAGCGTGTCAGCATCGATCTGTTGCTTGGACAGGCGCAGGAAGCAGCAACACTGGGTATTCCGGCCATGGCATTGTTCCCAGTTGTCCCGGTGGAAAAGAAATCCGACGCCGCCGAAGAGGCCTTCAACCCGGATGGATTGGCCCAGCGTGCGGTGCGCGCATTGAAGGACGCGGTGCCGGAACTGGGCGTGATTACCGACGTAGCGCTCGACCCATTCACCTCCCACGGCCAGGATGGCCTGCTAGACGATAGTGGCTATGTCACCAACGACGCTACCGTCGAAGTGCTGGTCAAGCAGGCGCTTTCCCACGCTGAAGCCGGTGCAGACGTCGTCGCCCCTTCTGACATGATGGACGGACGAATCGGCGAAATACGTCTCGCACTGGAAGAAGCCGGCCACATCAACACCCGCATTCTGGCCTACTCGGCCAAATACGCCTCCAGCTTCTACGGCCCCTTCCGCGACGCGGTCGGCTCGGCAACCAACCTTGGTGGCGGCAACAAGTACAGTTACCAGATGGATCCGGCCAACAGCAACGAGGCGCTGCGCGAAGTGGAGCTGGACATCGCCGAAGGCGCCGACATGGTCATGGTCAAACCCGGCATGCCCTATCTCGATATCGTTCAGCGGGTGAAAGAGACCTTCGAAATGCCCACCTACGTCTACCAGGTCAGCGGCGAATACGCCATGCTCAAGGCCGCCGGACAGAATGGCTGGATCAATGAAAAAGCCTGCGTCATGGAAGCCCTGCTGGGCATGAAGCGTGCCGGTGCCGACGGCATCCTCAGCTACTACGCCATGGATGTAGCCCGCTGGCTGCAACAAAGCTGATGGACCGCTACGCCGTTTTGGGCAACCCGGTCGGCCACAGCCTGTCGCCCCGCATTCACGCCCTGTTCGCCGAACAGACCCGCGAGTCGATCAGCTACGAGGCGCTGGAAGTCCCGCCTGACGCATTCCTCCCCTTCGTGGAAAACCTCCACGCCGAAGGTTACCAAGGCATGAACATCACCATTCCGTTCAAGGAACAGGCCTGGGCCATGAGTGAACAACGCAGCCAGCGTGCTGAACTGGCTGGCGCAGTCAACACGCTGATCCGCACCCAAACCGGCTACAAGGGCGACAACACCGATGGCATCGGGCTGCTCAACGATCTGACGAAAAACCTCGGGGCCAAACTCTGCGGTGCCAATATCCTGCTGCTCGGCGCCGGCGGCGCGGTACGCGGCGTACTGCAACCACTGCTGGAAGGCCAACCCGAACGCCTGCACATCGCCAACCGCACCGCCAACCGCGCCAAAGCATTGGCCGAAACCTTCAGCGACCTCGGCCCCACCCACGGCAGCGGGCTCGACGGCCCTTTCGCGCAATACGACATCATCATCAACGGCACCGCCACCAGCCTGCAGGGCGAAATCCCAGCCATCCCCGACGGCCTGCTCAAACCCGGTGGCATCTGCTACGACATGATGTACTCCCGCAACGGCGACACCGCCTTCGTGCAATGGGGAAAAAACCAGGGCGCACGCATCAGCAGCGACGGCCTCGGTATGCTGGTGGAACAGGCCGCAGAGAGCTTCTACCTATGGCGAGACATGCGGCCAAATACGCGGAGCATTTTACAAACACTGCGGGCAGAATAAGCAGCCCCAATAGATGTGTCCGGTGTCAGGCTTGCGTTATTGTATTAATGGCCATTAATACAATAACGCAAGCCTGACACCGTCGACACCGGGCGACACCACTGCCCGCTACGGGTTGCGGCACCATAGCAGTCGCGGCGCGCTACCAGCTTCGCCGTAGAGTATGGCGTTCTGCTGGTATTGCTGGCAGAGCTGACTGGCTTGCTCCCGTGTCAAACCGGGGATGAACAATGACCGTTCGGGCGGCCAGCGCCCATCCCGGCCCTCGCCAATGGCTTCGTAGTGAGGCAGCCCGAGGGTATCGACACTTTGTTGCAGGCGCCGGTGCTGACGGCGGTTGGTGTCATCATCAGTTGGTTCCGATTGAGGGTTGGCAGCAGAAATGAACGCCCAACTGAACCAGCCTTCGCTGTGCAGCCAACGCTCCAGTATCGGTGCAGGCTCATCAACACGCAGCGTAATGCCGAGTTCAGGGATCCGGTAGTCGGTCTGACGGTAAGCCTGTTCGAGGATAGAATTCATCCATACCCCCAGGCTACCGCCTTTGTTCACGCGCTATATCTGCCAACGCCTCCAGCAACTGGTCGAGCTGCTCGTCTCTGTGGCTGGCCGAAAGCGTGAGGCGCAGCCGAGCCGAGCCAGCGGGAACGGTGGGTGGGCGGATGGCGGTGACGAGAAAGCCCTGGGCGAACAGTTTTTCGCTCGCACCGACAACGGCCTGGTTGCTGCCAAGCACAATACCCTGGACTGGCGTAGTGGATTCGAGCAATTGCAGACCCAATTGTTGCGCGCCTTGCCGGAAGCGTCTGATCAGGCCTTGTAACCGCTCACGCCGCCACGATTCGCGCTGCACCAGTTGCAGGCTGACGAGGGTGGCAGCGGCGATGGCGGCGGGCATGGCAGTAGTGTAGATATAGCTGCGGGCATGCTGAATGAGGTATTCGATCAGCGTCTCATCACCGCAGACGAAAGCACCGGCAGTGCCGAAGGCCTTGCCCAACGTACCGACGAGGATCGGCACATCGTCCGGTAACAAGCCGAAGTGACGCATGCTGCCACCCCCCTGCTCGCCGAGCACCCCGAAACCGTGGGCATCATCGACCATCAGCCAGGCCTCATGCTGGCGGGCAACGCGCACAAGTTCGGGCAATGGCGCGAGGTCCCCATCCATGCTGAACACGCCATCGGTGACGATGATATGGTCATCGGCACGACTGCCCTGCAAACGCTGTGTCAGCGTGGCAATGTCATTGTGTGGATAGCGCTGCAAGCGGGCGCGGGAGAGCAGCGCACCATCGAGCAAGGAAGCATGGTTCAGACGGTCGGCGAAAACAGCATCGCCCGGGCCGACCACTGCCTGGAGCGTGCCAAGGTTGGCCATGTAGCCGGTGGAAAACAGCAGGCAGCGCGGATAGCCGGTGAACTCGGCCAGCGCCTCTTCGAGCCTGTGGTGATAGTGGCTATGGCCGTTGATGAGGTGCGCAGCGCCAGCACCGACACCGTAGTCATTCACGGCTCGCTGGAAAGCGGCACTGATATCAGGATGGTTGGCTAGCCCCAGATAATCATTACTGCAGAAACCGACAACCTCACGACCATCAATGCGCATCTGCGGTTGCTGCGGCGATTCGGTAACGCGGCGGTGGCGATAGAGCGACTGTTCGTGCCGCTGCTGCAAATCCTTGCGCAGATCTTTCACCGCGGCAAAATCAGGCAGTGGCCGTGCTGTCGGTCTGCGACCTTGCCTCGCTGAAACGCATCCCCAGCCGCTCAAGCAGAGCGCGGTCGCGGCTGGCCTCGGGATTGTCGGTGGTGAGCAGCTTGTCGCCATAAAAAATGGAGTTGGCACCAGCAAAAAAACACATCGCCTGCAACTCGTCCGACATTTCCAGTCGGCCCGCCGACAAGCGCACCACCGAGTGCGGCATCATGATGCGCGCGACAGCAATGGTGCGCACGAACTCCAGCGGATCGAGCGCCTCGACACCATGCAGCGGTGTACCTTCGACCTGCACGAGGTTGTTGATGGGTACCGACTCCGGATGTTTTGGCAGGTTCGCCAACTGCTGCAGCAGCCCGGCGCGGTCGCGGCGTGATTCCCCCATACCAATGATGCCACCGGCACAAACGTTGATACCCGCCTCACGCACGTTCCCCAGTGTATCGAGACGGTCTTCATAGGTACGGGTGGAGATGACGCTACCGTAGAACTCCGGCGACGTATCGAGATTGTGATTGTAGTAGTCGAGCCCGGATGCCTTGAGCTTGGCTGCCTGCGCGTCGGTGAGCATGCCTAGCGTCACGCAGGTCTCCATGCCCAGCGCCTTGACCCCCTCGATCATCGGCAGAATCTTGTCGAGATGGGTATCGGTCGGGTTGCGCCAGGCGGCCCCCATGCAAAAACGGGTGGCGCCGCTGGCCTTGGCGGCTCGAGCGTTTTCCAGCACCTCATCCAGCGGCAACAGCCGCTCGCGCTCGATCTCGGTGTGGTGATGTGAAGATTGCGGACAGTAGCCGCAATCCTCGGGACAGGCGCCGGTCTTGATGCTCAGCAACGAACTGACCTGCACCTCGTTGGGATCGAAATGCTGCCGATGGATTCGCTGCGCCTCGAACAGCAGATCGTTCAGCGGCTCGGCGAAAAGCCGGAGTATTTCCTCGCGTGTCCAGTCGTGCCTGATAGTGTTCATGTCTGATACTCGGTGTCCTGCCACTGTTCGCGCGCGATGCGCCGCAAATCCCTGATCTCCCAGGGAATGATGACGGCGGCCAGCACAGCCCAGGTCGCAAGGTAATAACGGATGTCGGCCGGAAAAAAGGTGCCAACCGGAATGATCAGGCCAATCAAGCCATAAAACCGGTAGGCGGCCCATTGCGTATAGTAACCGACGCGAGGGTTGGGATGATGCCGGTTCATGGCATAAATAAACATCGAAGCACCAAACCAGAACGGGATCAATACGGGAATGGCCACCGACAGAATGTTGCCATAACTGAACATGCTGGCCGTACGTCGGGACGACTCGGCGGTCACAATTTTCTTTTCAGGCATCGACGCTGAAGTACCGGGAAAACAAAGACGTGAAGTTTAGCAGAAAGGCCCGCCAGTGCGAGGATGCCCCAACTGCACTTAGGGCGGATGGAGAAGCAATATCGTCACGGTGCGGCTGGCTCGGCGTGCTGCTGCCTGAACATTGTGTTCTCTGCGGCACCACCACCCGGCAACCGCAACTCTGTAGCGGCTGCCAGGCCGACCTGCCCCGGCTGACGAACGCCTGCATGCGCTGCGCCGAACCCATGCCTGTTGCGGGGGAGCAGCTCTGCGGCAGATGCCAACAATCTCCACCCGCGTTCAATGCGGTTTACAGCCCATTCCTTTACGAGGAACCGATTGCCAGTCTGATTCAGCAACTGAAATTCGATCACAAACTCGACCTCGCCCGCACACTCGGCACACTGCTCGGCAACTACCTGTCACATGCACTGCATACCCACCCCGACCTGATCATTCCGGTACCAATGCACCGACGCAGACTGGGGCAGCGGGGTTTCAATCAGGCACTGGAGCTGGCCCGTTTCGCCGCTCGGCAACTCGGTGTTCCAGTTGCAGCGGGAATGGTCTGCCGCAGCAAAGCCACACCACCACAGCTCGGCCTGACGATGCGTGAACGCAAAAGCAATGTGCGAAATGTGTTCCGGTTGCGCCAGAAACTGCCACCAGACACCTCGATTCTGTTGCTCGACGACGTCATGACGACCGGCATGACGGTCAACTCGCTGGCGCGCGAGCTAATGAAACACGGTGCTGCCGAAATTACGGTAGCTACGGTGGCGAGGGCTGCCTTGCGGCGCTAGCGGCCAGGCGGGTTCGACCTGTCGAGAACAGATCAGCGGCCAAATCATGATAGGGGCTTTCGAGCTTCAATAGCCCAAGCAGCGTGTGATCGATGTGATCCGCCTGATAGGCCACTTCCGGTGACGGCACGTTCACATCATACTCTGGCGATGCCCAGAAAAGCATCGGCACCTCCCACATCTCGGCAGCGCGATGATTGTGGCCGGCAAAATTGCTGTGATGCGCAACATCCTCGCCATGGTCGGCAATATAGAGCCAGGCCAGCCGGCCATCAGCCATCTGCTGCGCTTTTTCCAGCAAGGTGGCAATGACATGATCCTGATAGCGGATGGCGTTGTCATATTGATTCCGCAGCATAATGGCAGCCAAAGAACGCCCCTGCGCGCGCAGCTCGTTGGCGACACGATCGTCGGTAGCCAGCGTGAACTCGTCCCAGCCAGCCGGGTAACGGAAATCGTAGGCCGGATGCGCCCCCATGAGATGCACGACAATCAACTTCTTTTCTGCCGGATCACGCAGCGACTGTTCGTAAGGCGCAAACAGCACCTCATCGAAACTGCTCTCACCGCGGGAGGTTCCCCGGTTGGTGAATACCGCCTCGTCAGCCTGGCTGGAAAAAACCGACATCACCCCCCGCCGGTCGGTGCCCTGATTGCTGATCCAGAACACCTTGTAACCAGCGGCTTTGGCCAATACCAATAGACTGGGCTGCTGCTTCCACAAATCCGGCTGCGCCAAGGTAGCAGGTGTCAGCATCTTGGTCATGGAGATGACCGTGCCTGCGTCCGCAGCACGCACATTGGAGAAGGCCAGCAACTCCGAGTGCTGTTCAAGCCGAGGCGTCGTCTTGCGCGGATAGCCGTAAAGGCTCCAGTTATGGCGGGTATCACTCTCGCCGATCACCCAGACCACCGTGTTGCGCCCACTGTCACCAAGATAAGTGGCGGCAGAACCTTCCAGTGCCATATTGCGCTCCAGCTGCAGTAACAGCTTTTGCGTACTCTCAAGATCCGCCTTCCACTTGGCATGGTAGATCGGCACATACAGCAATGGGTTTGTGCGCCTGACAGTCGGGTTGAAGTGCAGCAGCAGCGTAACCGCAGTGAATACACAACAGGCAACAACTGTTCTGCGACCAACGCCTGCTGGCTGCCATGGGCGGCGGGTCAAATAGAGATACCCCGCCGTCACCACGACAAAAATCAGCAGGTGTTTGAGCAGGTAGGGACCGTACTGCTGCAGGAACTCGCCTGATTCGGCGGCATTGGTGTTGAATATCGACTCGATAACGACGACATTGTCCTGCTGGACATGAAAGATATCGCGCAGTGCCATCTGGAATGAGGCAAAGAAGAACAGCGCCACAACAAAAAGAACGATCAGGGACAACACCAACGATGAACGCCGGCGATGCCCCGCCACCACGACCTGCCAATAGAACAGGGATGTGAGGATAAAAAAACCCACGGCACCAATGGTGCCAGCCTGGACATAGTTGAGCCATCCGCCGAGGTAAAAAACAAGCAGCACGACAGCAAAAAGCAGCCCCTTGACAACAGGATGGTTCATCGCGGTCCGTCGCAGTCAGTGACAAAGGCGGGGATGCTAATGCAAGCGGAGCTGACAAACAATCAGCCTGCTCACAGTTCCGGCAAACAATGACCGGCGCCAAGAACAGATAAAGGGTTGATTTGGCAATACGACGCGCGTATTATCCGCGCTCCTATTTCTGGTGACCACTGCAGGAGTGAATCGTTGGCTAACTCTGCCCAGGCACGGAAACGTGCTCGTCAAGCTGTAAAAAATCGTGCGCATAACATGGCACTGCGCTCTCGAATGCGTACTTACGTGAAACGCGCCCAAGCGGCCATCGAAGCTGGCGACAAGGAGAAAGCGACCGCCGCTTTTGTCGAAGTCCAGTCGGTACTCGATTCATCTGCTGGCAAAGGGCTGATTCATGCCAACAAGGCAGCACGCCAAAAAAGCCGTATGAGCGCCCGGATCAAGGCGCTGTAAAAACGGCGAGACAAGAGAATGCAAAAGGCCGACGCTGCGGAGTCGGCCTTTTTTATGCTCAATGGCTTGCCATGACGGATGCCACTGGCGTCGATCCACCAACCCATCGTGATCAAAGCAGGCTGAGATTGTCCCGATGGATGATCTCGACCTCGTTGATATAGCCCAGGATCTTTTCGATCTGATCACTGCTCTTGCCAATGATACGGCTTGCCTCTTCCGTACTGTAGTTCACCAGCCCCAGCGCAACCTGACTGCCATCTGGCGCCATGCACCCCACCAGATCACCGCGTTGAAACACGCCTTCCACTCGCACCACGCCAACCGGCAGCAGGCTGCGCCCCTCCTGCCGTAGCGCCTGCGCAGCGCCTTCGTCGAGCCAGAGCCTGCCTTGCTGCTTGAGCTGATTCGCTATCCATTGCTTGCGCGCCGCAACCGGCGGGCTGCTGGCTCGCAGGCGCGTCCCCAGATGCTCACCACTGGCAATCCGCAGAATCGGGTTATCCTCTCGCCCATTGGCGATGATCGTGTGCGTACCCGAACGCGCGGCCTTACGCGCCGCCAGCACCTTGGTCGTCATGCCGCCACGGCTCAGCTCCGATGCTGCCTCGCCCGCGTACTCCAGCAACAATGGATCGGTCGCATCGGCTTCAGCAATCAGGGTTGCATCGTCATGGGTTTGCGGGTTCTTGTCGAACAGACCTTGCTGATCGGTGAGGATCAGCAGTACATCAGCCTCGACCAGGTTTGCCGCCAGCGCTGCCAGGGTATCGTTGTCACCAAAACGGATCTCGCTGGTAGCCACCGTATCGTTTTCGTTGACGACGGGAATGGCGTGATGCGCCAGCAGCGTCCTGAGCGTACTGCGCGCATTGAGATACCGCTTGCGATTGGTGAGGTCGTCATGCGTCAGCAGGATCTGCGCACTGTGCAGGCCATGTGACTGAAAGAAACGCTCATAGGCATTGATCAGGCGCATCTGCCCCACTGCGGCAGCCGCCTGCAACTCCGGGATCGCATGGGGACGCCGCCGCCAGCCCAGCCGGCTCATACCAGCAGCAACCGCGCCCGACGACACGACGACCACCTCTTTACCCAGTTCCCGCAGCGAGGCAATCTGCTCGGCCCACTGCGCGATCCCGTCCATGTTGAGACCGGCGCCATCGTTTGTCAGCAGCGCGCTACCGATTTTGATGACCCAGCGACGGGCGTTGGCAATGCGCTCATCCATCCCACACCTCCTGCTTCAGATGCCGCAGAATGTCATGCACCAGCGCCTCGGTGCCGAAACCGGTAGCCGCGGAAATGCTGTAGCACGGTGCTTCCCAGCCCAGCGCATCGATAATCTGCTGGCGCAAGCCATCACGCTCCTGCTCAGGGATCAGATCCATCTTGTTGAGCAGCAACCAGCGCGGCTTCTCCATCAGCCCAGGATCGAAACTGGCGAGCTCCTTTTCCAGCATCCGCACCGCTTCGACCGGCGCCTGAGATGGATCAGGGGGCAGTACGTCGACCAGGTGCAGCAACAACTGCGTGCGTTGCAGGTGCTTGAGAAACTGGATGCCCAGCCCTTGGCCTTCGGCAGCCCCTTCGATCAGGCCGGGGATGTCGGCGATGACGAAGGACTCATGCGGATAAGGTTTCACCACACCAAGATTCGGGTGCAACGTGGTAAACGGATAGTCCGCCACCTTAGGCCGCGCCGCCGACACCTGGCGGATCAGCGTCGACTTACCCGCATTGGGCAGACCCAGCAGACCCACATCAGCAAGCACCTTCAGTTCAAGCTGCAACTGCCTCGACTCGCCCGGCGAACCATCAGTCTGTTGTCGCGGAGTTCGATTGACCGAGCTTTTGAAACGCGTATTGCCAATGCCGTGATAGCCACCCTGCGCCACCAGCAGTTTCTGGCCGGCTTCGACCACATCCCCAATTACCTCGCCGGTATCGGCATCCGAGACAATGGTCCCGATCGGCACCGGGATCAGAAGATCTTTGCCAGCACGCCCGGTACAGTTTCGCCCAGCGCCATTCTTGCCACGCTCAGCCACATAGCGGCGCGCATGCCGAAAATCGACCAGCGTGTTCAGGTTTGGGTCGGCGACAACATAGACAGAGCCACCATCACCGCCATCACCGCCATCGGGGCCACCAAATTCGATATATTTTTCACGCCGAAAGCTGACGACACCATTGCCGCCATCACCCGCTTTCACTGTGATTGTCGCTTCATCAACAAATTTCATAACTTGGCTTGCCCGCGATCGGGGGAAGAGATCAGGCCAACGGCCCGGGGAGGATTGCTCAAAGGATTATCCGGAATTGCAACCAATTATGTAACCGCTCAGCGCAATGCCAGTAACTGCTCAGATTGCCCCCGTTTTGCGTCAAATCAAGGCGGAAGCGCGGAGTTTACAAGTGTAAATGAGCACTTCCAACGCAGAGTTGGCGCAAATAAGGGGGTAAGCTGAGCAGTTACCCAATTATAACGCAAAAGCCCCGCACTGGGCGGGGCTCTCAGGTGCAACAGATGTTGAGCGCGGGCTTACGAAGCCATTGGCTCTACACTGACATACTTGCGGTTCTTGACACCCTTGGTTCGAAAGACCACCGTACCATCGACCTTGGCGAACAATGTGTAGTCCTTGCCACAACCGACATTCTCGCCGGGATGGAACTTGGTGCCACGCTGCCGCACCAGAATATTGCCTGCCTTGACAACCTGGCCGCCGAAGCGCTTGACGCCAAGACGTTTGGAAATCGAATCACGACCGTTGCGGGTACTACCGCCAGCTTTCTTATGTGCCATCTCTAAATCCTCTTAATACCTGACAGGGATCAGACGCTGATACCAGTGATCTTCACTTCGGTGAAGTTCTGGCGATGCCCCATCTGCTTGCGATAGTGCTTGCGGCGCTTGAACTTGATGATCTCGATCTTCTTGCCGCGACCATGCGCATTCACCGTCGCGCTGACCTTGCCGCCATCGATATACGGAGCGCCAATATTGACGTTGTCGCCATCAGCCACCAACAGCACCTTATCAAAGGTGATTTCGTCATTCTCTGCCGCAGCCAACGTCTCTATACGGATAACGTCACCTTCGGATACTTTGTACTGTTTTCCACCAGTAGCGATTACCGCGTACATAACAACTCCACAAACTCGTCGAAAAAAAGAGGACGGATCATACAGGCTGACCCAAAGCAGGTCAACGCTGCAATCGGGGCTGTCAATCGGGGCTCGCTGCAATCGGGGCTTTTGCTCTCGCATCGAGAGACGCTGTCTGCGTGCTCCATCGATGACCGCGGGAACCATTCCACCGCTTCACGACTCTTACTAGGACAATGCAAGCGAATTCAACTGTACAGCTCAATGCGTCCCACCACTTCTGATCCGCACCAGCCAGACGTCACCATCTGTATCTGCACCTGTCGACGCCCGGATGGTTTGGAGCGACTCCTGCATGACCTCGCAGCCATCGACTGGGATGGCCCGCTCGAAGTCGTTGTCATTGACAACGACGCAGAACGCGAGGGTATCGCGGTATGCGAGGCGCTGGCGAACGGCTACCGCTGGCCACTACGCTGGGCGTTTGAGCCGCGCCGCGGCATCTCCCATGCGCGCAATCACAGCATCCGGCTCGCGCTGACATCCAACCCCGATTTTATCGCCACGCTCGACGATGATGAATGGCCTTCACGCCAGTGGCTGCGGGCCTTGCTTCAGGTGCAAAAAGCGACCGATGCCGACATCGTGGGCGGCCCTGTGCTGCCGGCATTTCCGCAACACAGCCCTCCCTGGGTCGAGCAGGCGCAGATCTGTTACGGCGCCAACCAGAAAGTTGCCGATGGCGGGCCTTGCAGACTCCATGCCAGCGGCAACTTCATTGCCAGAACCCGCTGCTTCGACGCACTGGCGCCCGAATGTTTTCCAAGCGAATTTGCGCACTCAGGCGGTGAGGACGATGTCTTCTTCCGCCGCTTGCACGCGATGGGCTTTCGCCAGCACTGGTCCACCCAGGCCATTGTCTGGGAGAGTGTCCCCGACAGCCGCCTCAGCCTGGCGTGGGTGCGCGACCGCATGATTCTGAAGGGCAACATCCAGATAAGAATGTTTCGCGTGCAAAACCCCGGCCTCCGCCACGAAACCGTGCGCTGGGCCAAGACCATGGCGCTGCTGGGCACAGGTGCCACCCAGTATATTGCGGGGCTTTTTCATACACCCACACGTATTCGCGCATGGCTAAACCTTTGGCGCGCCAGAGGCAAGCTGCAAGCGCATTTTGGTCGCACCCTCACGCGCCCCGACACTTAAAAGGAAAACAACACCAATGAGCTCAGCACTGCAGAACGGAAAGCCCCCTTTTTTCAGCATCATTGTTCCAACCTACAACCGCGCGGATATGATCAGCGCAACCATCGATTCATGCCTGCAACAGACCTGGCACGACTTCGAGCTTCTGGTCATCGATGATGGCTCCAGCGATCACACCGAAGCAGTCGTCACGGCGATCAACGATCACCGCATCCGCTACATCAAGCGGGACAATGGCGGGCCGGCTGCCGCCCGAAACACTGGCATCATGGCAGCCCGGGGACGGTATCTTGCTTTCCTCGACTCCGACGACCGGTTCCTGCCAGAAAAACTGGCGCACTACCACGACCGCATCATGACATCGGGCGCCGCTGTCTGCTACGGGCCAATCTATGTCGATCGCGGTGTCGGCAAGATGTGGATCCGACCGGAATCCGGCATGCGGCAGGATGAAAATGCTTTCGACTGGACGTTCTTGCGCCGGGGTTTCTTTCAAACCAGCACACTGGTGGTTGAAACGAGCCTGGCACGGAAACACCCGTTCCTCGAAACCCTCTGGTTCGGCGACAACGACCAGTTTGGCATCGACTTGTGGCGCAGTGGCGCGCAGCTTGAATACATCGAAGAACCGCTGGTGGTCTATACCGATGGCTACGACAGCGACCGACTTTCGCAAGCGCCGGTGTTCGCCGCTACCTCGCCAATGCATGAGAGATTCTTCGACTGGGTGGAATCTCACCGTGCCGAGATGTCGCCGGCCGCCTATCTGGCATACCGGGCCAGATTCCGCTCCCGCCTGACCGCAAAATCGTCACCCCGCGAAGCCATCAGCGACCTGATCGCAGCTTATCGGGCCAATGCGCTCAGCGGCAAGGAGTGTATACGTCAATCAGTACAGACCTTCTTTCCTGATATTTACCGTCGCCTTGCTGACCTGGTGGCCCGCTACCGCGGCGTGCAGATGAGCTCTTGAAAGCCGAACGACGCACTTGCTACTCACACCGTTACCACCGGATTCAACCCGTTTTTCAGGATCGACAACAAGCCACTCAAACGCAGATCGAGCAGCGCCAGCTCTTGGTGCCGCCCCCTGACCTCAATTCTCGGCAAACAGCTCAGATGGTTTCGATGCGTCGCAAAAATATTGCCCTCGCGCATCGTCGTCATCGTCTTGAAGCCACAGGACGCTGCCAAGCGGAACTCCCGCGCACCAGCTGATCCCGGTCCACCATAAGGATAGGCAAAATGCGCCACCGGCCCACCGATATGATCTTCGAGCAGATGCTTTGACTCGGCGATCTCCCATCGGGCCTTATCGGCAGGAAGCCGTGCCAGATTGAAATGGTTGACGGTGTGGGCACCTATCGTCACCAACGGATCCCGAGCCAGTGCTTCGACTTGCTCCCAGCTCATCGTGCGGTCAAAAAACTGTTCCGGATAGACATCATTCCGTTCGAAAAGCGCCTCGATGAACCTGGGGTATTCCGCTGAAGAAAGCCCAATGATCTTGGCGGATAGCCTGGCATTGAGCGTCTCCTTCTCGTTGGCATCAGCTGCCCTGAAAACCTGATGCCGCCCACCCAAAGAGAACCGAATTTCTTCGCGCTCCAGCAGCAGCGTCTCCAGCATGTGGTGCCAAAGCCCCATCGTCTTGTCGATGTAGGCAGTGGTAATGTAGACAGCAAAAGGCAAGCCACGCTGACGGAAAATCGGATAAACATTTTGATACGTATCGACATAGCCGTCATCAAAAGTAAAACAGGCGAAGCGCCTCCCCGTACCATTCAGCAAACGCTGGTGCAGCTGATCGAGCGAGATGACTTCGTAGCCCCACTCGATGACGCTGTCGATTACCTGCTCAAGAAAACCAGGGGTGACTTCCAGGCTGGCATTGGCCGCTATGCGAGGCCCGCCACGGTCAGGCACCACCCTGTGTAGTGCGAATATCACACCTTTCCCTGAATAGAGCGGGCGTAGCAACTCGTGAATCGGTACTAATTTGTGTGCAACTCTGGCTGCACGCTGTAGCGCGGGCGGTATCGGCACCATACTGAATATTACCCTGAAGGCCCCAGGCCGAGCCTGGCAATACTCTGGTTCGACAATCTTCAGGAACAGTGGTTCGGAATCAGAAGAAAACTATTGTCATCAATACAACGCCTTATCGACGACAACCGCGACGAACAGGGTCATACCCAGGTAGTTGTTGTTGAGGAACGCCCGGAAGCAATCACGCGGATTGCGCTGCCGAATGAGGAATTGCTGGTACAGACTGAACAGTGCGGCAGCGGCCAGACCGACATGCCATGGCCAGTGCAACCCAACCTCCCTGCCCACCAGATAGAGCGCGAACAACATCATGGCCTGCAATGCACCGATGATCACGCGATCAGCATCCCCAAACAGAATGGCGGTCGATTTGACGCCGATACGCAAATCCTCTTCCCGGTCCGTCATGGCATACATCGTGTCGTAGGCCGTGGTCCACAAGATCGCCGCAATGAACAGCATCCAGCCGGATCGATCCGGAAACGCGCCGGTCTGCGCCGTATACGCCATCGGCACCGCCCAGGCGAAGGCGATGCCCAAATGAATCTGCGGCAAATGGTGGAAGCGTTTCATGAAAGGATAGCTGGCCGCCAGCAAGACACCGCCAACCGACATCCAGCGCGTCGCGGTATTCAGAAAAAACACCAGCGAAAACGCCAGCAGCGACAATACGGCGAAAACCCCCAGCGCCTCGGCGGGTGAAATCAAACGCGCAGCCAGCGGCCGGTTACGAGTGCGCTCGACATGCAGATCGATGTCGCGATCCGCATAGTCATTGATGGCGCAACCCGCCGACCGCATCAGGAACACGCCGACGCAAAACACGGCAAGCACCGTCAGATCAGGCAAACCATCGGCAGCAATCCACAAGGCCCACAATGTTGGCCACAGCAGCAGAAAAATGCCGATGGGCTTGTCCAGCCGGATCAGCTGGCCATAGAGCTGGAGACGGTCGAGTAGGCTCAATGGCGCATGTGTTGGTTGCATAGTTGCATTCAGAAAGGGGATGGTCGACGTATTATACTGATTTTGAAAACCGCCTTACCCCACAAAGCCACTGCCGGAGACCCTATCAATGATCAGACGCTTTCTCGACTGGACACCACAGATTGCAGCATCTGCCTGGGTTGATGATCAGGCTACGGTCATCGGCCAGGTGCGCATTGGCGAAGAGAGTTCGATATGGCCCCAGGTGGTGGTTCGCGGCGATATCCAGCGTATCGAAATCGGTGCCCGCAGCAATATTCAGGATGGCTCGGTATTGCACGTCACCCACGACAGCCAGTACGTCCCCGGCGGCTCTCCCCTACTGATCGGCGACGAGGTGACGGTTGGACACAATGCCACCCTGCATGCCTGCACCATTGGTGACCGTTGCCTGATCGGCATGGGCAGCATCGTGCTCGATAAGGCCGTGCTGGAGGCAGGCGTCATGCTCGGCGCGGGCGCATTGGTACCGCCTGGGAAAACACTGGAAGGGGGTTATCTGTGGGTTGGCGCACCCGCCAGACGCAGCCGGCTCCTGAGTGACAAGGAACGGGAATACCTGCGCTATTCGGCCAGCCACTATGTCAAGCTGATGCGCCAGCACACCGAGCGCAACCCGTGAGGCCGGTGATGAAATCAGCGTTCAGAGAGCGTTTAGCCCGGATTTCTCGCCGGGTCGCAGCAGCAAACTGGTGAGTAATGCGGGCTAGTATTGCGGATAAGTTAACACATCTGATTGATAATAAGGCGGAATGTAGCCATACCCCCAAGACTCGTAGCCCGGGTAGTAGCCGCCTTCATAGCCATGGTAGCCATCCCAACCGCCATCGTAATATTCCGACCCCACGGCATCGCCATATCCGCCGCCATAGCCGTAGTAGTCAGCCAGGTAATCACCGTAGCCGCTGCCATACCCACCGCCATAGTACTCGGCGCGGCTGTCAGCCTCGCCACGCGCCTTGCCAGAACCCTTGCCACGGGCGCGAACGGTGAAATCGAGATCGAGTTCGATATCGCCCATGACATCGCCAACGCCGTCGGTCATGAAGTCACCCATCGCATCCGACATGCTGTCGAAAATGGATTCACCACGACCTTTTCCCTCCCCCCGATACCAGTTCTCGCCATAGCCATACCCGTAGCCCTGGCCATATCCTTGGCCATAGGCGAAACCATCATCCCAATACTCATATTGACTGTCGTCATTCGCGAATGGAAACCAGTCGGCCGCATGCAGCGGCCCGGCAAAGAGCAGTAGCAGAATCACGGCGTATTTCATCGATTTTCTCCAGTGCAACGCTTGCGGTAACAGCCAAACCCGCTTTACAGCATGCCACGCTCGGCCATTGAAACGCAGTCATCCCCCACCACAATATGGTCGAGCACGCGGACATCAACCAACCCCAGCGCGTCTTGCAAACGCCGGGTGATCTGCTGATCCGCCTGACTTGGCTCGGCAATGCCTGAAGGATGATTATGCGCCAGAATGACGGCCGCTGCATTCAATGCCAGGGCTTTTTTCACCACCTCGCGGGGGTGAACGCTGGCACCATCGATGGTGCCGGTAAACAGCTCAGAAAATTCGATCAGGCGGTGCCGGGTGTCGAGAAACAGGCAGGCGAACACCTCCATCGGCCGGTGACGCAGTCGCTGCTGCAAATACTGTCGCGCCCCTTGCGGATCGGTGAAGGCATCACCTCGCTGCAAGCGTTCCCGCAGGTGACGATTCGCCATCTCCAGCACCGCCTGAAGCTGGGCAAACTTGGCCAGACCCAAGCCCTTGTTACTGCAGAATCCGTTGGCATCGTCTTCCAGCAGCGCCCGCAGGCTACCGTAACGATCGAGCAGCTCGCGTGCCAGATCGACCGCCGACTTGCCCTGTATGCCAGTACGCAGAAATATCGCCAGCAACTCCGCATCCGACAACGCAGCAGCGCCACGCTGAATCAGCTTTTCCCTCGGCCGCTCGTCTGCGGGCCAGTCGATGATCGACATGCTGTCCGTCCACTATCCAATTGCAGCGAGCGAACATAGCACCGAAAACGGCGGTACAATCAGTTCAGTTTTCACAACACGGAATAATCCCACTCATGCCCTTGCGGAACAAAAAGATCATTCTCGGCATCAGTGGCGGTATCGCTGCCTACAAAGCAGCTGAACTGACCCGCCTGTTGGTGAAAGCCGGCGCTGACGTCAGGGTGGTGATGACCGCCGCCGCCGAAGCATTCATCACACCTATGACGTTGCAAGCACTGAGCGGCCACGAAGTACGCGGGGCGCTGTTCGATCCGGCCCATGAAGCGGCCATGGGACATATCGAACTGGCGCGCTGGGCAGATCTGATTGTGATTGCACCGGCATCGGCCAACACCTTGGCGCGGCTGGCCCAGGGACTCGCCGACGACCTGCTTTCCACCCTCTGTCTGGCCAACCCCAATCCGGTAATGGCCGCCCCGGCGATGAACCAGCAGATGTGGACCCATCCTGCCACCCAGCGGAACATGTCGCTACTGACACAGCGTGGCGTGCAGCTGATCGGGCCCGCCAGCGGTGAGCAGGCCTGCGGCGACACCGGGCCGGGGCGCATGGAAGAACCCGCCACGATCCTCGCTGCCGTGACCGCCCATTTCGGTGAGCAGCAACTTGCCGGGCGCAAGCTGCTGCTCACCCTGGGGCCAACCCGTGAACCGCTCGACCCGGTGCGATTTCTCAGCAACCGCAGCTCAGGAAAGATGGGCATGGCACTGGCCCGCGCCGCAGTCAACGCGGGGGCCGATGTGACCATCGTTGCCGGCCCAACCGCACTGCCCGAACCACAGGGCGTGAAGCGCATCAACGTCGAAACCGCCGCGCAGATGCATCATCACGTCATGCAGGAGGCAGCGGGCAAAGACATCTTCATCGCCACGGCGGCGGTCAGCGACTATCGGGCAGCCGATATCAGCGCACAGAAAATCAAGAAGTCCGCCGAACAAATCGAGCTGACACTGGTCAAAAACCCGGACATACTCGCCGATGTCTCGGCCAGCTTTCCCCAGCTTTTCTGCGTCGGATTCGCCGCAGAAACCCAAGATCTGGAAAAGCATGCACGGGACAAGCTCACCAACAAACGGCTCGACATGATCGCCGCCAACCCGGTCAACGACGGGCTGGGTTTTGACCGCGATGACAACTCGCTGGAAGTGTTCTGGCCCGGCGGGCAGCAAAGCCTGCCGGTCAGCAGCAAGCAACAGCTCGCCGCTGCCTTGATCGAGCTGCTCGCCAATCACTACAACAAGGATCACAAGCGCCATGCATCAGATTGACGTCAAGATTCTCGACCCACGCATCGGCAAGGAATTCCCCCTGCCCGAGCATGCCACCCCGGGCTCCGCCGGCATGGATCTGCGCGCCTGTTGCGACAGCCCCGTTACCCTGGAACCGGGTCAGACCGAACTGATCCCGACCGGCATCGCCATCCACCTGGGTGATCCGGGACTCGCGGCGACGATCCTGCCGCGTTCCGGGCTGGGCCATAAACACGGCATCGTACTCGGCAACCTGGTGGGCCTGATCGACTCCGACTACCAGGGACAAATCTATGTTTCCTGCTGGAACCGCGGCAACACCACGTTCACCGTCCAGCCCGGCGACCGCATTGCCCAACTGGTGGTGATCCCGGTGATTCAGGCCAGCTTCAACATCGTCGATGAATTCATCGAAAGCAAGCGAGGTGCAGGGGGCTTTGGTCACACTGGCAAACAATAGTCCTGCCCCGGTCGTGGCGGCCAGCGACATCCCCGTCAGGACCATTTTCCGCAAGTACGATATCCGCGGCATCGTCGATGTGACGCTGAACGAAAATATCCTGCGGCAGATTGGGCGCGGCTTCGGCAGCACCCTGGTCGAACGCGGAGAGCGGCAGGTGATCGTCGCCCGTGACACCCGGCTCAGCAGCCCGGTCTATGCCCAGGCCATGATCAGCGGGCTGCGCGAAACCGGCATCGACATCACCGACATCGGCGCCACACCAACACCGGTCGCCAACTTCGCCACCCACGCGCTCGACATTCCCAATGCCGTCATCGTCACCGGCAGCCACAACCCGCCCAACTACAATGGCCTCAAGCTGGTGGTTGGTCGCAAGCCCTGGCATGCCGATAAACTGGCAGCACTGAATCAGCGCATCATCAACGCTGACTTCAGCCATGGCGACGGCAAGCTGGTTTCACGCTCTGTCACCTCCCGCTATATCGAGCGGGTTGCCGGCAGCGTCGAGATCGAACGCCCACTGAGCGTTGCCATCGACTGTGGCAATGGCATCTCCGGCCCGGTGGCATCGGCACTACTACGGCGCCTTGGCTGCCGCGTTCACACGCTCTACTGCAAACCCGACGGGCGCTTCCCCAATCACCACCCCAACCCTTCCGAACCAGAAAACCTCAAGGCACTGCAACAGGCTGTCATCGACCACAGTCTCGACATCGGCCTCGCACTCGATGGCGACGGCGACCGCCTCGGCGTCATCGATTCCAGTGGCAAGATCATCTGGCCAGATCGGCAACTGATGCTGTTCGCGCAGGAGATCCTCAAACAGCAACCCGGCAGCACCATCATCTACGACGTCAAATCCAGCTGTCATTTGGATCGCGTCATCCGCCGTGCTGGGGGCAAACCCCTCATGGTCGCGTCAGGCCACTCAGTACTGCGCCAGAAAATGAGAGAAACCGGCGCACCGCTGGCCGGCGAACTGAGCGGACACATGTTTTTCGCCGACCGCTGGGACGGCTTCGATGACGGGCTCTATACCGCGGCGCGGCTACTGGAAATCCTCGCCAACACCACTCAGTCGAGCAACGAGCTATTCGCCACGCTGCCCGACAGCCCCTGCACCCCTGAAATCAACATCAGTTTCAACTCAGAAGAAGCACTGCTAGCCTTCATGGAGGCGTTCAGCCGGCTTGATCGCGACAATGAACAAATCAAGGTATCGGCAATCGACGGCCTGCGGCTCGAATACCCCCACGGCTGGGGACTTGTTCGCGCCTCGAACACGACACCATCACTGTCACTGCGCTTCGAAGCAGATGATGAGCAGGCGCTGGAAGCAATCAAGACGTCGATACGCCGACAACTGCTCAGGGTGGATCCCGGTCTCAAGCTGACGTTTTAGCATGCCACCATCAATCTGCCGGGGCAGCAACAGGCGCGGCCTTGCGCAACCAAAAGATGCCGAAAATAGACGGCAAAATACCGAGGTTGCGAATCACCAGCCAGTGCAGCCAGGCGGAATAGAACGACACGACCGCCAACACCGACCACGCCGCGCCTTCCAGCCCATAGTGCGGCGTCACCAGTGAATGCAGCACCAGCGTCAGGACGAATGACGACAGAAAAACATAGAGGCAACTGTCCTGATGACCAGAAATACTCAGCAACTCCGTCACCGCACCGGTGCCGGCGACGATCACCATGGCTACACCGAGAATCACCAGGGCATGGTAGGCCTGCTCGAATCCCGCACCGAAGATGGACAAGATTGGCCGACCGAAGACAGAAAACAGCAGAATCGCTACCAGCGCACCCCAAAATTTCATATGGGTTGCATGGCTGATCAGCCGCTGCAATTCAACCATATCTCCGGCCGCATGCAGGCGCGCCGCCTTCGGCAAAGTCACGCTGTCAACCGCAGTAATGCCAAAACCGATCATGAACGCCGTGCGAAAAGCGGCATTGAACATCGCCAACTGATCCGCCGGCAAATAGCTGCCCACGACAATCATGTTGACCTCGGAAAAGAAGCCCGAAAAAAGAACAATGATCAACAACGGAGACGCCGTCCGCAACCACAGACGGGTGTCGTATTGCGGCTCGGCCGCCGTGATCTTGTGTGCCATCCGGCGCCTGACCAGCAGCTCGATCAGAGTCGCAAAAAAACCCATCACCAGCAATTGCAACAGCAACACCTGATTGATATCGAGTCGCACCCCCGCCCACCACAATCCAGCCAAAATCAGCAAGAACGCGAAGGGCCGCAAAGCATCATGGGGCACAACCGCCAGATCAAACCAGGAAAACGCCTGCGCGATAGCAGTACGAAAGATAATCATCGCCATCAACGGCGCGGTGGCGATCGCGATCAGTAACGGGCTGCGATACTCAGGCTTCACCAGCTCATCAGAGCTGATCACGACAACCCCGGCAACAACAGCAGCGATCAGGCTACCACCCAGCACGAACTGATAGCCACGGCGAATGTAGCCCCACAACCTGCCATCGTCGCCATGCGTCAGCGCATGACCAATAAAACGAAACGACGCCGCAGGGAAACCAAAACCAGAGACCACAGCCAGCATCACCAGCCACGAAAAGGCGTAGACATAAGCGCCCAGCGCCTCAGCACCCAGCCAGCGCGCAATCACGACCTGGGTCAAGTACACACTGGCCGCCCCCATGATGCGGAAAATGAACACATAGGCCGAGCCACCCAGCAAACGAAAGAAATCGTGCTCCAGCAGAGTTAGCAGGCGCCGTTGCAAAAGACCCATCTTCTTGTTTTTCTCCTTAAATGACGGATGACCCAACATCTACGCGGGTTTCGAGGCCAGATCACAGAAAAAGTTCCCCACCCTGGGGTCTGCACCCTGGGGTCAGGCTTGCGCTATTGTATAACAACCCCCGCTGACATATCATCGCCGAATGGCCAGAAAACCCAGAATCCATGTGCCGGGAGGCTTCTATCACGTCATGCTGCGCGGCAACGGCGGGCAGGACATTTTCTTTGATGACGACGACCGGCACCATCTCTACCTGCTGATGCAAGAGGGTACTGAGAAATTCGGCCACAGGATTCACGCCTTCTGCTGCATGAGTAACCATCTTCATCTGGCGATACAGGTGGCCGACACACCACTCTCGCGGATCATGCAAAATCTGGCATTTCGCTACACCCGCTGGATCAACAACAATCAGTCACGAACCGGTCACCTGTTCCAGGGGCGATATAAGGCCGTGTTGGTCGACGCCGACAGCTACATGCTGGAACTGGTGCGTTATATCCACCTCAATCCAGTCCGCGCCGGCCTGGTTTCAGATCCATCGGAATACCCCTGGAGCAGTCATCGTGCGTATCTGGGACTGGAAACACTGCCATGGCTACAGGCAGACTGGGTACTCAGCCAGTTTGCCAAGCGGCTTGAGACTTGCAGAAAACGCTATGCCGCCTTTGTTCAAGATGCGATTGCCGAAGGCCATCGTCAGGAGTTCCACCAAGGGGGAGGCGACGACAGCCGAATACTGGGTGACGACAGCTACGTGAACCAAGTGCTGGGCAAGCACAGCCGCTCGAATAGCCACACCACCCTGGAAGCCATCATTCATCATGTAACAGCTGCGATGGGTGTCGAACCAGAGACACTCAGTACACCGGGGCGGAATCGGGGGGCGGCACAGGCGCGCGCAATGACCGGTTATCTGGCACGCCAACTGGATGCTGCTTCCCTGACTGAAGTTGCTGCCTGGTTTGGACGGGACGTATCCACCCTGAGCCGGCAGGTAGGCAGAATCGAAAAACTGGCCAGCTCTTCCCCGGAGATGCAAGAAGACCTTAAGAAACAGATAGACGCAATTACGCAAGCCTGACCCCGCTGTACAATCGCAATTGTGGAACTGTCGCAATTGTGGAACTGGCGTCACACTCTTACTTCGTTTATTCTGTGTTGTTCGTCACGTCCCCTTGGCGGGCCTTTCCCTTGCATGTCTTTCCGGGATCCCGCCGCTACCCTGCGGACATAACAACAAGCTGACGCGCCGGCGTGCGTTCTGGCGGATCACCGTGGGAATCAGCCACTTGAGGCAGCGACCGTCACGCCGCCACCGCGGTGCGGCCACGGGCGCGAACAGCCATTTTTTGATGAGGTTTTATCGATGAACCATAGCGGGTTACCCCCCAAGCAAGGTCTGTACGACCCACAAAACGAGCATGATGCCTGTGGCGTCGGCTTTGTCTGCGATATCAAGAACCGCAAGTCGCATGACATCATCGCCCAGGGGCTACAGATTCTGGAAAACCTAACCCACCGCGGCGCCGTGGGTGCAGACCCCGACGCTGGCGACGGCGCGGGCATTCTGTTGCAGATGCCCGATACGTTCCTGCGCGAGGTCGTCGATTTCGACCTCCCGCCCGAAGGCGAATACGCGGTTGGCGTACTCTTCCTGCCACAGAACGATGCTACCCGCGAATTCTGCGAGCAGACCATCAGCCAATACATCAGCCTCGAAGGCCAACTGCTGCTGGGCTGGCGCGATACGCCGGTGGACAACAGCTCGCTGGGTTATTCGGTGAAGCCGACCGAGCCGGTACAGCGCCAGGTTTTCATTGGCCGAGGCAGTAATTGCAGCGATCAGGACGCCTTCGAGCGCAAGCTGTTCGTCATTCGCAAGCAGATCGAGAACAGCATCTACAAGTCGGGCAAGGAGGGCGCCAGCGATTTCTACATCCCGTCGATGTCATCTCGGCTGATCTCCTACAAAGGCATGCTGCTGTCCGATCAGGTGGCCACCTATTACAAGGATCTCACCGACGAGCGCATGACCTCGGCGCTGGCGCTGGTACACCAGCGCTTTGCCACCAACACCTTCCCCACCTGGGATCTGGCGCATCCGTTCCGCATGATTGCGCACAACGGCGAGATCAACACGCTGCGCGGCAATGTCAACTGGATGGCGGCGCGCAAAGACTCGATGCACAGCGAGCTGTTCGGCGACGATCTGGACAAGCTCTGGCCGATGATTCGCGAAGGCGTATCCGACTCGGCGGCGTTCGATACCGCGCTGGAACTGCTGACGCTCGGCGGCTATTCGATGAGCCACGCGATGATGATGCTGATCCCCGAAGCATGGTCCGGCAACCCGCTGATGGACCAGAAACGGCGCGCCTTCTATGAATACCATGCCGCGCTGATGGAGCCGTGGGACGGCCCTGCTGCGGTTGCTTTCACCGATGGCCGCCAGATCGGCGCGACCCTCGACCGCAACGGCTTGCGTCCGGCGCGCTACATCATCACCAACGATGATCGCGTCATCATGGCCTCGGAGATGGGCGTGCTGCCCGTGCCGGAGGAAAAAATTGTCAAGAAGTGGCGTCTGCAACCCGGCAAGATGTTCCTGATCGATCTCCAGGAAGGCCGCATCATCGACGATGCCGAGATCAAGGAGCAGATCGCCACCAGCCAGCCTTACCAGGACTGGCTCGACGCCTCGCAGATTTCGCTCAAGTCCTTGCCTGCTGGCGTCGGCCCGATGCCCGCACCACGCGACGTGCTGCTGGACCGCCAGCAAGCGTTCGGCTTCACCAAGGAAGACATCAATTTCCTGATGACACCGATGGCACTGACCGGCATGGAGGCCATCGGCTCGATGGGTGCCGATAACCCACCTGCCGTGCTGTCGAACAAGGCCAAGCCGCTGGCGAACTACTTCAAGCAGAACTTCGCCCAGGTCACTAACCCGCCGATCGACCCGATCCGCGAAGAAATCGTGATGTCGCTGATGTCGCTGATCGGGCCACGCCCTAACCTGCTGGGCCTGACCGACGGCGGCAGCAATATGCGCCTGGAAGTCGAACAGCCGATCCTCACCAACAAGGATCTGGAGCGGGTGCGCGCGGTCGAGACCAGCACCCACGGCGCCTTCAAGACGCGCACGCTGTCGATTCTCTACCCCGCCGCCGAAGGCGCAGCCGGCATGGCGCTGGCGCTGGAGCGTCTCTGCGCCCGTGCGGAGGAGAGTGTCCGCGAGGGTCACAACATCATCATTCTGTCGGACCGCAAGGTGAATGCCGAGAGCATTCCCATACCGGCGCTACTGGCAACTTCTGCGGTACACCACCACCTCATTCGCGAGGGGCTGCGCACTGGTACCGGCCTAGTCGTCGAAACCGGCGCTGCGCGCGAAGTACATCACTTCGCCACGCTGGCCGGCTATGGCGCCGAGGCGATCAACCCTTATCTTGCCTTCGAAACCCTGTCGGCGCTGCGCGATGAGCTTTCCAGCGAATTGAGCGAGGATGAGCTGCACGCCCGCTACATCAAGGCGATCGGCAAGGGGCTGTTCAAGGTCATGTCGAAGATGGGCATTTCCACCTACCAGTCGTACTGTGGCGCGCAGATCTTCGATGCCGTGGGCCTGTCGAGCGAGTTCATCGCCAAATACTTCACCGGCACGGCGACCACCATCGAGGGCATCGGCATCGCCGAAGTGGCCGAGGAGGCGGTGCGCTGGCACCGCAATGCCTATGGCAACAACCCGATCTACAAGCATCACCTCGATGTCGGCGGTGACTACGCCTTCCGCACGCGCGGCGAGGATCACATCTGGACGCCGGATACCATCGCCAAGTTGCAGCACGCCACGCGCAGCAACAACCATGAAACGTATAAGGAGTTTGCCAGACACATCAACGAGCAGACCGAACGGCTGCTGACTTTCCGTGGCCTGTTCGACTTCAAGTTCGCGGACGAACCGATTCCACTGGACGAAGTCGAACCCGCCAGCGAGATCGTAAAACGCTTCGCGACGGGCGCCATGTCGTTCGGCTCGATTTCCTACGAGGCACATTCGACCCTGGCGATCGCGATGAACAGCTTCGGCGGCAAGTCGAATACCGGCGAAGGCGGCGAAGAACGCGAGCGTTATGCGCCATTGCCCGATGGCAGCACCAACCCCAAGCGCTCGGCAATCAAGCAGGTCGCCTCGGGTCGCTTTGGCGTGACCATCGAGTACCTGGTCAACTCCGACGACATCCAGATCAAGATGGCGCAGGGTGCGAAGCCCGGCGAGGGCGGTCAGCTGCCCGGCCACAAGGTCGATCAGACCATTGCCCGTGTGCGCCACTCGACCCCGGGTGTCGGCCTGATTTCGCCACCGCCGCACCATGACATCTACTCGATCGAGGATCTGGCGCAGCTGATCCACGACCTGAAGAACGCCAACCCAAAAGCACGGATCTCGGTCAAGCTGGTTTCCGAAGTCGGCGTCGGCACCGTGGCCGCGGGCGTCACCAAGGCGCACGCCGACCACATCACCATCGCCGGCTATGACGGCGGTACCGGCGCATCGCCGCTGACCTCGATCAAGCACGCCGGCTCCTCCTGGGAGCTGGGTCTGGCCGAAACCCACCAAACACTGCTGCTCAACCAGCTGCGCGGACGGGTTGCGGTTCAGGTCGATGGCGGCCTGCGTACTGGCCGCGACGTGGTGGTCGGCGCGCTGCTGGGCGCGGACGAGTTCGGTTTCGCCACCGCACCGCTGATCGTCGAAGGCTGCCTGATGATGCGCAAATGTCATCTCAACACCTGCCCGGTCGGCATCGCCACCCAGGACCCGGTTCTGCGCAAGCGTTTCACCGGCAAGCCCGAGCATGTGGTCAATTACTTCTTCATGGTGGCCGAGGAGATGCGCGAGCTGATGGCCAAGCTCGGCTTCCGCACCGTTAACGAGATGATCGGCCGTTCCGACAAGCTGGAAAAGCGCCGCGCCCTGGAACACTGGAAGGCGCAGGGGTTGGATTTCAGCAAGATCTTCTATCGCCCCGAGCTGCCGCAAGACACCGCCATGTTCAATTGCGAGACGCAGGATCACGGCATCGACAAGGCGCTGGATCACGACATGATCCGCCAGGCCAAAGCGGCGCTGGAAGATCGCAAGCCGGTGCAGATCGAGACGCCGATCAAGAACACCAACCGCACCTTCGGCACGCTGCTGTCGGGCGAGGTGGCGCGCTTGCACGCCCTCGAAGGGTTGCCGGACGACTGCATCCACATCAAGGCCAGCGGCACCGCCGGGCAGTCGCTGGGCGCTTGGCTGGCGCATGGCGTCACCATCGAGCTGGAAGGTGAAGGCAACGACTATGTCGGCAAGGGCCTGTCTGGCGGCCGCATCATCATCTACCCGCCGGCCGTTTGCGGTATCGACAAGGCCGAAGAGAACATCATCGTCGGCAACACCGTGCTGTATGGCGCGATCAGCGGCGAGTGTTTCTTCCGCGGCGTCGGCGGCGAGCGTTTTGGCGTTCGTAACTCGGGCGCAACCGCTGTCATCGAAGGCGTTGGTGATCATGGCTGTGAATACATGACCGGCGGCATTGTCGTCGTGCTCGGCCCCACCGGCCGCAACTTCGCGGCGGGCATGTCGGGCGGTATCGCCTATGTGCTCGACGACACGGGCAATTTCGACCAGCTCTGCAATATGGCGCAGGTGTCACTCGAACCCGTCGCCGAAGAAGACGAGGCACTGGAAGAGCTGGCGCATCTAGGCGGCGATCTGGAAACCCACGGCATGGTCGATGTCAGCCACGACATGACGCGCTTTGATGCCATCCGCCTGAAACAGCTGATCGAGAAACACCTGCACTACACCAACAGCGATGTGGCGCGCCGGATTCTCGACAACTGGGCGGAATACCTGCCGAAGTTCGTCAAGGTCATGCCGGTGGAATACCGCCGCGCCCTGCTGGAGATGCAGCAGCAACAAGAAACGGTTCAAGCCGCAGAAGGAGGCCAGTAAACAATGGGTAAACCAACCGGATTTCTCGAGATTCCTCGCAAAGACCGTGGCTACAAGCCCGTTGCCGACCGCATCCGTCATTTCCACGAGTTCGTCATCCCGATGTCGCAGGAAGAGCTTGCCGCTCAGGGTGCGCGCTGCATGGACTGCGGCATTCCGTTTTGCCATCAGGGTTGCCCGGTCAACAACATCATTCCGGACTGGAACGATCTGGTCTATCACGGCGACTGGCAGGACGCGCTGGGCGTGCTGCATTCGACCAACAACTTCCCGGAGATCACCGGGCGGATTTGCCCGGCGCCCTGCCAGGAGTCCTGCACGCTGAACCTGGAAGACGAGCCAGTCACGATCAAGTCGATCGAATGCGCGATCATCGACAAGGCCTGGGAAGAAGGCTGGGTCGAGCCCGATATCCCGCAACGCGCCACCCACAAAAGCGTCGCTGTGGTCGGCTCCGGCCCGGCAGGCATGGCGGCCGCCCAGCAGCTTGCGCGCGTGGGGCACGAGGTGACCGTGTTCGAGCGGCAGGAACGCATTGGCGGGCTGATGCGCTTCGGCATCCCCGACTTCAAGCTGGGAAAATCGATCATCGACCGTCGCGTCAGCCAGATGATGGCCGAAGGCGTGAAATTCAAGACGCATACGCATGTCGGTGTCGATATTCCCGCCAAGGCACTACTCGATCGCTACGATGCCGTGGTGCTGACCGGCGGCTCGGAAAAACCACGCGATCTGCCCGTGCCGGGGCGTGACCTGGACGGCGTGCACTTCGCGATGGACTTCCTGCGCAGCAACACCAAGGTAGTGCAGGGCATCGAAAAGGAACTCGCCATCAGCGCGCAGGACAAGAATGTCGTCGTCATCGGCGGCGGTGATACCGGTTCCGACTGTATCGGCACCAGCATCCGTCAGGGCGCGAAATCGGTCACCCAGATCGAGATCCTGCCGCAGCCGCCAGAGAAGGAAGACAAGCTGCTGACCTGGCCCGACTGGCCCAACAAGATGCGCACCTCCACCTCACAGGAAGAGGGTTGCACGCGCCTGTTTTCGGTCGCCACCAAGGAATTCCTCGGCAAAAACGGGAAAGTTTCCGGTGTGAAATGCGTTAACGTTGAGTGGAACAAGGATGCCCAGGGCCGCTGGCAAATGAGTGAGGTCGAAGGTTCCGAATTCGTGCTCGACGCCGAACTCGTCACCCTGGCCATGGGATTCGTCCATCCGGTGCATGAAGGCATGCTCGAAGAGCTGGGCGTAGAGCTCGACCCGCGCGGCAACGTCAAAGGCAGCACCGAAGGCAACAACGCGTACAAAACCTCTATCGAGGGCGTCTTCGCCGCCGGCGACATGCGCCGCGGCCAATCACTGGTCGTGTGGGCGATTCGCGAAGGGCGTCAGTGCGCACGCGCCGTCGACGAGTTCCTGATGGGGGCATCCGAACTACCACGTTAAACCCATCGGAATAGAGCAATGACAACAAGCTGTAGCGTCCCGGAACAGAATGCAAAAAAGCTTACCCCCGCCCTGTTACTCACGCTGACAGGGTTTGGCCTGTTCGTGCTGCTGCTTATCGGCGGCGCTCAGGGACCGGACGGAGAACCCTTTCTGCCATTGCTGGCCCGGCTCGCCATCTGCGAGCTGGGGTTCATCACCAGCGCCATTGCCGCCTTCGTCGGCTGCAAGGCCGACTGGCGTAACTGCCGCCCCTCGATCAACAGCATCGCCGCCGTCATCGGCTTTGTACTCGCCATCTACTTCTTCGCCACCGGCATCCAGCTCTGGCCGTTGTAGGCCGCATTTCTCAGCAGCAATGGTGCGCACCGGGATTGCCGATGGGCAGCACATAACGGAAATGACAGCGTCAGCGCTCTCGAAAACATCCCCACACCCCGCACTGTGAAGTGCCCATTCGATACTGAATTCAGGCTACAATCCGTCTCCCGAATTCAGCACCCCAGCACTGGCCATGTCCCGATTCCTGATCATCTACTCCACCACCGACGGTCACACCCGCACCATCTGCAGCCAGATCGCCAGCAGCATTGGCGCACATGGCCACGAAGTCGATCTGCGGCCGCTCAAGGACAATGGCGACATCGACCTGACGCCTTACGACAAGATCATCCTCGGCGCCAGCATCCGCTACGGCAAACACCAGCCCGAAGTATTCAGCTTCATCGAACGCAACCTCGCCCTGCTGGAACAGAAAGAGAGCGCCTTCTTCACCGTCAACATCGTTGCCCGCAAGCCGCACAAGAACCAGCCAGACACCAACCCCTACATGCAGAAGTTCCTGCAGCAGACCGAATGGAAACCCGACCACCTCGAAGTATTCGCCGGACGCCTCGACTACCCCAGCATCAGCTGGCGTGATCGCCAGATCATCCGCTTGATCATGTGGATGACCAAAGGCCCAACGGCCAAGGATACCGTGATTGAATATACTGATTGGGAACGGGTTCGCGCCTTTGCTGAACGACTCGCGCAAAACCCTACCGACCACTAACCCCCGGCAATACCAAAGGCTCTGGCAGCTTGGGAAGATGCATACGTGACACGGCGTATTCGAGGACCCGGTTGTAGGTCTCAATCAGCATCATGCTGTATTCCCTCGCTAGCATGAGATCTTTACAAAAACTCTGCTCGTCTTGCATGTACTCGTGGACGAGCCGGTTGCGGAGTTGGCGGGCCTCTAGCCAAGCCTCTACATTCTCAATCACACCCAGTCTTTCCGCACGATTCAGTGTTTCGATCAAACTGCCTGGGGTTTCTGCCAGCGCCATCAACCAACGAGGCAGCAACTTGTCAGCGATGGTGTCCTGCATTCTGCCGAATCGGGAGACGAACGCCTCCAGTTGCTCGGCCTGTTCCGGGTGTGCCTCCAACTCTCTGACCCATGCAGGCGTAATGTCATGGGAATAGAGTCGTTGCCAGCTGAAGGCGAGGTGATTGCCCTCCTTGGCGACAATATTCAGGGTGAACAGAAAGCGGTCAATCGGCAGCAACGTTTCCTTGCTCATAACCGCAGCCCAGTCGCAAGTGCTTCTTCGTGGATCGGCATGGGTTTGGTCTGCGGATCGAAAAGCAGCACATCGATTGGTTGATCGCCGAGACGGCGCTGAAGCCTCGCAACAAGGGCAAGCATCTTGCGTTCCCGCTCAGGGATGACTTTGGAACTGCGTACCAGCAAATCGATATCGCCTCCCCTTGCATGATCATCGACCCTGGAGCCAAACAACAAAACCTCGGCATTGTCACCGAAGATCTCTTGTGCGGTTTTCACGATTGTTTGTCGTGTCTCATCGGATATACGCATGCATATTTTATAACACGAGGCAGCAGAGCTGTCTTGCCATCACGACAGCTCTGCCGCAAGACGCATGAGGGGTCAGGCTCGCGTAGCAGGTCCTTCAATGAGTTTCCCTCTGTCTGCCAAAACCGGGGCAGTTCTGGATCTAGCGCATAACCCTCTGTGAGAGGCTAGCCTAATAATGACAAAAGGCACACATTGGGATAAAATATGCCAATGAAGCCAATTTCATGGAATACAGAGAAAAACTCCTGGTTGAGGGCTGAGAGAGGAGTTTCTTTCGAGGATGTGGTTTTCCATATCATGGCTGGCGATATCCTCGATACGGTCGATCACCCCAATCAGCAGCGCTATCCCGGGCAACAAATCCATGTCATTGCTATTGAGGAATACGTTTATCTCGTTCCATTCGTGGAATCAGATGAAGAGGTGTTTCTAAAAACGATCATACCGAGCCGGAAGGCTACGAAGAGTTATTTGGATGAAAGGACATGAGCAATTTATCGAGTGAAGAAAGTGAGATCCTGGAGGCGTTTGAGAAGGGTGAGCTAAAGCAGTCTAAAATGGCTGAAAAAACGAAAAAAAGGCATCAAGAGTACGCAAAAGCCATGTTAAAAAAAGATGCTCGAATTAATATTCGGCTTTCGTCAAAGGATTTGCGTGGATTGCAGAAGAAGGCCTTAGCGGAAGGCATTCCCTACCAAACGCTGGTTGCCAGCATTCTGCATAAATATGTTGAAGGCCGGCTACATGAAAATAACAGCTAACGTAAGCCTGGCTCTAAGCCATACTCGACAGCTCTCTGAGGCAATAGTCTGAATGCGACGACAACGTGGGGCACTCAACAGGCGCCCGAAAGATCTGGCTCAGCAGCTTACCGCCACTCGCTTCAAATCCCGTTGATCCCACCACTGTCGCGCCATGTCGAGCGCGGCTGCGTGGCTTGCGGCTTTGCCCATGGTGTACAGGGTGATCGCTGCTGTGCCGGTGATGGCGCCTACTCCGTATTCATCCTCTTCCTCACCCTGCCAGACGCGTGCGAGTTTATTCAGGTCGAGGGTTTTGTCTTTGACGTGGCGACGTTCGAACAGGGGCGCCCACTCTTCCTCGAAGGCTTCACCATCGCGGACATAGCGCACCAGGTTCTTGATGTCGGGGTTCCATTCGGTTTCACCGCCGTCACCGCGGATCACGGCCATGCGTGGCTGCTTCAGCAATAGGGATGCTGCCTGGTGGGTATCACGATAGGCGGGGTGGTGAATGCCCTGCATGGAGCAGTCTGCATGACAGGGGTTGATGAGCCGGGTGAAGGTGTTGACCGGCGAGCGCAAGCCGAGTATCCATTTCAGGTTCATGATTCGCGCCAGTTCGGGCAGAAAATCCCGCAACGGCAGGTAGGCGAGGTTGCCGCTGCGAATATGCTCCGCGGCCTGCGCGAAAGAGTGGGCAACGGGCAGGCCCAGCGCTTCGAAAGTTTCCTCGGCATAGATCCGACCGGCCGTGTGGTTGCCCTCGCCGTGGACCAGAACGGAGATGCCATTTTCAGCCAATAACAGCAAAGTGAGAACGAACCAGGGCAGCCGCCGGGCTTTGCCAGCATAGCAGGACCAGTCGAGATCGACCTTCGGCATATCGTCCGGCACGCTAAATACCTCGCGCGAAGCATCGACGAAGCCAGCCAGTTCTTCGGCACTTTCCTCCTGATAACGCAGCAACATCATGAACGCGCCGAGCTGCTCGGGCGCCACTTCTGCGCGCAGAATCATCCGCATTGCGTCGGTGGCTTCTTCACGGTTCAGATTGCGGGAACCCGTCTTGCCTTTGCCAAGCAAACGGACATATTTGGCGAACGGATGTTCTACACGCAACGCTGTTGTTACCTTGGGATTCTCTGTCATCGGCTATCTCCTTGTTTCATCGCTACAGATGTACCCCATTGGGCTGATTTCACAACAAAACCCCATTGCCCATACGGACGAGGGCTCTATCCAACCATCAAATTCTTTGATTAGACGCATAAGTTCTACTTGGCCACACTAGGCGGCCACCCATTAGAACCTGCTGAATTACTAATGAGCAAAGAAAACGACGCTGCCGTCGAGGTCAAGAACACCACTTGCTACATGTGCGCCTGCCGCTGCGGCATCCGGGTGACGCTCAAGGATGGGGAGGTTCGCTATATTCAAGGCAACCCGGATCACCCGTTGAACAAGGGGGTGCTCTGCGCCAAGGGCGCATCGGGGATCATGAAGCAGTATTCACCGGCACGCCTGACCAAACCGCTACTGCGCAAGCCTGGCACGGAACGTGGAGAGGGCAAGTACGACGAGATCTCCTGGGACGAAGCTTTCGACATCATGGAGCAACGCCTGGGCAAGATTCGCGCCGAAGACCCGAAAAAATTCGCGCTGTTCACCGGGCGCGACCAGATGCAGGCATTGACCGGGATGTTCGCCAAGCAGTTCGGCACGCCCAACTACGCGGCACATGGCGGCTTCTGCTCGGTCAATATGGCCGCGGGGATGATCTACACCATCGGCGGCTCGTTCTGGGAGTTTGGCGGGCCCGATCTGGAGCGCTCGAAGCTGTTTTTCATGATCGGTACCGCCGAGGATCACCACTCCAACCCGATGAAGATCGAGTTGTCGCGGTTCAAACGTAACGGCGGCCGCTTCGTCGCCATCAATCCGGTGCGCACCGGCTATGCAGCGATTGCCGACGAGTGGGTGCCGATCAAGCCCGGCACCGACGGCGCGCTGTTTCTCGCCTTTATTCACGAAATCATCAAGCAGGGGCTCTACGACCGCGACTTCCTGGTGCGTTACACCAACTCGGCCGAGCTGGTGAACATGGATGCGAGTAACAATGAATATGGCATGTTTCTGCGCTTTGAAGTCCCTCAGGAAGAGGGCTGCTTCGACCCGCAGAACAAGCTGTGGTGGGACAAGGAGCTGGACAAGCCCATCTCGACCCACACCGAGGGCGTCGATCCCTACCTGATGGGTGAATTCACCCTGCCCGACGGCACACCTTGCAAACCGGCCTTTCAGCTACTCAAAGAGCGGGTAGAAAAATACACGCCAGAGTGGGCCGAAGGCATTACCGGCATCCCGGCCGATACGATCCGCCGCCTGGCCCATGAAATGGGTATCATCGCTCGCGATCAGAAAATCGAGCTGCCGATCCAGTGGACCGACTGCTGGGACAAGGACCACGACACCATCGAGGGCAGCCCGGTGTCGTTCCACGCCATGCGCGGCCTGGCAGCACACTCCAATGGTTTTCAGACCATTCGGGCGCTGAGTATTCTGATGACCATTCTCGGCACCATCGACCGCCCCGGCGGTTTTCGTCACAAGCCGCCGTTTCCGCGGCCGATCCCGCCCTGCCCCAAACCGCCCAACAGTCCCGATGATGTTGCGCCGGATACACCGCTGAACGGCAACCCGCTGGGCTGGCCAGCCGACCCCGATGATCTCTTCGTCGATGACGAGGGCGAGCCAGTGCGCCTCGACAAGGGCTTTTCCTGGGAGTACCCGCTGTCGGTCCACGGCCTGATGCACAACGCTATTACCAATGCCTGGCGCGGCGATCCGTACAAGATCGACACGCTGCTGCTGTTCATGGCCAACATGGCCTGGAACTCGTCGATGAACACCGTCGAAGTCCGCAAGATGCTGCAAGACAAGGATGAGAACGGCGAGCACAAAATTCCGTTCATTATTGTTGCCGACGCCTACCGCTCGGAAACGGTGGATTTTGCCGACCTGATCCTGCCCGACACCAGCTATCTGGAACGCCACGATGTGATGTCAATGCTCGACCGGCCCATTTCCGAATACGACGGTCCGGTCGATTCGGTGCGCATTCCGGTGCTGCCACCAAAAGGCGACTGCAAGCCATTCCAGGACGTGCTGGTGGAGATGGGCACACGGCTCAAGCTGCCCGCCTTTGTCGATAAAGAAGGCAAGCGCAAGTACCGCGACTATCGCGACTTCATCATCAACTTCGAGACTTCGCCCGGCTCCGGCATCGGCTTTCTCTCTGGCTGGCGTGGCAAGAGCGGCGAAAAATTCCTCAAGGGCGAGCCCAATCCACGCCAGTGGGAGATGTACGAGAAGAACAACTGCGTCTACCACCATGAACTGCCGCGCTCATTTCAGTACATGCGCAACTGGAACAAAGGCTACCTGCACTGGGCGCAGGAACACGCCATGACGCGCTACGACGAGCCGATCAATATCCACGTCTACTCTGAGGTGTTGCAAAAATTCCGTCTCGCCGCCGAAGGCAAGACCGATGGCCGCCAGCCACCGGACCGCTTGCGCGAACGCATCAAGACCTATTTCGATCCGCTGCCGTTCTTCCACGAGCCGCTGGAGGCTCAGCTGACCGACACCCACAAGTACCCGCTCAATGCGCTGACGCAGCGGCCGATGGCGATGTACCACTCCTGGGACTCGCAGAACGCCTGGCTGCGGCAGATCCACACCCACAACTATCTGTTCGTCAATCCACGGCTGGGCAAGGCCAATGGCTTTGGCGACGGTGACTGGGTATGGGTGGAGTCGATGCACGGCAAGGTGCGCTGTATGTGCCGCTTCTCCGAAGCGGTCGAGCCTGGCACCGTGTGGACCTGGAACGCCATTGGCAAAGCCTCTGGTGCCTGGGGGCTGGAACCCAATGCTAACGAGTCGCAGAAGGGCTTTCTGCTCAACCATGTGATCTCGGAGGAGCTGCCGCCGCATGAAGCTGGCGAACACATCTCCAACTCCGACCCGGTAACCGGGCAGGCGGGCTGGTACGACGTGCGCGTACGCGTCTACAAGGCGGGAGAGGATGAGCCCGAACAGACCTTTCCGCAGTTCAAACCCGTGGCAGCATTGCCCGGCATGGGACGCCGCCGCGGCAAGTGGCAGGGCTACGTCGCGGGCATGTTCAACAAAAAACTGAAGAAGGGAGCTTGAGACAATGACGCAACTGGCTCTGGTAATCGATCTGAACGTCTGCGTGGGCTGCCATGCCTGCGTCACCAGCTGCAAGGAGTGGAACACCTCCGGCGAGGCTGGACCGATGAACGACAAGAACCCCTATGGCGCCGATCCCAGCGGCACCTTCTTCAACCGCGTGCAGACCTTCGAGGTCGGCGAGTTTCCCAACACCGAGACCGTCCACTTCCCCAAGAGCTGCCTGCACTGCGAAGATCCGCCATGCGTGCCGGTCTGCCCCACTGGCGCCAGCTACAAGCGCGAGGAAGACGGCATCGTGCTGGTGGACTACGACAAATGCATCGGCTGCAAATACTGCTCCTGGACCTGCCCCTATGGTGCCCGCGAGCTGGACGAAAAACAGAAGGTGATGAAGAAATGCACGCTCTGCGTCGATCGCATTTACGACGAGTCGCTGCCCGAGAGCGAGCGCAAGCCGGCCTGCGTCATGTCCTGCCCGACCAGCGCGCGGCTGTTCGGCGATGTGCATGATCCCGATTCAGAAGTTTCGGTCGCCATCCGCGAGAACGGTGGTTACCAGTTGATGCCGGAATGGGGCACCAACCCGTCGAACCACTACCTGCCGCGGCGCAAGACCTACGTCAAGATTCATGAGGACGAGCTGGAAAGGGTCGACAACCCGCTCAGCAAGGAAGAGCGCAAACGGCACATCGGCCCAAGCGAAGGACCGTCCATCGACGATATGGCTTCCTGGTAGGTCGTTCGACAGACTCCTAGACAACCCTTTGCACAACGGCGGGGCAGCACTACAAGCCCCGATCGAAAATCGGAAACACGCCATGCATCCAGCATTTTCAGTCATTTTTCTCACCACCCTGATCGGCGCCGGCCAGGGGTTATTCCTGGCGCTCTACACCAGTCAGGTCTACTCCATTTTCAAGTTGCTGCCGACCCAGCACATGAGCCTGTTCTACGCCGTCGGCAGCCTGATCGCCGTGGCACTGCTCATTGCGGGGCTGGTCGCCTCATTCTTCCACCTCGGCCACCCGGAGCGAGCCTGGCGGGCAGCATCGCAGTGGCGCACCTCGTGGCTGTCGCGGGAAGTGATCGTGCTACCCATCGCCATGGGGCTGATCGCGCTGTGGGGGCTGGCGCACTATTTCGACCTCACCCGACCGCTGTTCCAGGCGCCCGGCGGCACCGAAGTCGACCTGACGCTGATTCTCGGCTTTCTTGCCACCATCGCCGCATTCGCGCTGTTCGTCTGCACCGGCATGATCTACGCCAGCATCAAGTTCCTGCAGGAGTGGCACACACCGCTGACCATTATCAACTTCATCCTGCTCGGCAGCGCCTCAGGCTTTCTGATCGCCACCACGCTGTCAGCCCTGCTCGGCACCCATCTAACCAACTTCTATGCGGGCTGGACGCTGCTGTTCACTATTCTGGGGTTTATCTTTCGCGGCGCATCACTGCTGCGCAACAAACGCCTGCGGCCGAAATCCGACCTGCGCTCGGCGATTGGTGTGCGCCACAGCAACATGGCGCAGAAAGCCCAGGGCGCCATGGGCGGCTCGTTCAACACCCGCGAATTTTTCCACGGCAAGAAAGACGCCTTCGTCAAAAGCGTCAAATACATCTTCATCGTGTTGACATTTCTGATCCCCACCGCGCTGATCATCGCCAGCTTCTACCAGCCTGGCTACCTGCTGCCGCTGTCCGCCTTCGTCATCCAGTACCTCGGCCTCATCGCCGAACGCTGGTACTTCTTCGCCGAAGCCAGACATCCGCAGAATATCTACTATCAGAGTATTGCCTGACCTGGGAGCGCCGGCGTCCCGCCGGCATTGCCAGCAGGATGCTGGCGGTCCCAGGGCTGGCAAGAGGCCAACGCTGCCAGCACACTATGCGTAGCCACTACCGCGACATCCCCGCCTACATCACCAAGGATGGTTCCACCATCCGTGAACTGATGCACCCCGACCAGCATGGCGGCAGAAACCAGAGTCTCGCCGAAGCCACCATCCCGCCCGGCGCAAAAACCCTCCTCCACCGCCATATAGAAACCGAAGAGATCTACCACATCACCGCCGGCAGCGGCCTGATGACGCTCGGCGAGGAGCACTTCAATGTGGAAAAAGGTGACAGTGTGTTGATACCACCGGGCACAGCACACTGCATCGAAAACACCGGCAACGAGATGCTGACAATACTGTGCTGCTGCGCACCAGCGTATCGGCATGAGGACACAGAAATGCTCTAGCCTGGATTTCGAGCGACGGATTCGACGCCAGCTAAAACACTGCCACCAGGTCCACTCCGAATGGCGCTTGCACAGGAACTTCTGGCGTAACTACTCAGCGCCCCAGCCCGCTGCGCGGGCACACACCGAAAAGTAACGATGTTACCGATTTAGCCGTTGAGTGGCCATTTGGAAATCTGGTTTTCTTTCCCCCTTCACACGCGCCGCTGACGGGTGCGCCTGGAGGGGGCAACCGGCCATGGATGGCCGGTTGAAGCTTGCGCGGCAGGAAGCCGCTCAAGCTGAC
>JALSHZ010000045.1 GCA_026981985.1 Gammaproteobacteria bacterium | reverse complement strand
ATTGCATCATAAGTAGATTTAAATCAGGGTTGTCAGTGCCATTGCTTGTTCCTCTAGCTGGTTAATGTTTTGATGGATTATACCATATAAATCATTGTGTTAGTGCTTAACTTAATGGCATTGCGCCATAGGCGCCAGCATCGCTGTAACCGTTGCCGTAGCCATTGCCATATCCGTAGCCATCACCGTACGCTCGGGTATTACCATTCCCTTTGCCATGTCCGCGGGCCTTGCCTTTGCCCTTGAACTTGAAGCTAAAGTTCATTTCGGTGTCGAGTTGACCATCTGCATCAGCGTCAGCA
Organism: Gammaproteobacteria bacterium; assembly: GCA_026981985.1. Classification (GTDB taxonomy): domain Bacteria; phylum Pseudomonadota; class Gammaproteobacteria; order UWMA-0217; family UWMA-0217; genus JALSHZ01. Next base: position 22,121 of record JALSHZ010000045.1, on the reverse strand, counting down.
TCGGCCCGGCCGTCGCCGCGTCCCTGACCCTGGCTGGCACCATAGCCATATCCATTGCCGTACCCGTTACCAGTGCCGTATCCGTTACCGTAGCCATTTCCATAGGCGTTGCCATTGCCGTAGCCACGGCCGTCGTTGTAATACCGACCATCACTGTCGTTGCTGTCAAAAATATCATCGAACATGTCGAAAGGGGTCCAGCTGGCCTGCGCCGAAGCGGTTACAGCCGTCAGCGCTGCTGCCAACGCAATTTTGGAGAGTTTCATAGCAATACACCTGGTTGTGATTTCATTATTTTCAAGGCGGACGCCGCTGCCTCCGCCTGACCTGTCATTCTTGAAATCCACCATATAAGAATATTCTAATATATACAATATGTAACATGCTGGGGGATGGTTGCCTGAGGGTAACTGCAAGCCACTGTTATTTAAGAAATAAGCTTATCCCCCCGTAGCAATGCAAGGGTTTCCCCGAGGCTGGTCAACGGTGAAACTGCTGGTGAATGCCGGTTCGGATTGGATGTTTTATTGGGATCTTCATTGTCTTTGTAGGGGTGAGGCGATTGAAATGGCCTCTGCGCGTTTGTCTTCTTGCGGGGGTACGGCGATTGAAATCGCCCCTACGCGTTTGCCTTGGTGCGGGGGTTAGGTGACTGAAATCGCCTGTACGAGTGCGTTGTAGGGGCGAATTCATTCGCTCACACTCAGGCGATGTGTCAACGAGCCGTCTCTCGATGGATTGAGCAGCACGAAACGCATTCCCTGCCACGCATGGTTTAGAATATGTGTGACTATTCAGACCCGGCAGGTGTCCAGGCTATGCACAAAATCCGTTTTATTTTGATATCACTGACTCTGCTGACGATGAGCCTGCCACTGCTGGCAGGTTCTCTGATCCAGCCGAGAATCATTGGCGGTGTCGAATCCGAACCGAACGCCTGGCCGTACATGACCGCGCTGATGAGCAAGGTGCTGAGCGTAACGGTGGCACAGAAGAGCTACCAGGCGAGCTATCTCCGAGGCTCACCGCTCACGCTGTTTTCCGGCAGGCTGGTGGACTGCGGCCTGGCATTGGGACCTTGCGCCGATGTTCGTGGCAACATCTGCCTGATTCAGCGCGGCAACAATACCTTTGCGGAAAAAGTACGTAACTGCGAAGCTGGGGGTGGCATCGGCGCGATCATCTACAACAACGTCAGCGGGACGTTTCTTGGTACATTGCAGAACGCAGTGACAGGCATTCCTGTGGTCAGCGTCAGCGACGAAGCTGGCACAGGGCTGCGTGATGCCATCGGCGAAGTTGCCTCGTTTGGATACAGCGACCTCATCATCCCAACCGAGAGTTTTTGTGGCGCCACCTGGATTGGCGATGTCTGGGTACTGACCGCGGCCCACTGTGTCAGTGATACCGAACCGGAAGCCATCATGGTGAACGTGGGTGGCCATGACCTGCGCCGCGACCAGGAGAACGTCATCGCTGTCACCGAAGTTCTCGTTCACGAGCGCTATGACCCCGACGGCATCAATAACGACATTGCCCTGCTGCGGCTTGAACGCGCACCCCAGGGCGTCATGCCGATCTCAATCGCGCCGAACGAATTGCTCGATGCTGCAATCCGTGCCAACGCGCCGGGATACATGCTGGGGCGCGGTCAGCAGGAACCGGTAGCACCCGGTGAAGACGCCCCCGCGACGCCAGTTGAGTACGTACTGTTCGAAGTCGCCATACCGCTGGTCAGCAATGAGGAATGCGCACGCGCCATGGAGCAGATCCTGGGAACCGATCAACCCTCCCCCGTTACCGATGCGATGATTTGCGCCGGGCGCCCCGAAGGCAATGTCGGTACCTGTTTTGGCGACAGTGGCGGCCCGATGATCGTCTTCGATGGCAATACGCCCTACCTCGGCGGCATCACCAGTTGGGGAATCGGCTGCGCCCAGCCGGGGCTCTACGACGTGATGACGCGGGTACCCTATTTCAAGGCGGACATCGACAAAACAATCGCCGCAAAAGTGCGCTCAACCGACAGCAACAGCGATTTCGGCAACGACACCACGACGACCTCGGGCGAGAAAGACAACCGTTTTGGCATTGGTGGTTTTTCACCTCTGCTGCTGATGGCGCTCGGGTGGTTGAGGCGACGGCGGCTTGCCACAGCTATCAGGATCGCGGCGCTGGCCTGCCTGCCCGTATTGACACTGACCGGTTGTCAGCTCACAGCAGCCGGCTTGAATTCCCATCAGAGCAGCGACATGAAGAAACTGGAAACCTTGCGAGCGATTGATATCAGCCGTGATGGCGTCGAAATCACCGTCATTTCCACCGGCTGCACTGCTGCCAGGGACTTCCAGCTGGCGCTGACGCCAAGGCAGGATGTGGTCGAACTGGCGGTTTATCGTACTCGCCCCGATCTGTGCCGCCGCGCACCGAAGCCAGTGACGCTGTTGCTGCCCTGGCGCGATGACGCCCGGTTCCCCGAGCAGAAAGTGCGGATTCTCAACCCTGTGTCGCCGGCAGTCGCGCAATAGACCACGCCCCTTCCAGCACCACGATACTGCGTTCACGCACCTTGTAATCTGAGGTTGCCAGTGGCACGGCGTGATCAGGCGGAGTGATATCGTCGGGCGACTGCCGCCCGGTATCGACGACAGGGTGCCATTCGACACCGGGCAGCGACGGCACTGGTGCCATCATATCCAGATCCGACATATTCAGAATCACATGCAGATGCGTCTCACCCTCGCGAATGGCGGAGAGCGTGAACGCCAGTACCTGCGCCACCGGATCATCCCACTCCGGTGGTTGCAGATCGGCCCCGTACCAGCGGATATCCGGAATCCCGGTGAGCGTCAGCACTTCTCCATTGAGAAACTGGCGCCGCATCAATGACGGATGCCGCCGGCGCAAGGCGATCATTTCGCGGGTGAAGCGCAGCATATCGGCATTTTTTTCCACCAGATCCCAATCGAACCAGCCCAGCTCGTTGTTCTGACACCAGGCATTGTTGTTGCCCCGCTGGCTGCGCAGCACCTCATCACCCGCGAGAATCATCGGATTGCCCTGACTGAGCATCAGCACGGCCATGAAGTTGCGCGCCTGCTTGCGACGCAGTGCCAGTACCTGCGGGTTGGTTGTCTCCCCTTCTGCGCCACAGTTCCAGCTCAAGTTGTCGTTGTGGCCATCGCGGTTGTTCTCGCCATTGGCTTCATTGTGCTTGCGGTTGTAGCTGACCAGATCCCAAAGTGTGAAGCCATCGTGGCAGGTAATGAAATTGACGCTGTTGAACGGATGGCGGTCGGCGGGTTGATAGTAGTCGCTACTGCCGCCGATTCGCGTCGCCACCTCGGCGACGATACCGCGATCACCACGCACGAAACGCCGCATCACATCACGGTAACGCCCGTTCCATTCGCTCCAGCGATAACCGGGAAAACGCCCGACTTGATACAGCCCCGCCGCATCCCAGGCTTCGGCGATAATGCGCTTGCGCGCCAGTAGCGGCGACAGCTCGATACTCCAGACGATCGGCGGGTTTTCCATGGGTTCGCCATTCACGTCGCGGCACAGCACGCTGGCCAGATCGAAGCGAAAACCATCGACACCGATCTCAGTCGCCCAGAATTCCAGACACTCAAGCAAGAAGGCGCTGACCATTGGTTGGTTGGCATTGATGGTGTTGCCGCAACCAGTGTAATCACGGTAGGCATAACCATGTTCGGGATCGACATGATAGAAAATCTCGTTGCCAAGCCCCTTGAAATTGATGGTCGGCCCGTCGGCCCCGCCCTCGGCCGTATGGTTGATCACCACATCGATAATCACCTCCAGCCCGGCATCATGAAACGCTTCCACCATGTCGCGAAACTCGGCGACATGCTCACCCCGATCAGGCCGGACACAATAGGCCGGATGCGGCGAGTAGAAGCTGTGCGGACTGTAGCCCCAATAGTTGCGCAAGCCGCGTGCCGCAACCGCCGGAGGCACATCGTCCTCATCGAAGGCCATCACCGGCAACAGCTCGACATGGGTGACGCCCAGCGCTTTGATATAGGGGATTTTCTCGATCAGGCCCAGAAAGGTGCCACGCCGCGGCGCATCGACGCCGGCGCTGGGATGGCGCGTGAAACCGCCAACATGCAGCTCGTAGATGACCGCCTCTTCAGCGCGGTAGATGGTATCGCCGGGGTCGCGCTCACAAGGCATGGGAACATCCGACACTGGACGCCGATTATCGACGACCATTGCACGCATGCTGCGCACCGATTGGCCGCTACCATCGGCCCAGCGATCCCAGAGCCTGTCCGATACCGCGGTCGTCCATGGATCGACCAACTCAATATCGGGATCGAAGCGCTGACCATTGTTACGTGGCCCCCAGGCGCGCCATGTGTACCAGACACCTTCCGGCAAATCCTCGACAAACACATGCCAGACGATATAGGTGCGGTTCACCTTCGGATCGAGTTCGATGACCTGAAACGGCGTCTCACTGTCGGCGGCCTCGTAGAGTTGCAGCGCGATCCCGATGGCGCCACGGCTGATGACGGAGAAGTTCACGCCCCCAGGGCAGACCGTGACACCACGAGGAAAACGTGACCCTTCCCGTACCCGATATTGTGTTTTTTCAACCATCTGCCTGCCCTCCGCTGTCCATACTGTCATCACGCGCCCATGCCAAACTGCCGAGTACCCAGGTTTCCTGCACCAGACGATCATCCCCGAGCATCATCAGCACGAACAGCATTTCAGACAGATCGCGGCAATGTTGTAGCCTGAATCGCAACAATTCGGTTGCTTCGAGATCCAGCACCAGGAAATCGGCCTCTTTGCCCGCTTGCAAGCTGCCGATCACAGCGTCCAGATCCAGCGCGACTGCGCCGCCCAATGTTGCCAGATACCAGGCGTCGAACGGGTCCAGCGGCTCGCCCAGTAATTGCTGAACCTTGTAGGCCTCGTTCATGGTCGTCAACAGCGAAAAGCTGGTGCCAGCCCCAACATCGGTGCCCAGCGCCACTCCCGTTCCATATGCCCGCGCCTGACGCAGCGAAAACAGGCCGGAACCGAGAAACAGGTTGGAGGTTGGGCAGTGAACGATCGACGCGCCGCTGGCAGCCAGCATGCCACGCTCCTCATCATCCAGGTAGATGCCATGCGCCAACAGGCTGCGCCGGCCCAGCAGGCCATGACGCTGGTAAACCGCCGCGTAGTTGGCGGCATCGGGAAACAGCTTGCGTACCCAGGCAACCTCCTTTTCGGTTTCCGCGATATGCGTCTGCATGTAGATACCGGGAAACTCATGCAGCAGCTGTCCTGCCATCTCGAGCTGCTGCGCGGTGGATGTGGGTGCAAAGCGCGGGGTTACGGCATACTGCAAACGATCGACACCATGCCAACGTTCGATCAAGGCGCGTGAGTCACGATAGCTTTGGGGCGCATCATCTCGAAGGGAATCAGGTACATTGCGATCCATCATCACCTTACCCGCGATCAATCGCAGCGATCGGCGCTGCGCTTCGATAAACAGCGCTTCAACGGACTGGCGGTGTACCGATCCGAAAACCATCGCCGTCGTCGTGCCATTGCGTAACAGTTCATCGGCGAAACGCGCTGAAATGGATGCGGCATAACCGGGATCCCCGAACTGGCTTTCGACCGGGAAGGTGTAGGTTTCCAGCCAGTCGAGTAGTCTCGCACCCCAGGCGGCAATCATCTCCAATTGCGGATAGTGGAGATGTGCATCGATAAAGCCAGGCACGATCAGGTGATGGCGGTAGTCACGTACCGGCACGCTACTGTCGAGCGTCTTGATCAGATCGCGGTACTCGCCAACTGCATGGACACGCCCCTGCTCCAGCCACAGCAGGCCGTCCTCGATATACACCCAGGATGCTTCGCCCAGTTCAACTGGCGAACCAATAAAATAGAAGATGCTTCCGCGTAATGCTGTGCCAGCCATGATGCTAGCTTAGCAGCTCTGGCTCAGCCTCAGCGCATGGTGAAGACTCAAGAGGCTGTCAACATCGATACTCGGTGGCTCGACCCCTGCTGGCAGCGGTTCGCCCGGCGCAAAACGTCCCGTGCGCACGAGAGCCGTCGGCATGCCCAGCCTCTGCGCGCCGAGGATATCGGTATCGGGCCGGTCTCCGATCATCATGCACTCAGCTGGCGCCAAGCCAAGCCTCTGCAACGCCATCTGGTACAAGCCTGGCTCGGGTTTACCGATGAAAACAGCGTCTTGCCCCGTCGCCACCGTAAACGGCGCCATGAGTGCACCACCACCTGGAAGCACCACCCGCTCTCCATCGCGGGAGCCATCGACGCTGGCATCGGGATTGGTGCCAACCAAACAGGCACCACGTTGCAGTACCAGATTGATACCAGTGACGATGCCGTCGTAGTCAATCGCACCTTCGCCAACGACGACGAAATCAGCGTCCTCCCGACTTTCCTCCCCTTTGTGGGCTAACGCCTCCTGTAATCCGGCCGCACCTACCGCAAAATAGCGGAACCCAGGCTTTTTCTCAGCCAGCCAGTTGGCCGTCGCTTCCGCTGAGGTGATTATCTGTTGTGGTGCGACACCGTGGACTCCCATCCGGGCAAGCCTGTTCGCCACCGCCGACGGAGACCGCGTCGGGTTGTTGGTAATGCAGCAAAACGGCCAGGCACGCAGCCATGTCATGAATGCGGCCGCATGCGGTAGAGCGTGATCTCCGTGGTAGAGCACGCCATCCATATCGAGGACGAAACCTTTGATCATGGTCGGTGGTACTTATACCGGATAGACATCAAAGCGAGTACTACGCCCGCGCAACTGCGAGGAGGGCTTTGTCCCGGCAAGTGGTTCTGCCTTGAGCGGTCGTTTTACCACCACCTTGGTGTTGGCGAGCTGGCGCGCTCGTTCGAGCAGCATTCGCTCATCGCTCGGTTCCCGCAACAGGTCTTGCAACAAGGCCATCTCTTTCTTGATTTTCGCGGACTTGCGGCGCTGTGGAAACATGGGATCGAGGTAGATGACATCAGGCTTCTCATCGCTGTCAGGTTCCCAGGTCAGCAAATCCGCTTGGTAGAGGCTGATGCTGGCGGCGATCTCCCGCGTCGCATCATGCGCTTGTGCCCGATCGATCCCGTCGGCCAGCAATGCGTGAACGATCGGATCACGTTCGAGCAACGTGACCGCGAAACCATGTGATGCCAAGACGAAGCCGTCACGGCCAAGGCCAGCCGTCGCATCGAGTACGCTGACCGGCGCCCTGCCCCGGATGTTCACGGCTTTGACGATCAGTTCGCCCTGCCCCCGCCGCCAGGCCGCCTTGCCAGCAACAAATTCGGCGCGCAGTGGTGCTGGCGCATCAGGCTGATTCGGCTGGATCGAGAGCCCATCATCATCCAGTTGCATGACGAAACGGGCGCTATCAGGTACATGCTCGCACAGTGGTATCGACAGCCGGGCTGCAACATCGAGGGCGCGCAAAGAATCCTGTGCATGATCAATCAAGACCACCTGCGCTGTTTCACCCATGCGGCACATGCTCAATAATGCGGTGGTGGCGCATCCTCCTGCGCCGTCGCAATCATCGACGGACGCAACGATTGCAGCGCCTCTTGCAGGCTTTTCACCGCAACCGTAAGCTCATCGATTCGCTGTTGCTGTTCATGTACCTGTGCGTTCAGCGCCTCGATCGCATCCTCCTGCAATGCCACGCGGCACTCCAGTTCGACAACTCGATCGTCCATTCTTTCTTTTCTCCAGAAACAGCAAAGCCCCGCGTCGCGGGGCTTCTCATTGGTCAATTCAAAACCAGAAAAACTAGTCGCCGCTCAGCCCGGCCACCAGATTGAGCATATGCGTGAACAGCACATAGATGTTCGCGAACAGCGATACCGTCATCATCACGTAGTTGTCCTCGCCACCATGCACCATGCGGCTGGTGTCGAACAGGATCATGCCGGACATCAGGATTACTGCAGCGGCCGAAATCGTCAGCGACAATGCCGGGATCTGCAAGAAGATATTGGCGACGATTGCAACGAGTACGACGATCAGACCCACCATCAGGAAGCCACCCATGAAGCTGAAGTCCTTGCGGGTCACCAGGGCATAGGCGGACAGGCCGACGAACATTGCTGCCGTCAAACCAAAGGCAGTCGCGACGATCTGCGGGCCATTGGGCAACTGCAGATACAGACCGATGATCGGGCCAAGGATGTACCCCATGATGCCGGTGAAAGCGAAGGTCAGTGGCAGGCTCCAGACCGAATTGCGCACGGCATTGATCAGAAACGGCATACCGATGAATACCGCCAGCATGATGATCCAGTGTACCGGCCGTGCTCCGGTCACCATGGCGATACCGGCAGTGATGGCGCTAGTGGCGAGCGTCATCGACAGCAGCATGTAAGTGTTGCGAATCAGCTTGTTGGTGGCCAGTGCGCCCACTACCGGGCGCGTGGCTGAAATATTCTGTGGTTGCATCGTCTTTCCAATCCTCTCGTTTACAACAGTGGTGTTAAAGATACCTTAACAAAAGCGCGCGGGGTACTGGAAATATCCGTAGTCTGCCGGTAGAATCCCGCAGCTCAATCAGTCGCCGACTATAGCGTGAATTGCTTCACGCTATAGTGCTGAAGTCCCGGCCATCGAACCGCGACAACCCCATTGGAGAGGTGACAGAGTGGTTGAATGTACCGGTCTTGAAAACCGGCGTGGGTTCACGCCCACCCAGGGTTCAAATCCCTGCCTCTCCGCCATATCAAAAAAGCCCGGACAGCTTCGCTGTTCGGGCTTTTTCATGTCTGCGTCAACCGTGTGGCGATAACGACCAGAAACGCAGCGGCTCGTATCTTGGAGGCGCTCCCAGCTCCGGCGACGTGATTGACTCTACCAGCGCGAAACGATCGGCCTTCCAGATCACTGGGGCGTCGAGCTCCGCCTGAAGTGGCTGTTTCAGCTTGCGCTCCAGTGTCACATGCGGGCGGTAGCGGCGCACTTCCGGTTGGTAGCCGCAGGCGTCGGCCAGGCAGGTGTCGAGCTGCGCTTGCAGGGTGAAAAGTGCTTCGGGTGGTTTGCTGCTGCCTGCCCAGAGGATCTTTTGGCCGAAGCTGTCGATTCGATCGAGCTGTATGACGAAAGATGGCATGTCGATCAGCTGCGCAGCCGCTTCCATGCAGCGTTGCGTCGTTTCATCGACATAACCGACGAATACCAATGTCATGTGGAGGTTCGCAGCGGGCATGCGTTTGCCACCAGCACTGATGTCGCGCGTCGCATCGACCAGCCGCTGCCGCGTCGCCTCATCCGGCCACAGGGCGAAGAACAGCTTGCGCTTGCGCGGGGCGGCCAGGGTCATGGGAGCCGATAGTTGTCCTGGGTCATCAGGTCGGTGCCGCAATCCAAGGCTGAAATCCAGTCGAGAAACTGGTGAACGAGTTTCTTGCCGCGGAACGGTCGGCCATGTTGCGGCACCATCCACTCGATGTCGAGCTGGCGCACCATGTTGGCCCAGAGCTGGCAGACCTTGCGCGAGTTCATGTAACGCCGGTGAAAGCCCTCCATGAAGGGAATTGCCTCGTCGATCTTGCGAAACGGCTTGTCGAGATTGCCGGTCGCCAGATTGGCACCCATGTCACCGGAGAACAGAATTCGGGATATCGGGTCATAGAACTGGAAGTTCCCTTCAGCATGAAGGAAATGCGCCGGGATGGCCTTGAGGCCAATATTGCCCAGCTGCAGGTTCATGCCCTGATCAGGAATTGAGATGAGACGATCCTTGGTACGGCCCGGGGTGGTGAAGTGCGGAATGAAGCGTTCCCACAGCTCTGGCACCACGGCCTTGCAGTTGGTGCCGACCATCCAGCGGTTCAGTGACGCAACGATGTCCGGGTCCTGGTGCGAGGCGATGATGTAATCCAGCCCTTTGACGCTGACGTATTTGCCCAGCGCCATGTAGAGACGCGAGTAGGTCAGCTCGCCGCCGGGGTCGATGATGGCCGCATGCCCATTGTCGACGACAAGAAACTGATTGACCTGCACGGCCTCACCAGTCACCAGATCGGAAAATGAAACGCAAATATGTCCTTTCTTGTTGTACAGCTCCAGCGCCATCGCAGCCACCGATTCCCTTCAATGATTCGGTTGGCAATGATACCAGCAATCACCCCGGTTACCGGCCCGGATATGTTAGCTGGTGCACAGATACAGCGTTTCACCACCGGACACAGATCATGCTTAACTAGGATCAAGGAAGACGTGATGGCCGTCTCCTAGACTGAATGCCAATACTCGCGTGATTGAGCTGATCAGCATGCATACCAATGACAAACGACCTGAGCTGTCTCGACTCGAATATCGGTTGCTGAACGATTTCCAGCGTGACTTTCCGCTCACTTCCCGGCCCTTTTTGGCGATCGCCGAGGAGCTTGGGACGGACGAAGAAACGATCCTGAAAACGCTCGAAGGCCTGGTCGAGCGGAAAATGATCAGCCGGCTTGGGCCAGTGTTTCGACCACGCCGGCTTGGCGCAAGTACATTGGCTGCATTGGCCGTTCCCGAAGATCAGCTCGAAACCGTCGCTGCCATGGTGAGTGCCTATCCGGCGGTCAATCATAACTATGAGCGCGAACACCTGTTCAACCTCTGGTTCGTCGTTACGGCAGCCTCCGAGGAGGAGATCGAGAAAGTGCTCAATGACATCCGCGACCGCAGCCGCTGCCGCTTACTCAATCTGCCGATGGAAGATGCCTACCACATCGACTTGGGGTTCCCGCTATGGTGTTGACCGACCTCGACAACCGAATCATGGCCGCCATTCAGGAAGGCCTTCCCCTGTGTGCCCAGCCCTACAAAGCGCTGGCAGACAAGCTTGGGGTCGCTGAAGAAATCCTGCTCGAACGCATCCGGGCGGCGACGGAAAATGGCACCATCAAACGTTTTGGCATGGTCATCCGGCACCACGAACTCGGCTATCGCGCCAACGCCATGGTGGTGTGGGACATTCCCGATGAGCAGGTCGAAACCATCGGCCAGCAACTCGGCAAATATGATTGCATCACGCTTTGCTATCGCCGCCCCCGGCGCTTGCCGATGTGGCGTTACAACCTGTTCACGATGATTCACGGGCTAGACCACGACAGCGTCATCGCCAGCCTGAATCGAATCAGGGAGAGCGCCGGCCTGGAACACATTCCCTACGACATCCTGTTCAGCAAGCGGCAATTCAAGCAACGAGGTGCCCGTTATCTCGACACCAGCAACAAGGCCGCTGGAGGATAGCCGGCAATGGATGCATTGGATCGTCAGATCATCAACGAACTGCAGCGCGGCTTCCCGCTGGTCGAGCGCCCATTCGAGATGCTGGCCGAGCAGTTTGGCACCACCGAGGCAACACTCATCGAGCATGTCCAGAAGTTGCTGGACGACGGCGTTCTGTCACGCTTTGGGCCGATGTACAACGCAGAAAAGCTCGGCGGCGCGCTGACACTTTGTGCATTGAGCGCCCCTGAAGACCAGTTCGACAACATTACCGACAAGGTGAACAGCCATCCGGAGGTGGCGCATAACTATGCCCGCGATCACAGCCTGAACATGTGGTTCGTGATCGCAACCGACGATCCAGAAAGGGTAGCGGAGGTGCTCGCCGACATCGAACACGAAACAGGCTGCGAGGTATTGAACATGCCCAAGCTGACGGAGTATTTCATCGGCTTGCATTTTGCAGTATGAGGCGACAAAACCATGGGGAATATCTTTATCGACGCTTTCAGGCAACAGACGCCAATAGATTTCTCTGATGAATTTTCACGACGCCTGATCAAAGCAACGCAGGGAGGCCTTCCAGTCTCCCCAACACCCTATGCGGATATCGCCAGGCAACTCGGCGTCAGCACGGAAGCAGTCATCACCAGGCTGACCCAGATGCTCGAAGCCGGCGCCATTCGGCGCATCGGTGCAGTACCCAACCACTATGCGCTGGGTTACCGCGGTAACGGCATGAGTGTCTGGGATGTACCCGACGATGCCGTTGATGAAGTGGGACGAGAAATAGCCGCACTCGACTTTGTCAGCCACTGCTATCAGCGCCCCCGCTTTGATGACAAGTGGCCCTACAACCTATTTGCCATGGTGCATGGGCACAATCGTGATGAGGTGATGGCGCGTATCGAAGAAATGCAGGCAATGCTGGGTGACCGTGTGTGCTCGCACGACATTTTGTTCAGTACGAAAATACTGAAAAAAACGGGATTCAGATTGTAGCGAAAACTGCGAGGTTTTTTCGCACGGAGAATATTATCGAGACATCAGGCCCACCACTAGCCTGTCAAACCATCCTGGAGGATAGCCATGTTCAGAGTCAACCAATTCATCAAGGAGCTGCTCGATCCCACCCCCATCCAGCCGAAACGCAATCCTCCCGGGCCGGTGGTCATATGGAACCTGATCCGGCGCTGCAATCTCACCTGCAAGCACTGCTACTCTGTTTCCACCGACACCCACTTTTCCGGCGAATTGAGTACCACAGAAGTGTTCAGCGTCATGGACGACCTGCGCGACTATGGCGTGCCGGTGCTCGTGCTTTCCGGCGGAGAACCGCTGATGCGTCATGATATTTTCGAAATATCCCACCGCGCCAAGGACAAGGGTTTCTACACCGCGCTGTCCACCAATGGCACGTTGATCTCGCCGCAGAATATCACCAGCATCCGTGATGTCGGTTATGACTACCTTGGCATCAGCATCGATGGCTTGCGCGAAACACACGATAAATTTCGCCAGAAGGAAGGCGCCTTCGACGCCAGCCTGGACGCGCTGCGCCTGTGCCATGAAGAGGGAATCAAAACTGGCCTGCGTTTCACCTTGACCGAACACAATGCCGCCGAATTCCCTGCGCTATTGCAAATGATGGAAGACGAACATGTCGATAAATTCTTCCTCTCGCACCTGAACTATGGTGGCCGCGGCAACAAGAACCGCAAGCAGGACGCCTATTTCGCCACCACCCGAAAGGCAATGGATCAGCTGTTCGAGACCGTACTCGATGTGGTGGCGTCAGGCAGCAACAAGGAATTCGTCACCGGTAACAACGACGCCGATGGCGTTTATTTCTATCACTGGGCGCGGCGACGCTTCCCGGATCGCGCCGAGCACATCCGCCAGAAACTGGCGCAATGGGGCGGCAACAGCGCCGGCGTCAATATCGCCAATATCGACAACCTCGGCAATGTTCATCCTGATACTTTCTGGTGGGACTACAGCCTTGGCAATGTCCGCGAGCGGCGCTTTGGTGACATCTGGGATGATACCGGTGATCCGCTAATGGCGGGATTCAAACGCCAGCCACGCAAGATTTCCGGGCGCTGCGGGCAGTGCCAACATTTTGATATCTGTGGCGGCAACAGCCGGATTCGCGCCTTGCAGCTTTACGGTGATGCCTGGGCTGAAGACCCTGGCTGCTATCTCGACGACGACGAGATCGGCCTGCGGGAAACATCGCCGCAGCCAGACAATGCGGTAACAGCTTAGCTTCAGTCCGCCGTCATTCCTGCCGGCAAGCAACGTACCCAACCTACCCGTCTGGCAAACGAAAACGGGAGCCGAAGCTCCCGTTTTTTTACCCCGTACAAACGGGGCACCAACATTCTGATAACGCTCAGAACTTGGAGATGTAATCGGCCAGTGCGTCGATATCGGCATCAGACAACTTGGTGACCTGAGTCGCCATGACGCCCTTCATCGGACCGCCATAACTGCCGTCCTTGTAACCTGCAATTTTCTTGGCGATATCGTCCTTGCTCTGACCAGCCAGCACAGGCGACACATTCAACGCCTTCATTTCACCTTTGGGGCCATGGCAACCAGCACAGGCAGAATACAGCTTGGCAGCGTCGGCGCCACCAGTTGCAGCCGTCACCGCAGACTTGGCGCTTGCTACCGCACCACCAGCGACTTCTTTAGTCTTGTCTGCCACGGCACCGGCGGCGTCCTTGGCGGAATCGACCGCTTCACCAGCAACCTCTTTTACCTTGTCGACTGCTGCACCAGCGGCCTCTTTGGTGGCATCTGCTGCGGCAGTTGCCGCATCCTTGCTGCCTTCGACAACCGCTGATGCGGCATCTTTGGCGCTGTCGACTGCCTTGCCGGCCACGTCTTTCGCGCCTTCAGCTGCCTTTTCTACCATCGACTTGGATGCTTCGCCGGTGGCTGCATCATCACCACCACTACATCCAGCCAATGCTGCAATGATCGCGAGTGCGAGAATATGTTTTATCTTCATTGGATCGAGTCCTGTATTGAGTTGATAACCGCGTCGGAGTTTACCTTTGATCCGGGTCAAGGAAAAGCAAAGGTGCCGTTCCTACACTGCATCCTCATAGAATTCACCATTTGTCACACCCCGGAGGGAGCATGCCGTACCTGGATTCTTCGAGTTTTCTGACGATCTTCGTCTCCGCAGCGCTGGTGATTCTCTTCGGCGCGGCCTACGCCGGCACGTTCACCATGATCAAGATCGAGCGCCTGCGTGACTACATGATGCCGCTAGCCTACAGCTTCTGGGGTCTTCAGACCTACAGCCTGTGGGTGTTGTCTGTTCACATCAAGAGCGACCCCTTCACTCAGAAGGTGTTGATGGGCGCGATGGTCGGCTATCTGATCTTTCCCCATATCGTCTATTTTTTGGTGCAGCGTACGCATGACGCCTGCGAATCACCGGAATCTCATTAACCAAAACCAAGCAAACGAAAGAGGTGCAGCGTGGAAGAAAGACCAACTTCAGTCTGGAGCAGTACCCGCTTCTGGCGAAAGTCTGCCGGATGGGTTACGGGCGTCAGCGCATTACTGCTGATTTGGCTCAGTGTCGACACAGTGGCCCAGATTTCGATGGGCACGGACGAGGATATGCAGGCGAAAAAGCCCATGCGCATATTCCCTTCAACCGTAATCAACCATAAGGTCACCTACGAGTATGACGCCAAGCGCGGACACGAGGTGCCTGTCATCGGTGAGAAGGAGGCGTTTTTTGGCCGTAGCGACTATAGCCCCGAAGAAGCCGATGCACTATTGCGGCATGGCAAGCTGACGGTACAAGCGAAAAACTGCATGTCCTGCCACACACTGCTTGGGAATGGCGGTTACTTCGCGCCAGACCTGACCAAGGCATGGCTTGATCCGGCATGGAGCGAATCCGGGCCTTACATGGCAATGACCGGAACCGCCACACGCGAGGAAGCCATGGCCAAGTTCATGATGCATCCATCGACCTATCCAACCCATGCCCGCCGTATGCCTGAGCTTGGCATCACCGAAGACGAAGCCAAAGCGATTGTTGCTTTTCTCAAGCATATGGCATCGATCGATACCAACGGGTTCCCCAGAAACTTTGCGAAAATGAATGGTGGTGTCAATGCTAAGTAAACATAGTGAAGTCAAATGGGAGTCTCAGAAGCTCGCAATCAATTATTTTCGTGTTGCGATCATACTGTTTCTCGCCAACCTGTTGTTTGGTCTATTGGCCGCGATTCAATACATGTATCCGAACTTCTTGTTCGAGATCATCGACTTTTCAGTCAACCGTACCCTGCACATCAATGCGCTGGTCGTGTGGCTGCTCTATGCAATGATTGGATCGGTCTATTGGTTGCTACCGGAGGAAACCGGTATCGAGACCGTTGGAATCGGCATCGGCAAACTGTTGTTCTACGTCTTGACCGGCGCTATTGCCGTTGTCGTTCTCGTCATTCTGATTGTTCAGGTCGGTGCTGGCAATGAAACCACAATCTGGTTTATCAACGAGGGTCGGGAATACCTCGAAGCACCGCGATGGGCGGATATTGGCATCGTGGTGGTGGTGCTCGGTTTTCTTGCCAACGTCTTCCTGACCGCCTTCAAGGGCACCCGCACAGGCATTCTGACCGTGCTGATGTTCGACCTGCTGGCATTGGCAGGTCTCTACCTCGCCGGCATGTTCTTTACCAAGAATATCGCGATGGACCAGTTCTGGTGGTGGTGGGTCGTCCACCTGTGGGTTGAAGCCACTTGGGAAGTCTATGTTGCTGCCGTTGTTGGCTGGGGTCTGATCAAGACCATCGGCGCCAACCGCAAGATCGTCGAAATGTGGATCTGGATCGAGCTGGCCATGCTGTTCGGCTCCGGTATTCTCGGGCTCGGTCACCACTACTTCTGGATCGGCACCCCCGAATACTGGTGGGAGATTGGCGCGCTATTCTCGGCACTGGAGCCAGTACCACTGGTTGGCATGTTCGTCCACGTCATCTATGACTGGGGCAAGCAAGCGGGTAAGAAACATGGTGTCAGCAACAAGCCCGCCTTTGCCTGGTTTGTGGTCAACACCTTTGGCAACTTCCTCGGCGCTGGCGTCTGGGGCTTCATGCATACCCTGCCACAGATCAACATCTACACGCATGGTACTCAATGGACCCCCGCTCACGGACACCTCGCCTTCTATGGTGCCTATGCAGCGATCCTGATCGGCATGATGTATATCGCCGTGCAAGGTAAATACGGCCTCAAGGAAATGCGTTTTACAGCCGCCGGCAAGTGGGGTATCACCCTGCTCACGTTGGGCGTGCTCGGCATGACCATGGCGCTGACCATCGCTGGATACCAGCAGAGCATGATCGAACGTGCCGAGTTTGGTGCTACCTGGCAGGGTTACTTTGCCGCACAGAATTCGCGATGGATGCTACAGGCCATGGGTTGGCGTTTGGCCATGGGCGTTGTCACGATGCTCGGCTTTGTCCTGCTGTTCAAGGATCTGCTGACCATCGGCCCACGCCTGAAAGCTGAAGAAGCCGCCGGCGTCACCGCCAACAGTGGAGCTGCTAGTACGATAGCGGAACCCGCGCAAGCTTGATGCCCAATCGGCCATGCCCGAAAGCGGGCATGGCCAGCCAGATAACAATAGAGGAAACGACCATGATCGAAGCATTCACAGACGTCTTCCCCAGTTTCTTCGGTACGCTGAACCGGGGACCGATGACATTGACGATATTTCTACACACGCTAATCGTGCTGCCAATGTTCTTCATCTACTTTTCGGAGAAGAAGAAGATCGAGAGAGGAGAACCTGACGAGTAATCAGGCCCAAGGAAGTCGTTGATTTCGAAAACTGGCTCCACAACGAAAAAGGGAGTTGCCGTGCCGGGCAACTCCCACTGAACCAAACGTTTTCCGCAACACCAACAGTCCAACGAGGTAACTGAGATGGCTATGAAAAAACCCGTGAGCAAATTGCTTGCTCTAGGCATATCGATGGTTCTCGCGAATTCTGCGTTCGCGAAAGGGGACAGTAAAGAACCCACAATGACCGCCGATGAATTGAAAACTGCTACGCAAATCTATTTCGACCGCTGCGCGGGCTGTCATGGCATGTTGCGTAAAGGCGCACTTGGCCCCAGCCTGGAGCCAGAAAAGACCAAGGCCATGGGAACCGCCGCACTGGAGCACCTGATTTTCAATGGTACGCCCGGTGGTATGCCCGGTTGGGGCAAGTCAGGCGAGCTGACCAAAGCCCAGACCGCAATGATGGCGAAGTACATCCAGATGACACCTCCGCCACCGCCAGAGAAGAGCATGGCGGACATGAAAAAAAGCTGGAAGGTGTTGATTCCGGTCGACAAACGCCCCACCAAGCCGGAAGGCAACCGCAACTGGAAGAACTACTTTGGCGTCATCCTGCGTGACGTTGGCCAGATTGCCATTGTCGATGGCGACAAGAAAGAAATCGTCAGCGTCGTACCCAGCGGTTTCGCCACGCACATCCTGCGTACATCCAAGTCCGGTCGCTACATGTACGTCATCGGTCGCGACGGCAAGGCGTCCATGATCGACCTGTGGATGAAAAAACCCGAGAACGTTGCCGAGATCCGTACCTGTAACGATGCACGCAGTATCGATACCTCCAAATACAACGGCAAGAAAGGCAACTTCGATGACAAGCTGGTGGTTGTTGGCTGCTACTGGCCGCCTTCGATCGTCGTGCTCGACGGCCCCACGCTGGAGCCCAAGAAAATCGTCGCAACTGCAAGTTACACCTATGACACCGGTGAATTCACCCGTGAAGCACGTGTTGCCTCCATCGTAGCATCGCATCACGAGCCCGAGTGGGTCATCAACGTCAAGGAAACGGGACAGGTCTGGCTCTACAACTACGAGGATGTACAAAACCCCAAGATCACCATGATCGATGCCGAACGGTATCTGCATGATGGTGGCTGGGACCTGAGCAAACGCTACTTCCTCGTTGCGGCCAATGCGCGCAACAAAGTCGCCGTTGTCGATACAGTCGAGCGCAAACTCGCCGCAATGATCGATACCAAGGCCAACAAGCCTCACCCTGGCCGCGGCGTCAATATCGACCATAAGAAGTATGGCCCGATCTGGGGCACCGGCCACATCGGCGCCAATTCGATCGTGTTCATCGGTACCGACCCCGAGGGTCATCCCGACAATGCCTGGAAGATCGTGAAAACAACGAAACTGCCGGGCGAAGGTGGTGGCAACCTGTTCATCAAGTCCCACCCCAACAGCAAGTACATCTTTGCTGATCGTCCGGTCAACCCTGACCGCAAGCTGCAAACGCAGATCTACGTGCTCGATAAGGACACGCTGGAAGTGGTCAAGACGCTTCCGATGCCAAAAGAGTATCAGGGCGAGTTTGATATTGGCGACGGCAAGAAGGTCAAGCTGCGTGGCCCGGTACACTTCGAGTTCAATGCAGATGGTTCCGAAGTCTGGAGTTCGGTCTGGGGCCACAAGGAAGTCCCTTCTGGCATCCTGGTATACGACTCCAATACGCTCGAGCTGAAGAAAGTCATCAAGGACGACCGTTTGAAAACGCCTACCGGCAAATTCAACGTCACCAACACCATGTTGGACATTTATTGATCGGCTGATCTGACGGCATGCGCCTGCCCCATAAGGGGCAGGCCATTTCATCAATCATCCAGCAATAGACGTAACTATTCAGCTTTCGCTCGAGTAGAACCGTAACTGCTCAGATTGCCGCTGGAATGCGTCAGATCAAGGCGGGAAATGTGAGTTTACGAGTGTAAATGACCATTTCCCAACGCAGAGATGGCGCATTCCAGTGGTGAGCTGAGTAGTTACCAATAGACAACGTGGTTTTTCGCACTACTCCTGACTGGTCAGGGGTAGCCCGAAAAGTTACGATGCGTACAAGTAGTCAACGTGGTTTTAGTCTGCCCTATAAGCACGGTTGAACAGACAATAACAAACGATATAGAGGTGCTCACTTGTACTTGGCGATACGTGTTCCCTTTTTTCTGGTCCTCTCCTCCCTGCTTTGCCTAGCCCCGAGCCAGGCACTTTCTTCCTCAACCGCCGACGGCCTCGTCATCCACCAGTTAGAGGCAACTCAGCAGGGCGAACACACTATCAGCAGCGGCAAACGACTGTACGACCAGTACTGCGCCAGTTGCCACCACGTCGATCGCATCGGCCATAGCGGCCCGCCGCTGTTACCCCAATTCATCAAGCGCAAGTCTCCCCAACAACTGGAAAAAATCATTCTGCAGGGGCTACCCGCAACGTTGATGCCACCATTCCCCAACCTGACCGTACAAGACGCGGCTGCCATTATTGGCTATCTGTCGAAACCCGCAACATTCCGCTGGACGAAGGAAGATATCGAAACCAGTAGAACCGCGATCAAAGGGACAGAAAAAGACATTGGCATCAAGGACATCCGCAATATCACACCGGTCGTCGAGCGCGGTGCGGACAAGGTCTGGATCATGGAGGACGAGCGTGTTCTCGACAAGTTTCCGGTCAATAACGTACACGGCGGTATTAAGTACACACTGCCAGATGGCGAACGTATTTTTATTCCATCGCGCGATGGCTGGGTCACCCAGTATTCGTTGAACAAAGGCCGCCTGCTGAACAAGGCAAGAGCCTGCGTCTACTTGCGGAATATTGCCGTTTCACAAGACAACCGGCGTCTGTTTGCAACCTGCCGTCTGCCCCAGAACATGGTCGTATTCGATGCAGCATCGCTAAAGGTTGAAACAATTCTGCCACTGCAAGGCCGTATCAGTGCACTTTACGATCTCTATAGCCGCGATCAGGCGCTGTTTACCTATCGCGACAAACCGCTGCTGGGCATCCTCAATACGAAAACGTTGGCCATCGACTATATTCCGCTGGATGAACCCTACGAAGATTTCTTCATCGATCCGTTCGAGAACTTCATTATCGGTACCTCACGGCATGGTAAACAAATGGAAGTGTTCGACCTGAGAACCAAAAAGGTTGTTTTCAGCCACCCCATCGACAGCATGCCCCACCTTTTTTCTGCAACCTACTGGTATCAGGATGGCCATTTCTATTTCGCCACGCCGCATCTGAAACAGTCTGCTATTACCATCTGGAAAATGTATGACTGGAACTTTGTAAAAAAAATCGACGTTGGTGGCGATGGTTTCTTCGTCAAGACCCATCCTGCAACACCTTGGCTATGGGTAGACAATGGCAGTGATCAGCTGGTTCTGGTCAGCAAAAAAGACTACAAGACAAAGGTGCTGACACCGATCAACGGCAAGAAATTCAATCACACCGAATTCTCGGGTGATGGCAAGTTCGCCTATCTCAGCATTTACGAGCCTGATGGTGCGCTGCTGGTGTACGATACGGCATCGTTGAAGGAACTCGACCACTATCCTGCAAACGTTCCGGTCGGGAAGTACAATTTCGTCAACAAGAACCGGCGCTTTTATCCGGCACTGTTTGGCCAGACACTCTTCGAGGAAAAATGCTGGGGATGCCACCATCAAACAGCTGAAGCATTCGGCCCTGCCTTCGCACAGATTGCAGCCAGCCGAACCGATGCCCAGATCATGGCGCATATCACCGCGCCCGAATCGTCAGCCAAATCCCTCGGCTACAGCCGCAACCTGATGCCAGCGTTCAAACTATCACCAGAACAACTACTGAGCATCACCGCTTACATCAAGGGGATACGTCAATGAAGAAACTGCTACTCATCGTTCTACTGGCACTTCCTTTTTGCGGTGCGCTGGCCACCGAAAAGCTGTTTGTCATTGAACGCGAGGACTCAGCGCTGGCCATCATCATCGGTGACAAATTGGTCAACCGTATCACCGAAATGCGTAATTTCAACCACGCCGTGGTCAAGTTCTACAAAAACGAAGGCTTTGCTATTACCCGTGATGGCTACGTCATCAAGTTCGACCCAATCAGCGAGAAAAAACTGAAAGAGTACCGCACCAGCAAGAGCGCCATCGGCTTTATTGTGACGCCGCGATACCTGGCTATCGCCAACTACGACAACAAGACGGTCGAAATTCTCGATCACGACTTGAACCCCGTGCAGACGATCGACACAGGTTCAAAAAATGTCGGCATCAAACACTATAAGAACTATCTCGTATTTGCGCTGATGGACAAGGACTCACTTTGGGTGATGGAAGACGTCGCTGCCGACAAGCCACTACCCACATTCAAGGTTCACAAGAAGTTCGAGAATGTCGGTGTTGCGCCTTTCGATGCCATGTTGGATGGACAGTTCTATATCGCAGGCTTTTTCAACTCCCCATATGTCGGTGTGATCGATCTGGAAAACATGCAGTTCCGGAAATTGCCATTGCAGCTGGGAGACAAGCAGCCAGTGCTCAAGGTGCCGCACTTCGGTTTCTGGAGCCTGAGTGGTGACAAGAAATTCATACCCGCAGTGGGCGATAACAAAGTGTTCGTCTTCGGCAAGGACTTCAAGCATATCGCCAATATCGAAACCGAAGGGCTACCGGTCTTCACCTCGCTCAGTCCCGACAAGAAGTTCCTCGCCGTCACCTTTAGCGGTAAAGACTTCCCTGTCGTACAGATCATCGACACCGAGAAGCTCAAGATCATCAAGCGCCTGGCATTCAGCGGAAAGATCCTTCACCTGCGCTGGTCACAGGAAAAGCCGTTACTCTACTTCTCCAATAACAGTGACAACAAGCTGATTGCCGTTGACACCAGCAGTTGGGAGCGCGTGTACGAAGTACCGGTCCGGCACCCATCGGGCATTTTCATTCACGACAGCAGCGAATAGTCAGGCATCTGCCTGGAAGCCGGCTTGGCACACTAG
>JALSHZ010000044.1 GCA_026981985.1 Gammaproteobacteria bacterium | reverse complement strand
TATAGAATGATGATGCTTCTGAGGCAGGGGTTTGAAGCTAATCCCTGGATTGCCGAAAAAGCAGGAAAAATACGCAAAAACCCTGTCAAGCTTTTTTTATGGTTTTTTTGCGCTGAGTAGTTACGATGTGTTTTTCGTACTGCTCATCGATATCGTAGTCACTGACGCTGCGCTGGGCTGCAACACTTTTCTCCAGGTCTTCGCGCGAGAAAATGTCGGACGATTTCAGACCCAGCGCGTCGATAATGGTTCGAATGGCAGCCTCGTAGATCCGCAGTGTCTCTTTGCGCACCGCTTCCACAGCGGTATCGGGATACTCCGCCGAGGCGCTGGAGAGGTATTTGGGCTGATCGACTTCGGGGCGTTTGTCTGGAATGAACCGTTGCAGAAAATGCACCAGCGGATCGACAAACGGTAGCATGACGATGATGCCGATCAAGTTGAATATGGTATGAAAAATGGCCAGCTTGAGGGTGTAATCATCTGCTGCAATACCAAGCGTTGCCGCAGCCCAATCGACCATTACGACCAACTGATGAATCATCCCAATGGCGATAACGCCGGTCACGACATTGAAGATCAGGTGCGCGCCTGCCAGGCGCTTGCCACTCTCATTGGCGCTCAACGAGCCAATAATGGCTGTAATCGTCGTGCCGACGTTGGCGCCAATGGCCAACGCCAGTGCATTCTCGTAGGTGATCTGCCCAACCGACAGTGCGGTGATGATCAATACCAGCGTCGCGTGGCTCGACTGCATGATGACCGTCGCCACAACACCAATCGCAGCAAAGATGAACAGCCCCGGATACCCCGCAACGGAAAGACTGGCCAGGTCGATGGTGTCCTTGAACGCCTCGAAACCTTCCTTCATGTAGTGGATGCCGAGAAACAGAAAGCCGAGGCCAGCCAGGATATAGCCAATCCCCTTCAGCTTCTTCGACGACTGGAACAGCAACACGATGCCGAAAACCAGCATTGGCATCGCATAGGCAGAGATCTTTACCTTGAGGCCAAAACCAGCGATCAACCACGCGCCTGTGGTGGTGCCAAGATTGGCACCGAAAATGATACCGATACCAGCAGCCAGCGAGATCAACCCAGCGCTGAGAAAAGAGATCGTGATCACGGAGACCAGCGAACTCGACTGCATCAGCGTAGTGCTGATAACGCCGAAGCCGAGACTTTTCAGGCGGCTGGAGGTGGCGCGCTGGAGAATACGCTCCAGCGTCCCCCCCGTGAAGGTTTGAAACCCTTGCTCCAGCGATAGCATGCCGAACAGGAAAATGGCCACGCCGGCAGAGATGACCTTGAAATCAGGGCTGACCCAAAAGCCATAGGCCAGCACTAGCAAAATGGATGGCAAGAACGCCTTACGTAACACGAATCCTCCTTTCCTTCGGCGGCACAGTTCACGAAGGAGACCATCCCGGTCTCCTTCCTTTGGTCTTTTACAGCATCATGCCTCGAATCGTGAAATACAGAATCGCCGCCATCAGTCCGGAAACCGGAACGGTGATCAGCCAGGCCGCGGCAATCTTCATCAGCGCAGAACGCTTGACCAATTCATGCGTGTATTTGCGCTTCAGCGACTTGCGTTCCTTCTTGGTCAACTCGACCGCTGCCTTATGCTTTTTGAGCTGTTGCAGCATTTCGCATTTTTCCCGCAACGAGCCTTTTTCAAACTGGCTCAGAAACGACTCGATCTCACCCTGCTCCGAGTTCTTGTGATGCAGCTTGATCTCCTCGACCATGCGCGCATAACTGGCCTTGAGGTATTCACGCAGGAAACCAACCCCAAAGATCGCCCCAACAGCAATATGCGTAGAGCTGACCGGCAGGCCCAGATGCGTGGCGATAATGACGGTAATTGCAGCGCTCAGAGCGATACAGAAGGCCCGGGTCTGATTCAGCTCGGTGATTTCGGAACCCACGGTCTTGATCAGCTTTGGGCCGTACAGGGCGAGCCCGATAGCAATACCAATCGCACCCACCATCATGACCCAGAGCGGAATCGCGGCCTTTTTTGCGACTTCGTGGCTGGTGAGCGCGTCATTGATCGCTGCCAGCGGACCCACCGCATTGGCGACGTCATTAGCACCATGGGCAAAACTGAGCAACGCGGCCGCAAAGATCAACGGCAGCGTGAACAACTGATTGATGCCCTGCTTGGAGTTTTCTATTCTGCCCGCCACTCTGGCGATGATCATCTTGGAAACAAAGGCAATCACGACGGCTACGACCAGACCAACACTCAGTGCCGTGACGATGTCGAACTTCCACAACTTCTTGAATCCCTTGAGCATCAAGTAAGCCGAAAACGCCCAGGCCATGACGCCGATCAGAATCGGCACCATATATTTCGCGGCGCGAATCATGTCTTTGCGATAGGTGATCGTGCGTTTGATCAGATAGAGAAAGCTCGCGGCAATCAAGCCACCAAGTACCGGGGAGATCACCCAGCTCGCGGCGATCTGGCTCATCTTGCCCCAGTCCGCGATACCCCAGCCACCCGCTGCAATACCGGCGCCAAGCACGCCGCCGACAATCGAATGTGTCGTCGATACTGGCGCACCGAACGCGGTCGCGAGATTGAGCCATAGCGCGCCCGCCAGCAGGGCCGCCATCATCAACCAGACAAACACATCGGCGTTGGCGATCAGCTCCGGGTTGATGATTCCTTTTTTGATCGTGCCAACCACTTCACCACCGGCGATCAGCGCCCCGGCTGCTTCGAAAATCACGGCCAGAAAAATGGCGCCGGTCAATGTCAGCGCCCGGGAGCCGACCGCTGGCCCGACATTGTTGGCAACATCGTTGGCGCCGATATTCAACGCCATGTAGCCACCAATCATTGCCGCAACAACAAGCAGAGGGCTGACGCCTCCTTCACGCGAAACGGTGAACAGCATAATGCCGATAATAAATAGGAGCGCAGTTCCGAGCCGGAACAATTCCTTGCGTCCAACCCAGGTTGCGTATTCTATTTCAGCGATTTTTTCGAGTTCCATTGGATGACTCCGAGCAGAGGGGTTGAGTGCGGGTGACCATTGCGGCCACCGTTATATATTTGGCAATCAAACGGGGCGTCCGGGCCGGTCTGATTGTGCGCCCTTGTTCAGCAACGATAGTTTGCCGAGTGGCAGGGCCTGTATCGGCGGTGCCGATGCGCGACGAGTCCTTGCACCACTGATTGGCCTGGCAATGGCCATTGCCGAGCCAATGATTCCATACGGGATGGCGGTACAGATCCGGGGTGTACCGGCCGGAAGAAACCGGGCAGAGCGATTGTCACAAAAGTGTCATATTTAGTAAAGAAAAGTGGGGTTATTGTCCCGGCCAGCGTCGAACACAGCGCCATGAGAAGCAACTTTCTCTTTTACAATCATAGCCTTGAAAAATGGCATGCAATTCCGGGCGGCGCAGCGGCTTGCAATTCAGGCGCAACGACTGCCATGAACTGCTATGATCTGGCGACGCATTGCTCAAGGAAATCCATCACAAATGCAAATTTGCAGCGGCGAATATTGGGAAGTCGGACTGCCTGACGACTGGTGCTGCGAAACCGAAGATGGCTGCGTCGTCATCCATCACCCCGACGGGGTCGGTCAGCTGGAGATCAGCGCCTCGGAACAACCCGAAGCCGTCACCATCGACGACCTGCGATATTTCGCGCGCGACCAGATCGAGCACGGCGTTTCACCGGCCGATGTCAGCTGCGGTGCCTTTAGCGGCATCGAACTGATCTATGAACATGATGACCTGTTCTGGCATGAATGGTTCCTGTGCCACGAGAATATTCTGTTTCTCGCCAGTTACACCTGCCCACTGGGAGCCGAGGAGAAGGAAGAAGCCATGCTCGATGTGATCTTCGCCACACTCAAGCCACGCTAACCAAGCGACCGCAGGGCCGACACATCAACCTCTCGCCCCCGCGAGTGGCGCTTGGCATATTCGACGATCAAGCCGTGGTACAACGCATAGACTCGCGCACGCGGCATCTCCCCAAACAACACTTTCACTCGCTCAGGCTGCGCCTCGATGCCTTGCACGAGCCACGACTGAATCGCCTCATAGCCGTTGAAATGCAGATCGAAGCCGGCCAGCAGGCGCTGCGTATAGGCATCGACCACCATGGCCTCGCGAAAACAGCCATAGCACAGCACCGCATCGGCGGTTTCATTGCCGATGCCAGGTTGGCGTAACAACCACCCACGATCCACGCAGTCACGAAAGACATCGAAGGCGCCGAAATCGGCCAATATCGCCCGCGCCAATCGTTGCAGGCGCTCGGCCTTTACGCGATAAAATCCACTGGGGCGGATGCAACGCGACAGCGCCACCGGCGGCAGCGCCGCAATCATCTGCGGCGTGATATCACCGTGATGACGCAGATTCCGTAGCGATTCCTCGACCTTCTGGTAACGGGACTGCTGCGTCAGAATGGCTGACACCACCATCGCAAAGCTGCCGCTGTGAGGCCACCACCATGGATCTCGGGCGGTCACATCGAGGTCGAGGGCCACCAGCCTTGCGAGCAGATCGACACTGTGTTTCAGAGGCATCTGGCGAGTCTAACCACTACCGGGGTTTGTCGCCAGCGCAGTAAACGCGGTATCTTAAGCGACCGTTTTCACCTGGACTTGAACAACGATGATCATTCAGCCCAAGACCCGAGGATTCATCTGCACCACGGCACACCCCGTTGGCTGCGAACACAATGTTCGCGACGAAATCGCATCCACCCAGGCCCAGGGGCCGATAGAGAATGGCCCGAAGCGCGTGCTCGTGGTGGGCTCTTCCAGCGGCTACGGGCTAGCATCGCGGATCGTCTCCGCCTTTGGCGCCAACGCGGACACCATCGGCGTATTTTTTGAAAAGCCCCCCACGGAAAAACGCACCGCGTCGGCTGGCTGGTACAACGCCGCCGCCTTCGACAAAGCCGCGACCGAAGCTGGCCGCTACACCAAAAGCCTGAACGGCGATGCCTTCTCCAACGAAGCCAAGCAAAAGGTAATCGACCTGATCAAGGACGATCTTGGCCAGATCGACCTGCTGGTCTACTCGCTCGCCTCCCCGGTGCGCAAGCTCCCCGACAGCGGCGAAACCATCCGCTCGGTGCTCAAACCAATTGGCAAGCCATTCAAAGCCACCGCAATCGACACCAATAAAGACACCATCATCGACGCCGAAGTCGAACCCGCAACGGATGAAGAAGTCGCTGCCACCGTCACCGTCATGGGCGGTGAAGACTGGGCGCTGTGGGTCAACGCGCTGAAAGACGCCGGCGTGCTGGCCGAAGGTTTCAAGACCATCGCCTACAGTTATATCGGCACCGAAATCACCTGGCCAATCTACTGGGAAGGCGCGCTGGGCAAAGCCAAGCAACACCTCGACCAGACAGCCGCCACACTGCGCGACACGCTGCAAGATATCGATGGCGAGGCCAATATCGCGATGCTGAAATCCGTCGTCACCCAGGCCAGCGCCGCCATTCCAGTGATGCCACTGTATCTCTCCATCGTCTTCAAGGTGATGAAAGAGCAGGGCTTGCACGAAGGCTGCATCGAACAGATCAACCGCCTGTTCCGCACCGGGCTGTACGGCGAAGGCGCCGAGATCGATGAACTTCAGCGCTACCGCCTGGACGACTGGGAACTGCGCGACAGTGTGCAACAGGCCTGCCGCGAAACCTGGCCGAAGGTGACGACCGAAAACCTTTTTGAACTGACCGACTATGCCAATTACAAGAAAGAGTTTCTGAAACTGTTTGGCTTTGGGATTGACGGTATCGACTATTCTGCCGATGTCAGTCCGATTGTTGAGAGTGCGTTTGTTGAGATATGAGTGGGTGCGCTTTTTCGGCTCCGCGGCAAGGCGAATGAATTCGCCCCTACGGGGGACCTCGATTGTTTAGCCGATGTTAGGCTGATTGTTGAGAGTGCGTTTGTTGAGGTATGAATAGGCGCGCTTTTTCGGCTCCGCGGCAAGGCGAATGAATTCGCCCCTACGGGGGACCTCGATTGTTTAGCCGATGTTAGGCTGATTGTTGAGAGTGCGTTTGTTGAGGTATGAGTGGGTGCGCTTTTTCGGCTCCGCGGCAAGGCGAATGAATTCGCCCCTACGGGGGACGTCGATTGTTTAGCCGATGTTAGGCTGATTGTTGAGAGTGCGTTTGTTGAGGTATGAATAGGCGCGCTTTTTCGGCTCCGTGGCAAGGCGAATGAATTCGCCCCTACGGGGTGGATTTATTCATTGGTCAGGCTTCGGTTTAGAAAATCCAGGTTGGGTGTGCCACTGCGATAGACAATACGCATAATCCCGGCGTTCTTGACCACCACCCGGTACATTGCAGCCGGATCGAGCGCCAGCACCTCCGCCAGGATGGCGCGCATCACCCCGGCGTGCGCGATGACAAGCACATGATCTGTGGATTCGTCGGCTACCATTCCTTGCCAGGCAGACCGCACGCGACCGATAAAATCAGCGAGCGGTTCAGCGCCCGGCGGGCGCTGATTGACCGGATCCTGGTAAAAACGTTCAAAAGCCAGCGCATCCTCTGCAATCAACTCCGCCTTGGTTTTGCCTTCCCAGCTGCCAAAACCCACCTCGCGAAAATCATCGACCACCCGCAGAGGAATATCACGTGAGCGCGCCAGCTCGTCGGCAAATTCCCGGCAACGACGCATCGGGGATGTCATCACTTTCCCCCACGCAGCACCAGCGGCAATGGCATCACGCATCTGCTGCCAGCCCTTTTCACTGAGCGGATCATCAATGCCATGGCCACGATACCTCGCGCCGCCAACGGGTTCCCCGTGGCGAATGACATCGACGATCAGGTTTGGGTTATTCATGTTTTTCACCGTTGACATTGAGAAAACCACCCTCAAGGCTTATAGAACACACATGTTTCGGCCGCACATTGTTCATTCCCCTTCACACGCGCCGCTGACGGGTGCGACTGGAGGGGGCAACCGGCCATGGATGGCCGGTTGAAGCTTGCGCGGCAGGAAGCCGCTCAAGCTGACCCCGGAAGGCGTGCCCGGCAGCGGAATCAAGCGTGTGTGGGGCGTCCTTTTTTGGGTTCCGTTTTTTGGACGAGCAAAAAATGGAACTCGCGCTATTCGAGAATGCTTTGCTAGAATCGTATATTTGTTGAGCGCGAAAGCGATACCACTCCCATCAGGCAAAACCAAGTTCCGAAAAAAGGGCCCTCAACTCAAAAATACGCTTCATCGCTCAACAGCGCACACCGGCAGTGCGCATCAAGATTCACCTGCATCTACATATAATCAGGCTGCTTTCTCTACCGCCCGACGCAACCGCGCAATCCCCTCTTCAAGCAGTACACGAGGGCAGGCAAAATTGAAGCGCACAAAGCCTTTCCCTTCAGGCCCGAATTCCAGGCCGCAGGAAAACCCCAGCCCGTGCTTTTCGAAATATTGCTGCGGGCGCTCAATGCCCAGCGCACGAACATCCAGCCAGGCCAGATAAGTTGCCTCGAGTTTCGTCATCTCGATACCCGGCATTGTCTCTATGGCATTTTTCAGGAGCGCATGATTTTCCCGCAGTACCTCCAGTAATGCCTGCTGCCATTCCCAACCATCCCGGTAGGCGGCCTCGGCTGCCACATAGGAGGTGGCCGGCACCATAGGCACAACACCTTGCAGCGCGCGGATAAACCGTTTCCTGAGTTGAGGATTGTCGATCACTGCGAACGAGCAATTCATGCCGGCAAGGTTGAACGTCTTGCTCGGCGACATCAGTGTGACGATTCGGTCAGAATATTGCGGACAGACTTTTGCCGTGGGGATATGCTGACGGCTACGATCGAGTACCAGGCTGCAATGAATTTCATCGGAGACAATGATCATGTCGTGATCGGCAGCGAACATGCACAGCCGCGCCAGCTCTTTAGCCGAAAAAACCTTGCCAACCGGATTGTGCGGAGAACAGAGCAACAACAATCTGGAACGTGGCGTTACCGCTTTTTCCAGTGCATCGAAGTCCAGCGACCAACGACCTTGTTCCTCAAGCAATGGCACGGTTACCAGGCGCTTTCGCGCAGGCTGAACGACGCTGAGGAAATGGTGATAGATCGGCGGAAAGACAATGGCCTCATCACCATCCTTGCCAAATGCCCGGCAGCTGGCCGCTAGCCCAGGAACGACACCTGGCAGCCACACCAGCCAGTCAGGGTCAATGGCCCATTCGAATTCCCGTTGCAAGGCATCGACAATGGCCGGCGCCAGACCCGCCGGTGCAGTGGCATAGCCGAACACGGGATGATCGAGACGTTTGTGCACAGCCTCGACAATGGCTGGCGCTACCGCAAAATCCATGTCCGCCACCCAGAATGGCAGAATGTCACGGCCACGGTATTTATCCCATTTGAAGCTGCCGGTGTTGCGGCGTTCGATGACGCTGGAAAAATCGAACACGTCTCTACAGCGCCGGATTGGCTGCGTCGAAACTATCCTTGATACGATTGAAGTCATCGACCAGCGCAGCGACGACTTCAGCATCATAGGGCTGCAAACCACTCAACAACATCTTCTTCTTGCCCTGTCCCACCTTGACGCCATCCGACATCAGGTCGAACAGCAGAAAGACTTCACCCCGCTTGCCGCTGACGTCGATCGTCGCATCGGAAAATTCGAGATCGAGAGAGTCCAGATCGATCCGGTCGAGTGAGATTTCCATGCGCTCGTAAATTACCATCGGTCGTTTCGGATTGATCATCACTTGCTTCTTTTCCAGCAGCGGCACCAGGATATGCGGGAACGTTTTGCCGGAAAACTCGACATAGTTGTAGATCAGATCGTGTAGCAGGGCTTCATCATGTGATACATCACCATCACATTCGGCCAGCAAGTAGCCCTTGCCGGCATCATCCATCAGCGCACACTGCCCGGTTTCTGGCGAAGTGATATGCAATGTCACCCCATCGGTGACCATGCCGGAAAATTGAAACGCCATGCGCTGGTGCAATCCCTTCTCCGCGACGACGACAGCAAACAACAGGTCGCCGGGCACGCAGAATCGTTTTGCGGCCACATCGTGCAACGGATTGAAGTCTCCCGCCACCGCCTTGGCAAAGCGGCTGGCCTGCTCGCGGGTAAACGCGATGCCATCGCCATCACGCAGATAGTATTGTTCCAGCAACATAGCATTCTCTCGGGTTGTGGCACGCTGACGGCAGCGCACGAAAAAACAGAGCGGGGTATTATACGCAATCGTCGATCCAGACAAGGATACCCCTCAAATGGCACGCATTCTCTGCTGCGGCATCGTGACGCTCGACGTGATCAACCACGTACCCCATTACCCCGCCGAAGATGAAGAATTGCGCGCAACAGCGCATGAACGCCGCAACGGTGGCAATGCCGCCAATACCGCCCGGGTGCTGGCGCAACATGGCTATGAGGTCACGCTGGCCAGCACAGTAGCCGACGACGCACACGGCGACTGGCTGCTCGACGAACTGACGCGAGCCGGGGTCAACACCAGGCACTGCCTGCGGCTGTCGGGTGCAACACCCACCTCCTATATTATGCTCAATAAGCACAATGGCTCACGCACCATTGTTCACTACCGTGATCTCGATGAACTGCCCGCCAGCGAGATTCAGCAGGCTATCGATGAGCGGTTCGACTGGCTTCATTTCGAGGGGCGCAATGTCATGGCACTAGGAAAAGCATTGATGCGACGGCCGCCGGATCGCCAACAGCACATCTCCATCGAAGCGGAAAAACCCCGCGATGGCCTGGAATCACTGTTCCCGTTCGCCGATATCGTCATGCTCTCACGCCCATGGGCTGAAGCAGCTGGCCATGATCATCCTCGCAGTCTGTTGCAAGCACTCGCGCAACAATACCCGCAACAGCGTTTCACCTGTACCTGGGGTCAGGACGGCGCCTGGTTCTGCGACCCAGGCAGCGATCCGACACATGTACCAGCGCTGCCTGTGTCACGAGTGGTCGACAGCATCGGCGCCGGTGACTGTTTCAATGCCGGCTTGATTCATGCACTGAGCACCGGTCGCACATTGGAAGATGCGGTGCACTATGCCACAGCACTGGCCGCAAAAAAGATATCGCAGCAAGGCATTGACGACCTGCTACCACTGACGAAATAGACGACCAACGGGATTCAGAGCTGTCGCCGGCGGCCGATAACCAAGGAGGCCATTGAAACATCACAGGACTGGACGCCCGTGCACCCAATCAATAATAACAACCCTGCCACTACCCAAGACAGCGACGATATCCAGCGAAAGATCCTGCATGAACACCTGGAGTTGATATTTCGTGGCGCCTGGCTCAACGCACTGGCGCTACTGCTGTCTTCCAGCGGCTATGTCTATGTGATGCAATCACACTACCCTCTGGATGCGCTGCTGACCTGGCTGGCTGTACTCCTCCTGACATCGCTATCACGCCTCGTTCTCGCGCGAAGCTATCTGCGCTATAAAACACCGCCAACCAATCCCAGCAAGTGGCTGTTCGCCTTCCGAGCGACTATCGTAGCCACCGCCTCGGTCTTCGGTAGCATCAGTCTTGTCTTCTGGAACGGCCAGATGGATTCCTACCAAGCATTTACTCTGGCGTTATTGATCGGAGTCGGTACTGGTGCACTGGTCACGCTGCAGGATTTCTTCTCCGGTGCCACGTTCCTTATCGCACTGATCCTACCAATGGCCATCCGCTCAGTACTCGGGAACGAGTCGATCCTGATCACCAGCGGAATGCTTGAACTACTACTACTCGGAACACTCATCGTATTTGGCCGCAAATACCACAACACACTGGTCTCGTCATTACAGCTACGCCATGAGAACAGCGAACTGCTCGCAAACCTACAGCGCGAGAAACAGCAACTCGACAACCGCCTTGGCCGCATCCTCAACGACAGCTCCAATGAAATCTACGTCGTCGATGCCCACACGCTACGTTTTCTTCAGGTCAACACCCGGGCGCTCTCCAGTCTGGGTTACGCAGCGGAGGACATGCTGGGGATGACACTACCGGAAATATTCGAAGAATTGACTGAAGACGGCATCCGCAAGCTGCTGACACCGATGATGCATCAGCAAAAGGATTTCACCTTCTATCGCGGCCGCCACATCCGCCACAATGGCAAAACCTATCCCGTCGAAGTTCGCTTTCATTTTCTCGCGGCAGGAAAACCCACCCATCATCGTCGCCACCGCACTCGATACCACTGAACGGAACGCCTATGAGGAGAAACTTCAGAAACAGGCGAATGAGGATCCGCTGACCCGGCTGCCCAACCGCCACTACATGACCCATCACATCGAGCGTGCCTTGCGCCGCTCCCAGCGTAATGACCGCCCAATGGCATTACTTTTCCTTGACCTCGACAACTTCAAGAGCATCAACGATAGCCTTGGCCACAGCGCCGGCGATGAACTGCTGCGAGAAGCCGCCGCAAGAATCCAATCCGTGTTGCGCAAGACCGACAGCGCCGCTCGACTGGGCGGCGATGAATTTCTCGTGTTACTGGAAGATATCGACTCACCAGAAGAGGCCGGGGCAATCGCGGAACGACTGGTGAGCGAGTTTCTACGCCTCTTCGATGTCGCTGGCAGGCGCGTCCACTCTACCACCAGCGTCGGTATCAGCATCTATCCCGGCGACGGAGATAATGTCGAAACGCTGATGCAAAGCGCCGACACAGCGATGTACCAGGCCAAGCAAATGGGCCGCAGCGGTTATCAGTTCTTCTCCGAGGAGATGCGGATCGTGGCCGAGGAACAAATGATCATTGCCAGCCATCTCAGTCGCGCATTGAACAACGACGAAATCAGCCTGGTTTACCAACCCATTATCGAACTCCATCCGGGAGGAGAACACATCGTCGGCGCCGAAGCACTGGTGCGCTGGAACAGCGACGAGCTGGGGCGGGTCGCTCCCGATCGATTTATTCCGATTGCAGAAAGTCTTGGCCTAATTCAAGATATCGGCCAATATGTACTCAACGAAGCCTGTCGTGAGGCCGCTATGTGGCCACAAATCGATGAAAGAAACGCCTTCGTCTCAGTCAATGTCTCATCACGCCAGTTCCGAAACGGCGACCTTCTCGACTGTGTCGATGCAGCATTGGAGAGCAGCAGCCTGACCACGGATGCGCTGAAACTGGAAATTACCGAAAGCCTGCTGATTCAGGATTCGCAAAATCCATTGCGGATACTCAACGCCCTGCGTGAGCGTGGCATACTGCTGGCACTAGACGATTTTGGCACCGGATACTCCTCCCTCAGTTATCTGAAAAAATTCCCGCTACAACTGTTGAAGATCGATCGCGCCTTCATCAACGACATCGGACGCGACGCCAGCGACGAAGTACTGGTCAGCGCCATAATTGCAATGGCAAAAAGCCTGAGTCTCGATATCGTCGCCGAGGGGGTTGAGACAGAGAGCCAGCTGAGATTTCTTCGCGAACGCGGTGTTGAATTGATCCAAGGCTACTATTTCAGCCCACCCATCAGCGGCGAAGAATTCAGGGCGCTATTGGAAAAGCAGCAGCGGCAAACACTCAAGGTGGTCGGGGCATAACCCGAAGCGGCATCAACGCCCCACATCTGAACGAGACATTTTCCTGATTACAGCCTGCGCTGGCCGCCCTACGCTACTCTTTTCCCCATGCTGTATGCTCACGGATCATGAAAGTATTCCTCAGTCACGCCAGCGAAGACAAGGCGCAGGTACGCAAGATCCGCGACTGCCTGCCGCGGCATGTCCAGGTCTGGCTCGACGAGGATGAACTCGACCTTGGTGCCCGCTTCCCGCGGATGATCGAAAAAGCTATTCACGAAGAGAGCGACTTCGTACTGGTCTTTCTCAGCCATCATGCAATGCAGTCAGACTGGGTAAGCCGGGAATTCACCTGGGCGCTGGAACGCGAACAGAAACTACAGCGAATTTTCGTACTGCCAATCTTACTCGACGATATTCGCGCTGAAATCGAACATGGACCTTTAGCCGATCGCCTCTACCTCACCGCCTTCGACCACTCCGCAACAGGACTGGAAAACACCGCAAGAGAGATCAGCAAAAACCTGTTCGCCCAGATCAGTCGCCACTTCAACACACCCACCGCCGATGCACCAGCCGATTTTCTCGCCGATTTGAATCGCGATCTCACTGCCTACAAGGAAATTGCCTACAAGCTGCATGCGGCCATGGGGGATAGCGTGAAAGTGCTGGCCACGAATGCCAAAGCCTTCAACCTGATTGCCGCAACCGTCGATGAATACAATGCCTATTCCACCGATTTCATACAACGATTACCGGCGCACTGCCGCAAGGTAAAAGCGCACTGGGGACGCAACCTCGGCGAGGACTGCTGTGAACTGATCGGCTTCATCGAAAAAGAGGTATATCGTGGCCAGATATACGCACTGAACGACGTGCGTGAAGCGTTGAATTTCTATGCAGGTTCGGATGCGCTGAGCTTCGATGAGATCAGGAAACTCGATGCTGCCAAAAAGGTTGCACTGGAAAAGGTGGACAATGCACTGCATGAGATGACACGCCTTTCGGCGAGCCTGGTGGAGAGAATCGAGCGGGAATTGTGACACCAGCTACTGTAACCGGCGGCAACCCGATCATCGCAAAAATCCCCTCACCCCGCTGCACAGCTTGGCTCAGCCATCTGCCGCTGCAGCAGAATTTCTTCTTTCCCCAAGCGCAGGCGTATTCCAGACGCGCCCTCAAACGTGCCAGAATAGGTTTTTGCACCTGCCGCACGCTGAACAGCCAGCGATTTGATCGATGCGATAACGCCATTGTCGATATCAGCGGCAATAAATTCGCCAAGAACAGGCGTGACAGCACCCACCTTCAGCTCACAACCTGAAAAAACCGTTCCGACCACCTGATCGAAGCGAAACACCTGTTTGCCATCATTCACGTTGACCCATGATCCAGCATCGAGGTTCACCGGAAAATTCCGCAACAGTCGGCGCCCATCATCGAGTATGAGCGTACTTTCGTTGTCGAAGTCTGCCTTGAAACAGACTTTCCCTGTCGCGGGTACAAATGCTGTCATATTGCGTTCTGCCACCAGGCCAGTAAATTGCGGGCAGATCTTGCTGAGATCGTCGACATCAGTGGTTCCTGTGACCTCGAATTCCGTGTCGTAGAATTGATCCCAAGCCGGACCGATCTGGATATTGATCACCTGACTGCGCTGTCCACGCTCAAGCTGCGGTGTGGAAGGGTCGGTATCGAGTGTGAAATCACCACCGATTGGGGCAATATAGCCGATGGATGCCAGTGCCGCGGTTTCTGCACCACAACCCGGCAAGCTGGCAACGACCGCGGCAAGCAGCAGCATGCGAAACATCCCAATCCTCCTGATAATTTTCTGCCGGTGGGCAATATGATTTCTTATCTCCGCTCTTTGTAACCTATAGTTCAGATACCCGCTAACAGCAAGCTGCGATCAGACCTCTCGATATTGCAACCGGTCACCAATCCAGCGCTGGATGAGCGGATCGACCTTTTCCGGATACTGCGAAACAATCCGTTGCGCAGCGTTGCCAACGGCCGGAATCAGGCTACTGTCACGAATGATGTCTGCGACCCGAAATTGCATCAGGCCGGTCTGACGAACCCCCAGGATTTCACCGGGACCGCGAAGTTCGAGGTCGATCTGGGCGATGGCAAAACCGTCGCTGGTTTCGCGCATCGCCTTGATACGGCGGCGGCCACTTTGCGACAACGGTGCCTGATATAGCAGCACGCAGCTGCTCTTGCCGCTGCCGCGCCCCACCCTGCCGCGCAGTTGATGCAGTTGTGACAGCCCCAGGCGCTCGGCATTTTCGATGATCATCAGTGTGGCATTGGGTACGTCCACGCCCACTTCGATGACCGTTGTCGCCACCAGCAAATGCAGCTCGCCAGCTTTGAAGGCAGTCATGACTTGTTCTTTTTCGGCGTGCTTCATGCGCCCATGCACCAGGCCGACATTGAGATCGGGCAGCGCCTCTTGCAGGCCAGCATGGGTGACTTCGGCGGCCTCACACTGCAACGCATCTGATTCTTCCACCAGTGTGCAAACCCAGTAACACTGCTGCCCTGCCCGGCAGGCATTGGCGACGCGCTCGACCACATCGGCACGACGGTCGTTCGGCAGTGCCACCGTCGTCACGGGCTTTCGGCCCGGCGGCAGCTCGTCGATAATCGACAGATCGAGATCGGTGTAGGCGGTCTGCGCCAGGGTGCGGGGAATCGGCGTGGCGGTCATGATGAGCTGGTGGGGCGCGCTACCGGCTGACGCCCCTTTTTCCCGCAGCGCCATGCGCTGATGCACACCAAAACGATGCTGCTCATCGACGACAACCAAGGCGAGGCGCTGAAACTCGATATCATCTTGAAACAGCGCATGGGTGCCTACCGCCAGCTGCGCTTGCCCGGCGGCAATCAAGGCGCGCATTTCTCGGCGTTGCGCCGCTTTCTGCTTGCCGGAAATCCACGCGACGGTCAGACCCATTGGCTCGAACCATTGGGAAAAATTTCGATAGTGCTGCTCCGCCAGAATTTCCGTCGGCGCCATCACGGCTGCCTGAAACCCGGCTTCGACAGCCTGCAAACAGGCCAATGCCCCCACCACGGTTTTGCCACTGCCAACATCGCCCTGCACCAGCCGCATCATCGGCTGGCCTTGCCGCAGATCATTTTCAATCTCGCCAACGACACGCTGTTGCGCGGCGGTCAGGTCGAATGGCAATGCATCCAGGAACCGGCGCGCAAGTTCGCCCTTGGGCAGCAAAGCATGCGCACGGTGTTGTTTGGCGCTGGCTCGTATTTTCAACAGACTGAGCTGATGGGCCAGCAGCTCCTCGAATGCCAGCCGCTGCTGGGCCGGGTGCATGCCCTCGCGCAACAGTTCGAGCTGTGCCTCGGGCGGTGGGCGATGCAGATAGAGCAGCGCATCGGCCAGTGCTGGCTGATTGCCCGTAAGGAGTTCCGGCGGCAGTAATTCTGCAACAATCTCAACATGATTGAGCGCCTGATCAACCAGACGGCGCAAGGTGGTCTGGCCCACACCATCAGTGGCGGGATAGACCGGCGTCAGATATTCCTCGACCTCCGCGCCATCAGCCGTTGGATTCACACGATATTCGGGGTGCACCATTTCCGGGCTTCCGGCAATAATACGCGCCTCACCAAAACAACGGATCAACGCACCAGCGCGTAACCCCTGACGCTGTTTTTCACTGAAATGAAAAAAGCGCAACAAGATCGAACCGGAACCATCCGCAACCCGCACCAGCATCATCCGACGGCGGCGAAAGACCACCTCGGTACGTTCTATTTCGCCCTGGATAACGACTTCCATGCCATCCTGCAACGTCCCGATCGGATAGATCCGGGTGCGATCCTGATAGCGCAGCGGCAGGTGAAACAACAAATCGGCAACTGTCTTCAGGCCCAGCTTGTTCAGCTTTTCCTGCAGGCCGGGGCCAACACCCTTGAGCATCAGCAACGGGCTCGACAGCGTGATTTCATCCCCCGCCATCGATTACGCCGCCGCAGCCGCGAAGGCGACGCGTTTGCGGTGCAATAAAAAAGCGAAAATCAGCAGCAGCACCAGGGCAGCCAGATGCAGCATCCGGTCGAGCGGCCACAGCAGTACCAGGGCGAGCATCACCATCAGCAGCCGTTGGGGCAACGACAATCTGACCACCTGCCACCCCTTGAGCGCAGCAACAAACGCATACAGGCCCGCCAATGCAAACAGGCCGGTTTCAAGCGCCTGCAACCAATCGCCTGTTACCAGCGGCGTATAGGCAAACAGCAACGGGATGATATACAGTGACTTGGCCACCATCCACGAGGTAAAGCCAGTTGCCATCGGTGGCGTGCGGGCGATCGCAGCGGCGGTAAAGGCGCAGAGGCAGACTGGCGGCGTGACATTGGAATCTTGCGACAACCAGAAAATAATCAGATGCGCTGCCAACAGGGTCATTGTCAACTGCGCTTCATCGATCAGCAGTGGTTGCAACAACGACAGTGTTTCGGCCGGCAGCTTGGCGATCAACTCGTTGGCCTGCGCCAGCGACAAATTGTCGAGCAACGGCAGCACTTCCGGCGAGGCGAGCATGAAAATCGCCCTAGCTTCCTCCGGCAGATTCCCCACCGCCAATGCCTGCGCCAATTCGGCATTCGCCATCAGCAGATAAAGTGCAGGCGCCGAGAGCGTCGCCAATACGATATATGATGCGGTGACCGGCAGCCCCATGCCCAATACCAGCGATGCCACCGCCACCAGCAGTATCGCAATCAGCAATGAGCCGCCTGCCCATTCACTGATCATCAAAGAAAAGGTATTGCCAATGCCTGCGGTGGCGATCACATTGACAATCAGCCCCACGGCACACAGCAGAATTGCCGTCATTACCATATTGCGCGAGCCCAGCGCCAGCGCATCGAAAATGGCGCGCACGCCCATTTTCGTTGGCGTAAACCAGGAGCTGATGACCACGGCAGCGATGGCGATCACGCCCGCATAGACCGGCGTAAAACCACTCACCAGCAAACAGACCAATAACCCGACCGGGAGAATGAATGACAGCCCCTCGCGAAATATCAGCGGCAGCAAAGGCTCCGCACCGTCAGTGTAAACCTCCATCCCCTGCTTGAAGGCCTCGAAGCGGACATAGAAAGCGAGCGAGAAAAAATAGAGCACGGCAGGAAGCAAACTTACCGCGACAATCGTGGCATAGGGAATTTCGGTATAGCTGGCCATGACAAAAGCCCCTGCACCCATGATCGGCGGCATCAGCTGCCCGCCAGTGGAAGCAGCGGCCTCTACCGCTGCCGCAAACTTGGGCGGAAATCCCGCCTGCTTCATCATTGGAATGGTGATAACCCCCGTCGAAGCGGTATTGGCAATTGCTGAACCGGAAATGGTGCCGGTCAGGCCGGAAGCGAGCACAGCGACAATACCCGGCCCACCAATCAACCGGCCCGCCACGGCGCGTGACAGATGGACGACAAAATCACCCGCACCAGAGCGCAACAAAAAGGCACCGAAAATAATAAACACGATGACAAAGGTGGCTGAAATACGGGCAATGCTGCCAAACAGTGCATCGTCACCATAGATGCTGCGAAACAGCATTGTTTCCACACGCAGCCCACCAAAACTGAAAACGCCAGAAATCAACGCCCCCCACCAGGTGATGTAGCTGAGGGAGATGACAATCAGAAGCGGAATAATCCAGCCCGTGGCACGCCGGGTATATTCGATGGCGCCCAGAATAACGACGATGCCGGCAATCCAGTCAGGCAAGATCAGCGTGACACCGCGATCATAAATCGCATCGGCTGCCCAGATCAGATAAACGGCACTTACAGCCACCAGCAACGCAAAAGCGATATCCAACCGTCTTAGCACGGAAAAATGAGACAACGGATAGATCAGGGCACACATCAGGACAAAGCCGGCAAAGTGCAGAATATTCTGCACCTGCACATCGACATTGCCAAAGCTGTTGAACCAGAGATGTGCAGCCGCAATCACGACACCAAGCACATAGACCGCGCGATTGGCACGAACGGAATCGACTTCGGTCTGGATACTCGGTGGGATGCGGTTCCAGGCGGAATCAGCCTTAGCCATTGAACAGTTCAGGTTATTGCCACGGTGGGCGGAGACCACATTCCAGCCCACCGCGGCAGGTGACGGTTACTGTGCGTTGTCGGCGACCATTTTCTTGATGAGCAGGTGATCAGGAATCTTGATACCGGCTTCCTGATAATACTTGGCGGCACCTGGGTGCAATGGCACCGGCAAACCGGCCAGCGCCTTTTCCAGCGCCATCGCCTTGGTTGCCTTATGGATAGCCTGCAGGAAAGGAAGGTTTTCGTAAATATTCTTGGTCAGCAGATAAACGAACTCTTCCGGCACATCTTCGTGTACCGCAAGAAAATTCGGCTGTGCGATCGTGTTCCAGTCCTGCTTCAGCCCCGGATAAGTGCCAGCCTTGATCACATAGGGCGTCCACAGCCCCAGGCCACCATCCGCCTTTTTCGCTTGTTCCGGCGTCATCTGCAACGGCGCAACCGAATCGCCGGCAGCAGCAAACAGCTTGGTGACAGCCCCTGTCGGCACACCGGCCGGCGTATTCATGCCATCGACACGGCCATCCTGCAATGCTTCGGCTGAGGGGCCGTAACCGGCGTGCATCAGTTTGAAATCCTTGTCGATGTCATAACCAAGGTTAGAGAGAATCTTGCGGTTCGAGCCGAGCGTGCCGGAATTCTTCTTTCCCAGTGCCAGTGTTTTACCGCGCAGATTCTCCAGATCGGAAATATCACCGTTCTTGGCATACGCCTTCTTGACGATGAACTGCTCAACGTTCTGCCACAACATGGTCACCGAACGCAGATGCTTCTGCGGGCCTGACTTTTCGATCGGCCCGGTGCCATTCCAGGCATAGGAGCCGTACAATCCCTGAAGAATCGCAAAATCCGCCTCGCGCTCGCGCAGCAGTTTGACGTTTTCACCTGAACCCGCCGAATTGATCGCCGACATGCTCATCTTGTGCTTCGGCTGAATCTTCACCTTTGTCAGCGTGGCAATCGCAACGCCCACAGGATAGTAAGTACCTCCGGTGCTGGCGGTTGCCAGAATAAAGCTGTCTTTTGCCTGTGCAACGCTGGTAGCGGCCATCAGTGTAGCGACCACTGCCATACTACCCAGCTTCGTCATCATGTTTCTCATCATTTCTGCGATCCTCGTAGTGATTATTGGGCCAGCGCCAGTTTACCCCCGTTGAGCGCAGACAGGAAACAGGAAGCGGGCGCGCGCAATACGGCTGCGGTAGTGAAAATCTGCGGCAAAACACATAAACTCGTCTTTCCCTTACTCGGCATCTGCAAGCATGGAGAAAAACGACAAGAACCGCACCATTGCCCTGGCGGCAGTCTTTCAGGCCAGCGCGCTGGTTCGCAAGCTCGCGGTCGAGGGCAGCGCCGACGAAGACGATCGCCGGGCAATCATCGCCAGCCTGTTTCAGGACGATGTGAACAGTATCGATGAGGTCTATGGCGGGCTACCGAAGCTCCGCTCCGGCTTTACACTGCTTTCCGGGCTACTGAGCAATCCCAGCACAAGCCCCGAAACCGTCGACATCACCCGCTATGCCATCGGCCTGTTGCACCTCGAAGCTCAGCTGCGCAAGCAACCCGCCATGGGCGAGAAGATCCTCAAGGGCATCGAGGACGCCGAACGCCAGCGGGCATATTTCGATGATGTTTTGCATCCAAGCGTGATCGGCAAACTGGCCGATACCTACCAGGATACGATCAGCACGCTCGGGCCGCGTATCATGGTCAAAGGCGAACAGGAGCACCTTGGCGACCCCGACACTGCCGCCAACATTCGCGCCACCCTGCTTGGCGGCATCCGCGCTGCCGTGCTGTGGCAGCAGGCGGGCGGTAGCAAATTCAAATTGATGTTGCGGCGCCGCAAGATGGTTGAAGCGGCACGTTACTTCCTCAACCACTGCTGAAGCAACCAGGGGCATGACCACATGAACGCAAAAATCGGCATCGTCACCACTTCGGATCGCGCCACGGCCGGCGTTTATGAAGACCTGTCC
The DNA here is from genome assembly GCA_026981985.1 of Gammaproteobacteria bacterium. Taxonomy (GTDB): domain Bacteria; phylum Pseudomonadota; class Gammaproteobacteria; order UWMA-0217; family UWMA-0217; genus JALSHZ01. The sequence goes on along the minus strand of JALSHZ010000044.1, from coordinate 1,932 downwards.
GGCCAGGCCATTATCGATACGTTGAAGGAATACCTGAATTCACCCTGGGAGCCGGTTTACCAGGTGATTCCCGACGATCAGCCCACCATCGAAGCAACGCTGCGGACAATGATCGATGAACAAGACTGCTGCCTGGTCGTGACCACCGGCGGCACCGGCCCTGCATTGCGAGATGTCACGCCCGAGGCGACCGAAGCCGTTTGCGACAAAATGATGCCGGGCTTCGGCGAGCTGATGCGCCAAGTCAGCCTGCAATATGTTCCCACTGCGATTCTGTCGCGCCAGACGGCCGGCATTCGCGGCAAGGCGCTGATCATCAACCTGCCCGGCAAGCCGAAATCCATTCGTGAATGTCTCGACGCCGTTTTTCCCGCTGTGCCCTACTGTATCGATCTGCTCGAAGGCCCCTATCTGGAAACAGACGAAACCGTCATCAAGGCGTTTCGCCCCAAGGGGAAATAGCCTCCCCACCTCCCGCCCCATCCATATTCACTTTCTCTCCCAGATAATACTTTGTCAGGATTCAGCGCTTGCCCCGGTCTCTTCCCCGAGCGCTGAAGATTCGCAGAATCCCTGCACCCCCACCGCCGCTGCTCCCGTAGTGATTACCGGGAGTGATGGCATACCCGATCGGGATGCCGGGGCTGATATCAGCCTCATTATCATTCCATTTTTTTATCTTTTGGAGTTACCCAATGAAAACAACCGATATTCTGTTGAATTCCGCTATTGCCAGCATCGTCACGATGGGGCTGTTTGCCGCGCCTGCCATGGCCGGCAAGCCAGGCATGGAAAAATGTGCTGGCATTGCTGCGGCTGGCAAGAACGACTGCGGCACATCGAAACATGCCTGCGCAGGCCAGGCCGCCACTGACAACGATCCAGAAGAGTGGGTCTATGTACCTGTTGGCACCTGCGAGAAAATCGCCGGCGGCAAGGTCGTCAGCAAGAAAAAATAGCGGTCGCTCGCCGTTGAATATGATGGAAGCATATTCAACGCGCCTGATTTCATGCCATGAAAAGTCCGTGCCTGGGTAAAAAACGGGCGCTTCACGTTCCCTCCTTTCAGGGTAGCAATACCCGATCAGAAGGTCCGAATTCCACCCGACACGGCACTGTTGCGGGGACTGTTGTGCCCCGCTGTTTTTCCCAACAACGGAATCAACCAATAACAACAATCCGTCCCGGAGGTGAACCACCATGAACGCACTCTGCCGCCTCAACACCCTGCTGAATACATTGCTGGATCTTATTGCACCGGTTATCGACCTCACCGCTCGCTTTTGGGTGGGTTGGGTATTTTTGAAATCCGGACTGGTCAAAATCCAGAGCTGGGAAAGTACCGTCATGCTGTTTCAGTACGAATACAACGTACCACTATTACCGCCCCAGCTCGCGGCAATCATGGGCACGGTAACAGAACTCGTTTTCCCTGCATTGCTGATACTCGGCCTTTTCGGGCGCGCCCCGGCGGTCATCCTTTTCTTTTTCAATATCGTCGCCGTTCTTTCATACCCCGACATCTCCCCCGCCGGCGTCAACCAGCATATAGTCTGGGGCATTATCCTCGCGATGCTCGCCGTACACGGCAATGGCAAACTGTCGCTGGACAGCCTGTTTTTCCGCTGCAAACCGGCATCACAAAACACCGCGGCCTGATGCTGCCTCGACACGACCGAGAGAAGCGCTTTGAAGCCTTGGTGCATGCCTACACCAAAGACCTCTATCGCTGGGGTCATAGTCTGTGTCACGACCCGGTGCTGACAGAAGACCTGGTGCAGGAAACATTTGCCCGGGCCTGGAAGAATCGTAACTACTCAGCGCAAAAAAACCATAAAAAAAGCTTGACAGGGTTTTTGCGTATTTTTCCTGCTTTTTCGGCAATCCAGGGATTAGCTTCAAACCCCTGCCTCAGAAGCATCATCATTCTAT